>JAFUEE010000068.1 GCA_017464085.1 Pseudomonadota bacterium
CAATGCGTGAAATTTTGAATTGGATACGTATTAATTTGTTCTCAAACGAAATTCTCGACGATTATCTCATACCCAAAATGACTGAACCTATTGTGAATCCTCAGCTTGCGCTGTTCTGAAAAGTTGTGGGACAGCAGTGGTCCGGAGGACAAATGTGTTTATGGCTGTAATGATGATGGTTCATGCATTTGGCCAGAGAATTGCCCGACAACCTGCAAAGATGGCTGTTATAAGGGCTCCAGCGAGTGTTTTGATAAATCACTTTGCAACTGCGAATATAAGCACTTCGGCCCTAGTCACTGGGGATGGAGTTGCGAAGCATATGAAGATGAATGTTCTAAATTCATATAAGTGCTTAGATTGACGCATCTATTCACCATCCTGGAGCCTGCGCGCCCGGAGCCGTGATGCTGCTCAGACACGAAGCGCGCCGCAAACGCCCCGGGCAGAGGGGGTAGCGGCGTATGCGCGCAGACCGGAACGGTCGAGCACATAGCCGCGCAGGGGGAGGCTTCCCCCTGTCCAAAAAAAAACGGCATCTTGTGGATGCCGTTTGCGATCAGTCCATACCGACGATCTTGACTTTTGGTCTTTCTTTTTCCTTGACGACTTCTTTTTCGACTTCTTTTTCGACTTCGACATACACGATCTCTTTCTGCACCTGAGTCGTGGAGCGTCCGCCGCCATCGCCTTTATTGGCAGTTTTCACGGGTTTTGGCGTTTCCTTGTCGAGGGAAATCTTGATGAGGCCGTCGGTTTCGTCAAATTTAGGTTTGGTAAGGGGTTCCCTGACGGAGCGATAGCCGGGGGCAGAAAATTTGAGAACGACATAACCTTTTTCAATTTTGAAGTTATAGGCGCATGGGGATTTGCTGCAGACAGTCTCTCCGGTATCGGTATCTGTAACATCTGTAACTGTGGCATTTTCGGGCTCGTAGTTGAGTGTGAACTCGAGCTCGGTGATTTCTTTGACCTGTTCTTCCAGGGTGACAGAAATATTGCCTTGCGTGCTTTCATAAGACTCGCTGTCGAGCTTATAGGTGTAGGGTTTATATCCTTCATATTTGAAGACGAGGCTCATGGGTGTTTTGAGCTGATTTTCGGTTGATTTCCAAGTGCATGGTGTTTCATCGCAGATGGTTTCAATGCCATTGAGATCGATATGAGCGCCGCGCGGAGTGGAATCGAAGCTGAAAGAGACTTCTTTGTCCTCGTTTGCGGCGAGCATGGCAGCGAGCTCGGCTTCTTTATTTTCGGTCTTTCGCTTGGTGTTGAACATGATTGCCGCGAAGATGCTGATCACGGCCACGATGAGCACGAGGACGATGATGATGGGAACGATCGATTTTTTCTTCTGCGGATGATAGACGGGCTGTTCAAGTTTGTTGTCGCTGCCGCCAGTGCCAAAAGGCATGGCCATCATCTTTGAAGAGATGCTGCTGTCAGGCGTGAGCTGAGGTGCGCCGCCTTCGAGCGGGATATTGCTCTCGAAGCAATCGGCGATGGAGTCGAGCGCTTCGCCGAAAGCCTCGCAGTCGGGATAACGATCGTTAGGGTCGATGCTGATTGCTTTTTTGAAGACCTCTCCGACGCGTCCTTCGAGCAGAAATTCCGCGATTTGCAGCTGGCCGCTGCAGTGGAGCATCATCGAGTGGAAGGGGTCGCCGGAGACAGCGGGGATGCCGGTGAGAGCTTCAGACAGGATGAGTGCCATCTGATAGACGTCGATGGCGGGGCTGACAGATTGTGTCTTGATATATTCAGGCGCGAGATATCGCGGTGTGCCGAGCAGCTGGCTGGCGCTTGTCAGCTTTGCGATTTCGCTGGAGTTGATGCGTGCGACACCGAAGTCGAGCACCTTCATGAGTTCGTGCTGTCCGCGTGGATCGACGAGGTAAAGATTTTCAGGCTTTAAGTCTTTGTGGATGATGCCGAGCCTGTGTCCTTGCGCGAGTGCTTCAAGGACCGGTCGGAAGAGCACGAATGCGCGTTTGGGGCTGAGCGGGCCGGCTTCGCTCAGCTCGTGGCTGAGATCGTGACCATGGAGCATTTCCATGGCGATATAGGGCTGTTTGGTTTCAGCGACGTGACCGAAGTCATAGATTGCCACGACATTGTTGTGGTGGATCTTGGCGGCGATTTTCGCTTCGCGATAAAAGCGTTCCGCATAGCTCGGGTCGACGCCTTTTTTGAGGTCCATGACCTTGAGGGCGACATCGCGATCGATGGTGAGATGGCGCGCGCGATAGACGGTCGCGAAACCGCCGACACCGAGGACGCTCACGATTTCGTATCGGTCATCGATTTTCATGCCGACAGGGAGAGAGGCATCTGGCGCTTCGATGTCGATTTCGGGATCAGCAGTGAGGTTCTTGAGATTTTCGACTTCCAGCGGGGTCAGTTCATGAGGCGGCTGTGCGCTTGCAGGTGCGGCCGGCGCGGCAGGGTTGGAAACGCCCGGGGGAAGCGCAGGGGATGAGGGGGCTGCTGAAATCGGGGGAACTCTTGGAACGGAGGATGACACACCTGCCGGTCTGGCGTTCGGCATAGAGGGGGAGCGAGGGGGCTGTGGGAATGGACGAGAGCCCTGACGCGGATTTCCGAGTGGATGTGACCCCGTGATACTTGGGGGAAGGTTTGATTTTCCAGAATTATCCATGTGTTTTTCATCCCTGTTTTTGAGTTCGTTCAAACTCTAAAAAACAGCCATATTCTAGCACATCGGAACCCATGCTAGCAAACGATATTGCTTTGAGGGAGTTACACGATGTGGTGCGCGAGAAGGAGCTTGCCCTGTTGGCGAATGGTTTCGGAGGCTTTCCTCAGACGGTCAGACAGTTCATGCGTCACGTTCCAGAGCAGATTGACCGCTAGCGGGCCGCTCACGGTCAGGCGCTCGAAGTCCGCCGCGCGTATGACGAGAAGACGGCAAGGCTCTAGGGACTTTACGGTCGCGCTTCTTGGCTGGCGATCCACGAGACTCATCTCCCCGAACGAGCTGCCTGATTCGATACATGCGATCCTGACGCCGTCGTTCGTCACTTCGCATTTCCCCGATACGAGAATGTAGAGCTCCTCCCCGTTGTCGCCTTCATGGATGATCTCGACGCCTGGTTCGATGCTGCGCTCAAACGTGATCGGCATGACCTGGAGCATTTCCTGGTAGCTCAGGTTTCGGAAGAAACAGATCTTTTCGAGCGCAGTGATGCGGCTGTCTGTTTCGAGAGCGCCTGTGCGCATGCCGGGATCGGAAATCTCAATGCAGATGACGGAAGCCTGGCCTTCCGCGCCGTGTTCAAGCGCGTATCTGACAAGAAATTCAGAGGCTTTCTGCGGGTCCATCGTTCGGTAGAGCTGTGCGAGATGCGTCGCGTTCTGGAAGCAGAAATGCACGTTTGAGGAGCAGATCACGAGCCTGTCGCCCTGACGGAGGTCGACCTGGAGCGTGTCGATTTGCGCGCCGCCGCTCATGCCGAGCGCACGTGTCAGGCGCGTTTTGTAGGACTGGTGGTTGATGTCCTCCTCTCGCCTGCCCTGTGCCTTCAGGTATTCATAGACCGTGTGGTCAATCGTCAGCTGGCGGCCTGTGTCGCCTCGCAGCAGGAACACGCGGTTGTTGCCCACATGGCCGATATAGACGGAACCGTTTGCGAGATAGAGCAGATCGCAAGTTGCAGCCATTGTCTTGGTTTCCGGAGACTGCTCCGCCCGTTCAAACAGCTCGCGTTCCGTGCGTATCATCGCGCCGCAAAGGGAGCTCATCAGCATCTGGCGAGAATCTGGGCGCGTATCTGCGGCCATCGTGTCAATCTGCGATCGATGCGGGAGCAGAAGCTTCATAATGCTCTGGCAGACGCGCTCTGAGGTTTCCCTGGCGTGGTTGCCGACACCAGCCGAGAGCGCAAAAAAGCTGCCTGATGGGTCTATCGCCCAGCATTCCCCGTTGATATTGGATTCAACCTGATTGCTGTATCCGCCTGATCTCACTCGCATTTGTCACCTCACATCACAAAGACATCCATAAGCCAGTTTGGGACTATACTTCAGATCATGGAGACAGGCAAAAAAAGTGCACTTTGGTTGTTTTGGGGCGGGGGGAAGTGTCCCCCCGCGCGTCTATGCCCGTTCGGGCATACGCCGCTCCCCCCTCCGTCTGGGGCTTGGCGCTGCTTTGGGCAGCGGTTCGGGGAGCAGTGCGATCCTCAGGACATCTGTCTTGATTTCTGTGATGCAGCGCAGACGAAAGCGGCAGCAGCCTGTCTGAAACCGGCCTTTTCTGCCGCGAGCACGCCGGCGGCTGTCGTGCCGCCGGGGCTCATGACATTTTCCTTGAGAATGGCGGGGTGCTGGCATTCCAGGAGCTTTGCGGTGCCCAGCATAGTTTCCCTCGCGAGTGCAAAGGCTGTTGCGCGCGGCAGGCCCTCGGCGACGCCGGCATCCGCGAGTGCTTCGATCATCATGGCAAACAGTGCAGGCGTGCTGCCGCTCAGGCCGGTCACAGCATCCATCATCTCCTCGTGGTCTACGAAATGGCAGCCGCCGGTACGGCCGAACAGGCGTTCCGCGAGCGCTCGCACGGGCTGCGGGAGTTTGCTGTCATAGATGACGCTTGTGCCGGCGCCGACGAGCGCGGGCGTATTGGGCATGATCCGGACGCAGATGTGCGCGGGGGCGCATTCGCTGAGCCTGGCGTGTGTGAGGCCTGCAACAATGGAGAGGATGACTTTCCGCGGACCGTCGTTCAGGCGTCTGAGGACGCCGGGCGCCTGTGCCGGTTTGACGCACAGGAGAATGACGTCCGCTTTGGCGGCAACTTCGTCGAGCTCCTGAGTCATTGTGGCATGATCGCCGAGAATCTTCTGTGTGGCTTTAAGGGCTTCTTCTGAAACGTCGCAGCAGATCAGGGGGGTATCCGCGAGTTCCGGGCGCATGCCTGAGACGAGTGCCTGGCCCATCTTTCCGCATCCGACAATACCAAAACAGTTCATAATCGGGCTCCTTATGAAAGAAAAATGCCCCGGCACGCATTCGCACCGGGGCAGCCAGAGGGGGGAGCGGCGTATTTGCGCAGGCAAATAGCCGCGCGGGGGGAGGCTTTCCCCCGCCGGTCAGAATCACTGCTGGGGCAGATCGTCTGAATCGTCGTATGTCTTGATGTTCAGTCTGCCACGGAGTTTCGAGTAGTCGTCACTCATGGCGAACTTGGTGAGTTCCGCGATGCGCTCTTCCGCTGTCAGCTTCGAGATTCTGAGATCGTCGCGTTTGATTAGCGTGGCGGCCATGCCGTAGTTGGCGCTGTAGAGCAGGCCGACGCGGTCGCAGGTCAGTTCGACAGCACGGAGCCATTCCGAAATGTTGACGTTCTTCTGATCCTGATGCCGAATGTCGTCCAGTTTGGTGCGGATATCCATCTGAATCGCCTTGGGCGCGTCTTTGAGAGCCTCGAAAATCCGATCCTGGCTTATGTCGAGCGGCTTCATATTGTTGACGAACGCAGCAGATGCCATGAAGAGCGTTTTGAGAGCGTTGGAGCCCAGGTTGATGCCTGCCATGTAGAAGTTCTGATAGAGGAAGAGGTTGCGCGCGATGATGAAGCGAAGTTCATCCATGGAGCGTCCGACTTTCATATCAGGTGCGATTTTGAAAGCGAGGAAGTCAACGTTTGCGAGCCTCATGCCGGTGCTCAGGATTTCGCAGTCATAGACTTGAGGTGCGTTGGCAATGCCGAGCGAATTGACGACATTGGAGTAAATTCTCCAGAATGCGGAGTCATTGTTCGGTTTGAGAGGACGGCTCTTCTTGATGCCTTCGTCTTTATCCTTATGGCAGAAGACGCGGCGGATTCCCTGCAGGAAGTAATTGAAGAGCTTGGTGAGATCGAGCGAGAGCGCGGGGTGATAGATATAGTTGCGGACATCGTCCTGATTGAGTCTCGGGAGCTGTGCCGCGAGCATATCGTCCGCGCCGTCGTGGTGATCGACTTCATCCTGCATCGCAAAGCCCTTGGCGACAGTGATATCGCTGATGCACCAAGCCTTGTCGAGGTCTCCGAGCTGATAGTACAGATAGAAGAGGGAGCGATAATTCTTGCGTTCCTGTTCTTCGGTCACTGCAGCGCCCTGGAGGTCGATGATTGTGCGGATCTCTTCGATCGCGTTGCGTCCGTGATCCGGCATACGGATGTAGAGTTCCGACAGGATGTGGTGATATTTGAGCTCGTTCGGGCTGAGCTTGCTGGCTTCCTGGAAGGCGACGATTGCCTTATCCCATTCGTTGAGACGCGTGCGGTAGATTTCGCCAAGGCCGTACCAGAGCTGACGGAGCGTATCAGTGAATTCCGGGATGTCCTTGATGCGCTTGATCATGTTCGTGTAGTTGACCTCGAGCGTCTCCCAATCGCGAGATGCGGTAAGGATGCGGTCGATGGCTTCGAATGCGCGGAGCTCGTTGAGATCGGTGTCGAGCGTGCGGTTGAAGTATTCGATCGCGAGATCGTCGATGTTGAGCTCATCGCGGTAGATGACGGCGATGGTGTAGTAGAGTCTGGCGATCTTCTGGGGGTCATTCTCGTTCTCGCAGATGCGGTCGAGGATGGAAATCGCGTTCTCCCACTGTCCGGTCGAGCTGTAGATGTTGAGCAGGTCGTTGAGTACGATGCGGGAATTCGGATCGATTTCGAGAGCCTGGTAATAGGTCTGAATCTGCCGTTCCGTATCGCCGATCTTGTCCGCATAGATACGGGCGATCTTCATGAGCTCGGTGAACTTGATGTCTTTGTCGATCTGACGTTCCATGTGGATGCTCATGTAATAGACGACGGCATCCCATGCACCCATTTCGGTGCAGACATCAATGATGAGCTCAAGCGACTTGGTCTGTGTGCCATCGGCTTCGAGGATGCGTTCAAGGAGCTGTCTTGCGAGCGCGAGGTCGTTCGTCGCTTTCTTGGCGACTGCCGAGTCGTAGTAGATCTGAATGACCTGTTCGGGCGTCAGTTCGCCGCTGAATCTTTCGAGGAGGCTCTGGAACATGTTGTAGGCACGTTCGTATTCATTCGCCTCGAGGAGTTCCTCGCCCATGCCGAGAAGGGTAGGCGCGTAATCCTGATTGAGCTCATAAGACGCGCGGTAGAACTCGAGGGCACGCTGGTGCTGTTCGAGGTTCTGACAGCAGAGACCGGCTTTGTAGTTGAGTTCATAGAGGGAAGCATTGTTGCTGCCATCAAACTCAATGCCCTTGATGACAATCTCGAAAAGCCTGAGTGCGCGAGCCCAGGATTTGTCAACGATATGCTTCTCAGCAAGCGGCCAGGCTGCGGAGACACAGTCGGGCTGCAGTGCGAGTGCTTCGTTGTAGTAGGCGTACGCATTGACCGGGTCGCCGATCTTATTGAGGGATACATTGCCAAGAGCGCAGTTGATTTCAGCTTTCTGATCGAGTTCACGGGTGAATTCGACTTTCTGCTTGAGGATGCGGACCTGGTTGGACCAATCCTCATGACGCTCGTACATGTCGCTCAGCGCATCGATGGCGGGCATGAAGCTCGGGTCGATGTCGAGGCAGATCTTGTAGCGTTCCTCGGCAGCCGCGTCGTCCTGGAGGTGTTTGTCATAGAGCTGACCAATGCGGAAGTGGACCTGGATGGCTTCAGCCGTATCGGTCAGGCAATTGATGACGTGGTTGAGGTAATCGATGGCGCCGATGTAATCCTCGGAGGCTTCATACAGGTCGGCAAGTGCGTAATAGGCGGGCTTGTCGCTCGGGTCGATACCAATCAGATACTGGAACGACTCGACTGCATGATACACATCGTTCATCTTGTCGCGATAGACCGTACCGAGTTTGCGATAGAGCTCGATATGTTCGTTGACATTGGACAGCGTGTTGATGTGGACATTGAGGATATCGATGAGATCCTGCCATCTTTCAGCGCGTTCATAGAGCCTTTCGAGTTCAATGATTGCGGGGATATTGGCGGGGTCAATCAGCGTGACCTGAACCATGCTCGTGATGGCATTTTCGAGGTCATTGAGGCTCGTCTCATAGACCTGGGAAACCTTGGAATAGATGGCAATCTGTTCTTCAGGTTCCGTGAAGGCTGCAAGCTGATATTCATAGACCTTGAGAAGGTCAGTCCAGCGTTCGAGGGCGGCATTGAGGCGTTCGAGCGCTGTGAGTGCAGTCCTGTTCGTTTCGTCGAGCTGAACGACGGAAACATAAGCTTCGACTGCTTTTTCATAATCTGCGAGCTGGGATTCCCAGATGAGACCGATCTTATTGCGGACAGCAATCTTCTCCTCATCCTCTTCGAGGACAGGGAATTCACGCTCGAGGATATCGACGAGTTCGTTCCATTGACCTCTGGATTCGTAAATCCTTGCGAGCTCTTTCATCACATCCAGGCGCTGTTCGTTGAGCTTGAATGCCTGGCTGTAACATTCGATCGCCTGTTCGGGATCATTGACTTTTTCTTCAAGGACTTTTGCAAGTTCCATGAAGAGGGAGACACGATCGTCTGTAATCGTGGTGAGTTCGAGACGACGATTGAGGTATTCGACGAGATTTGGCCAGTCGCCGAGTCTCCAGAAGATCTCCGTCATGGCTGCTAGGGCAGGCAGGTTGTTGGGATCTTCGTTCAGGACAAACTGGAAGTGCTGCCAAGATGCCTCGTTGTTGTTGAGGTGGTGGAAGTACCAGCGCGCGACTGTATTGTGAAGTGCGAGGTTATCGGCCGGGTTGACCTCGTTCTCGATCATCTCCTCATAAGTCCCGACGAGCGTATCCCAGTTGTTGGTGAGTTCTGCAAGTCTCTGAACTTCGCTCGAGAGCGTCTCATCTTTCCAGTTCTGCGGCACTGCGTACTGAATCAGGACTGCAAAGGCCGTTTCGGGCTGCTGCATGTTCTCTTCAGCAATCTTGGCACCCTTGAGGAGAAGCTCAAGTCTCGGCTGCTGGTCAGTAATGACTTCGGAGCGTTCCAGGTAGGCAGAGAGCAGTTCCTGCCAGCGTTCGTGATTGGTGTAGAGTTCAACAAGAGAAGCAAACGCAGATTCTCGCGAAGGATCGAGATCGAGGATGCTCTGGAAGGCGCCGGCTGCACTGTCGATATTGCCGACCTGGAGCTCCCAGATTTCTGCAATACGGAGGTAAAGTTCAACCTTGGCTTCAAGATCGTCAAGATTCGCGATTTTTGCCTGGAGTGTGTTGACGACATTTTCCCACTGGCTTTCGCTTTCATAGAGTCTTTCGAGCTCATTGAGGGCATCCATGCGCGTGGCATCGAGGCCGACGACATAGCGCCATGTGGCGATGGTGTCTTCTGTGCGGCCGAGGTTGTCGAGCACGCCGGCCATCTTGATTGCGCATGCGATTTGATCGTCGAAGCCGAGCTGGTTTGTCTGCAGGATCTTGTTGAGGGTCTCGGCGAGTTCATCCTGATAATCCAAGGTCTCATCGAGAGCTTCGATCGAGCGCAGGGATTCAAGGTCAGTCGGATCTGTCTGATGGGCTTCACGCCAGAAGTCGAGCGAACGCTCGTTGTCTTCGAGCTTGTCGCGATAGACGCGGCCGAGTTTGCGGTAAGTCTCGAGGTGGAGCGGGATATCGTCTGCAGTCAGAGGAACCTGGCGTTCGACGACATCTGCAACATCCGCCCATTTCTCCCCACGTGTGAACAGAACCTCAAGATTCTGCAGGGCGGGGAGGTTATCTCCGAGCATATCGATGACCTGATACCAGAGATCGATTGCATCGTCTGTCTTATTGAGGATTTCGCTGTTGAGCTGCGCGCGTTTGCCCCAGAGTTCGACTCTCTGATTGTCATCGTTGGTCGCAGCGGCTTCCTTGTCATAAATGTCGTCAAGGGAGACCCAGTCTTCGCGACTATGGTAGATGGCTTCGAGGGAAGCGAGGGCATCCCAATAGCTCGGGTCGAGGTTTTCAAGAATTTCGTTGTATGCTGCGATTGCGCCGTCACCGTCGCCGAGCATATCGTTAAGAACCGCACCGAGACGCATGTAAAGCGTAATGCGTGTCTCATCTGAATCGACGATCGGAATCTCGCGGCGGATAACATCTACAAGCTCCTGCCAGCGTTCCTGACCGGCGTAAATGCGATCCAGGGCTTCGAGGCTTACCAGATGCTCTGCATCATAGCCGAGGACGCCGAGATAGCATTTCTCTGCGTTTTCAGCATCATTCAGATGCATGTCATAGGTCTGGGCCATGCGGAGGGTCAGATCCTGCTTGATGACATCATCCTGGCAGTTGTCGATTGCATTTTTGTAGTAGACAACGTTGTTGGTCCAGTCCTGAATGGCTTCGCTGAGCTCGTCAATTTTGTTCAGGCAAACGTCGTCGCCCGGGCGCTCTTTGAGGGCGCGGCCATAAATCTCAAGCCCTTCAGGTATCTGATTGAGCTCATTGAGGAGCACTTCTGCGATTTCGATGTACTTGTCATAGCGATCATCGGCTTCCTCGATGTGGTCAATGTACTGGAGGTCAAGTGCGACAAGCTCTTCCCACGCTTCCGTGCCGCGATAATGGGCTTCCAGAATTTCCGCGATTGCTGCGCAGCAGTGGCCCGCCGAGAAGATGCGGATGAGGGATTCGATGGCTTCCGGCTGACCGGGAACAATCAGATGCATCTCATTGTAGCAGTTGACGGCCTCTTCATAGTTC
The DNA here is from genome assembly GCA_017464085.1 of Pseudomonadota bacterium. Classification (GTDB taxonomy): domain Bacteria; phylum Myxococcota_A; class Bradymonadia; order UBA4248; family UBA4248; genus UBA4248. Next base: position 10,681 of record JAFUEE010000068.1, read on the forward strand.
TCGAGGTACATCTCCTGAACGGCACCCAAACGATAGTAGCTGTTGAGTCTGGCATCGTCGTCTTCGGCGATATCGATTTCCGTGTGGAGAATATCGGCGAGGTCTTGCCATTTCTGCAGGACTTCATAGAGACGGTCAAGGCCCTGGATAGCTTCGAGATCATTCGAGTCAAGCTCATAGACAGAGCGGAGCGCTTCAATGGCTTTCTCAGGCTCATTGAGCTTCTCCTCATAAATCTGAGCCATGTGTTTCGCAACGATGATCGCGGCTTCTGTATCGCTCGAAAGCTCGGTCTGAAGTGCCGAAAGCTTTTCAACGAGCTCTGCCCAGCAGTCACACGTCTCCGCAAGCGCGTCCACTTTTTCACGGCTGGAGCTGCGGGTCACATCGTGTGCGAGTGCGCGGTACCAGGCATCGAATGCGGCCTTCGGGTTGTTGAGATAATCCTCATAGACTGTTCCGATGGTGCCGAGGAGTTCAATCAGCTCATCGAGGTCTTCACTGCCGGCAACGAGAACTTCATAGACTTCGACAAGGGCTTCCCAGCGCTCGAGACCTTGATAAATCGGTACGAGGACTTTGGCTGCTTCGATAGCAGGTTCGCCGCCGACGGAGATGATTTCTTCGAGGGATGCGATGCTTGCTTCGTGTGCCGGATCGAGTTCGAAAACGGCATTGTAAACTTCGATCGCGCGCAGGCAGTCATCAAGGTTGCGGTACCAGCATTCGGCCTGACGGAATTTGAAATTGATGCGGCTTTCATCGTCTTCTGAAATCGCCTCGCGACGTTCGAGAATCTCGAGGAGATTCGTCATATCGTTGGTGGCGATATAGAGACGATCGAGGGCTTCGAGGGCAGAGGCATCCTCGGGATCGATTGAGAGGATACGCTGATAGTTCTCGATTGCGCCGACGTTGTCCTCAAGCTTCGTTTCCTGAAGCTCGCCCATGGCGGCATACAGCGCCTTGCGGCTGTCGTCGTCTTCGGCAATTTCAATCTTGGACGCATAGACGTTGAGCAGGTCTGCCCAGGCTTCTTTGCCGAGATAGAGTCTTTCAAGGCAGTCAAGCGCACGGGGCTCGCCTGATTCTTCCGTGAGGATATCCGTGTGAATCGCAATGGCTGCATCGACATCGCCGAGGATATCTTCGTTGAGCTGGGCGGCCTGGAACAGAAGCTCTTTTCGCTCATCCGGATCGGAGACGAGCTTGGATTTCGCCATGATGACTTCTGAAAGTGCCTTCCAGTCTTCTTTTGTGCGATAAAGGACTTCGAGGTTGTTCAGAATCTCGATGTCTTCTGGATCCTGTTCGCGGATGGCTTTGTATGTCTCGATCGCGGAGTCGATGTCATCGAGATGCTCGCAGTAAATCTGTGCAGCCATGCAACGGATATTCTTTGCGGCAACGACATCTTCTGCATCAACGGTCGCCTCCTCCATGACTTTGACGAGGTCTGACCATTTGTCGAGAACTTCTGCATAATTGACGAGCTGATCGATCGTCGTCTGGCTGAGCAGGTCTTCCTTGAGGCTTCTTGCATACGCCTCATAAGCCTTTTCGTGATTTTCGTCACGCTGCTCATAGAGTCCTGCGATTTCATGGAGAAGGTCGCGTCTTCTGTCTGGTTCAATGACGACGCGAAGCAGCTGCTCGTCTGTCCAGCAACGGCGTTCCCAGTTGTCGGTAGCATCATAAATCGGCAGCAGGAGCTCGGAAATCTGTTCAACGATCGCGCCTTCGTTGGCTTCGATCATGCGTTCAAGTCCTGCAATCGCAAGTTCGTTCTGCTCGTCGTGCGCGAGAATGCTGCTGTAGATATCAAAGGCACGGTCGATCTCATTGAGGTGGTCGCTCAGAATCGAAGCCATCTGGCATTCGATGACATCGCGTTCTGCCGTATCTTCCACGAGCTCAAGGCGGCGTTCGTAGTTGGCAACAGCTTCTTCCCAGCGCTCGCAGGCAGCGTAGAGCCTGTCAAGGGAGACCATGGCATCCGTATTGTCGGGATGCTTTTCAAGAATCTCGAGCAGGGTGTTGATCGCTTCGTCTTTCTGGTCGAGATACTCTTCCTGAATGGCAGCAATGTGCATATTGAGGTTGAGCAGACCTTCGTCATCGTCTTCAATAAGGAGCGCCTGAGCTCTGAGGACGGAAATGACATCATTCCAGGATTCGAGGCGGATGAATGTTGTTTCGAGGTGTTCGAGAACTTCCGGACGGCTGCCGCCGAGCGCCAGTGCCTGTCGGCCGTATTCGATCGCTTTTTCGCGGCTGTCGAGCTCGGTTTCCCACAAACTGCTCAGTTCAATGGCGTACTGTGTGGCGAGCATGGGGTCTTCTTCTTTGGGAAGATCCCTGTAAACACCTTCAAGAATGGCGACGACGCGCGGCCAGTTCTCTGTGCGTTCTGCAATGTCGCGAAGCATCATCTTGACGAGTTCGCCTGCGGGATTGCATGCTTGGGCGTTTGCAAGGCACTCGAGGGTCGCGTCAATGTTCTCAAGAATCTCGCTGTTGATCTGGGAGGCGCAGACATAATACGTGATTTTGTCCGCGTTGTCGCTCACTGCGCCCGCAAGTGTGACAAGTGTCTTCTGGAGGGCATCGTAATTCTCTTGTGTCGCGTAGACTTTGCAGAGCGCGCGGCAGACAACATCGGTGCTGACGCCGTTGTCGAGCAGTGCTTCCATGGCGGCGATGGCGCCCTCATGGGAGATGTCGAGAAGCAGAATGTTGTCATAGCAGTTGACGCTTGCATCATATTCGGAGAGGTGCTGGCGGTAAACTTCGCCGAGCTCGTACCAGTATGAGATGGCCGCTTCTGCATCGATATTGTTGATCGCGCGCTCAACCCAGTAGGCGCCTTCTTCTTCGCGGACGAGACGGGCGCCGTAAACGACAGATGCAATGCCTTCTTCATTGAGCTCGGCTTCCGTCCTGACTTCCGAAAATGCGTTCGGCGCGCCGAGGAGCTCCAGCTGCTTTTCGATGACGCGAGCGAGGTTCTCATACGATTCTGTTTCAGCATAGAGACGGTGCAGCTCGACCAGCGGACGGGCGTCTTCGGGAAGCAGCTCGCAGACGCGCTCGTAGGATTCGATGGCGCCATCTTTGTTGTTGAGATGATGTTCCTGAATCCTTGCGCCGCTCAGAAGTGTTTCGGCAAGGTCTTCCGGGCATTTCGCGAGTTCCATGCGGCGGTTGTTCACTTCAAGCAGCTCGTCGAAACGGCCTTCACGTTCGAGGATGCGTTCGAGCGCTCCGAGTGCGCGCACATCTTCGGGATCGTCCGCGAGAAGCTCTTCGAAGATCTTCTGCGCTTCCGCAGAGCCGTTCAGGTATTCGAGCAGCAGGCAGCCGATCCTGTACTGATATTCGCGGCAGAATTTGCTGTCGGCTTCAGACTGAAGCTGATTGCGGAACAGATCGACAACGACCTGGGCATTCCCGGTCTTTCCGGAAGACCGTTCGAGGCCGTCAAATGCCTGCACATAATGGATGTCTTCGGAAACTGTGTTGAGATACCATTTGTAGGCATTGGCATCATCGCTGAGCTTGGATTCGAACAGTTTTGCTAGTCTCAGGCCGTATGCGGAACGCTCTTCTCCGAGCTCGCAGCTGTCGTGAAGGATTTCAAGCATGTTCGCGAGTTCCGCGTTCATGCCGCGCGGTTCATAGTAACCGACGAGTTCTGCTGCTGCGACTGCATCCTTGGCATCGATCGCGAGGATCTTTTCAAGGGTGTTCATGGCCTTGTCGCTGTCGCCGAGGCTCTGCTCATACACATGGGCTGCACGGAGCAGGACGGCTTTCTTGTCGGCGTCGTCCTTGAGGGTCTTGGAGAGCTGCTCGAACAGCTTGACGAGGTCGGGAAGAATGTCGTTTTCTGTATAATATGCTTCGAGCGCATCCCAGTCGCGCTCCTCGATGAGAAGCTTGCGGAGGCTGTCGATGCCCTTGGCATACGTGGGGTCGATTTCAAGGACGCGGCGCCAGGTCGCGATCGCGCTCACGTTGTCGTTCGCCTTGTCGCTGTAAAGGCTGCCGAGTTTCTGCAGCGCCTGGAACTGGCTCTGGGTGTCAGGCATCAGCGCGATCTGACGCTCCATGATTCCCGCAAGATCTGCCCAGCGCTTCTCGCCTTCATAAAGTCCTTCGAGTGCTGTCAGCGCTTCCGCGTTTTCGGCATCGCGTTCGAGGACCATGTTCCAGATCTCGATCGCCACGCTGTTGTTGCGGAGCTTGGTCTTTGCAAGATCAGCCATGACCTTGAGCAGGTCGATCTGGTCGGGGACGTTGTCGATGCGGAGAAGCTCTTTTTTGTGGATTTCGATGAGCTTTTCCCAGTCTCGGCGTTCTGTGTACAGCGCCTTGAGCTGTTCGATGGATTCCTCGTGCGTAGGATCTGCGGAGAGGACATTTTCAAAATATTTGATGGCGTCGACTTTTCTGGAGACTTTTTCGAGGTAGATTTTCGCGATCTTGAGATAGAGGTCGACTTTGCGTTCGCCATCGGCGGCTTCCGCCTGCGCGTCGAGAACCTTGATAAGATCTGGCCATCGGCGCATTTTTTCATAGATTTCGACGATGTTCGCGAGCGCGGCTTCGTTGCCCGGATCGATCGCGAGGAGCTGTTCGTACGTCTTGACGATCATCGCTTCCTGTTTCGTCTCATCGCGATAGATGCGGATCATCTCGTTGTAGATGTCGACTTTTTCTTCGATCGGCTCGGTGGCGGCGATCAGCTCTTTGCTCAGGACATCGACATAGGCGTTCCATTTTTTCTGGTCGCGGCTCAGAATTGCCAGACGCCATTTGAGGCTGATATCGTCTGTAAACTTGCGGCTTGTCCTGCGCATCATTTCGACGGCGCGGTCGAGCGCTTTTGCGCTGAGGGAGTAGTCGGCGACTTCATGGGCGATCTCGATCGCGGCTTCATTTTCGTCCGAGATCTCGGCCTTAACATGGCCCTCGACAGCCTGTTCGACTTTTCGCCAGTTGCCCGTGGAGACGATCGCGAGCGTATCAAGGAGGTTTTTGTTGAACGGCGTATCATAATTGGAGAGTCTGTCTTTGCCGGCTTCGATATCCTGGGTGCGCAGGCACTGGATCCAGCCGATGACCTCGCCGATGGCTGCCTGGCCTTCATCTGACGTGTTCTCAAGCGCTGCGGCATGGGCTTCGAGGATATTGCTCCAGGCTTCGGGATCGCTGGTGATCATGCGGCTGGCGCCCTTGAAGATTTCGCGCGCCATTTCGCCGTGCGCATTGAGCGCGAGTCCCCATGTCTCTGCGACCTGGACATCACCAGGATTGTGGAAATCGACAAGGCTGATCGCCTTGATGTAGCCTTCGATGGTCTCTCTGGAGAGGTAATAGGAGACGCGATCCTCCCACGAAAGATGGGTCAGGTCTACGGGGGGCTCTTCAGCGATTTCTTCGGACGCAGCATCTTCAGCGACTTCTTCGGCCACGGCATCTTCAGCGACTTCTTCGGCCGCGGCATCTGCAGCGGCGTCTTCCGATATTTCTTCGGCCACGGCATCTTCAGCTGACGCTTCATCCGGAGTCACTTCGGCTGCGTCTTCGATCGCGGAAAGGTCGTCTGCGATGACATCGGCATCGACTGCTTCGGCTTCATCTTGGATCATTTCGTCAGATCCTGCGATCTCTGGCGACTCTTCTAAGGATACGTCCTCTGCGGATTCGACCGGAAGCTCCACCGCTTCTGCCGTATCTGGACTCAATCCTTCCTGGTTCATGATTTCTTCGCTCATGCTTATCCCCTATGATGACATGACAACCGGTGCTTTCCGCACCGCAACCAACTATGACTGCGCTCACGCGCGCTGAAAAATAGATACATGACTGCCGAAACAGCCTAAAATAACATTATCTTGTACTACACACTCGGTTTTTGCACAAGAACTTATGGAAGTGACTTTTCCGGGCGCGGTTCGTTTCCTTCGGCACCATGGCTTCGAAAAAGTTTGTCGGGCGAAGACGCGGGGAGACCGCGCAAGATGTTGTTTTGTGCGTATCCGCGTATGCGGATAGCACAAAAAAGCCTCCGTATTGCGAAGCAATAGGAGGCTTGATCAAAGGCGTGCGCGCTCGCATCGATCACTTGAGCGTGAGGCCGATATCCGTGCCGAGGCGATCCTGCATGACGCCGCGGATGTCCTGCGCGAGCTTGTCCGTGATGTCGCCAACGATGGCCGTGATGTGAGGCTGCGTGCGGAGCAGCGCTTGCGCGCATTCGCGGATCTGTGCGGCTGTCGCGCCGAGGAGAAGGCTGCAGCGCGTCCGGATGTCGCAGGGCAGTGCCTGGAGCGCCATGGTGCTGAGCCATTGCGCGAGCTGTGGCATCCCGTCCGTGAGGCCCGTGTGCTCCCAGACCACGCGGCGTTTGATCCGCGCGAGCTCGTCTTCGGCGATCTCTTCCCGCGCGAGCTCCCCGAGGATATCGTATATCGCCTCGACGACTTTGGGCACCCGGCGGTGGCGGCAGGTCGCCCGGATCTGCATGAGCGTCGTCTCGGTGGTCGTGCTCAGGAATGCTTCTGCGTCATATACGAGCGCGAGGTCTTCGACGAGCTTGCGGGAAAGCCGGGACGCCATGCCGTCGTCGAGCACGCGGACGAGCATCTCGAGGGGCGCGAATCCGGGCCAGCCGGGCGCGGGGCACAAAAATCCCAGCAGAATCTCGCTCTGGGTCGCGCCGTCATACCGCTTGACGTGAAGGCGCGGCGCGGGGCGCGGGCTTGAATCAAGCGCCTTTAGATAGATGCCTGGCATCTCGCGGCGCGGCCAGGGCCTGAAATCCGTCCGGAGCGGGCGGAAGGCGTCCTCCAGCGTTTGAAGGATCCTGCCCGTCTCTCCGAGCGGGCCGGCAATCACGATCAGCATGTTCGGCGCGGCATAATGCGCGCTGAAAAACTCGACGACTTCCTGTTTGGTGATGCGCGCGAGGTCGTCCGGGTCTCCGGCGATGGGATGGCCGGCATCGCCATAAAACAGCGACACGAGCAGGTCGTCCACGTTGATCAGGGACTTGTCCGCATCATAGTCCGCAAGTATCTCCTCGCGGATGATGTCCCTTTCTGCGGCGATCCCGTTCAGCCTGGGCTCGCTGAGCACCTCCCCGAGGATTTTCACGACGGGGTCGAACGATTCGGCAGGCATCGACACGTCGAAACTCGTGACCTCGCGCGCCGTGTAGGCGTTGAAATCCGCGCCGTGGTCCTCGAATGCCTGGGAGAGGAGCCGGAGGCTCGGATATGATCTGGAGCCGCGAAAAATGATATGCTCGAGCATGTGCGCCGTGCCAGGGGCGCGTTCGTCGCGGCACCCTGAGGCGACGTTGAGAAGGATGCATGTGCGGTGAAGCTTGGGACGGCGGCACAGCAGGACCTGCATGCCGTTGGAAAGCCTGGCCTTTTCGATATCCAGCTCGTCAGGGAGCTGCGGAAGTGTGTTCTCGTTCATTCTGGACCCCGGTCTGCGCGCCTTCTTGCGCGGATAGCCTGAGTATATCCCAAATGTGGAAAAATGGAAGTTCGGCTCGCTTTCGGCCCTGGCAAAAATTTGACGCGTCTGAGGAAGCGGCATAAAACGGGGCCGGCGCATGTCGCGCCCATGGAGGATCCAGGGATGCACCGGCATATCAGTAATCTGGCTGTTTTTCTCATCATTGCAACTGTCCTGTTCGTCGCGTGTGCGGTGGGTATGCTGACCGAGTTCCACAAGATTGCGGTCATTGTCGGCATGCTGCTCGTCTTCTTCATGACATGCGGCTTTTTCTACGCGACGCTCCATCTGCAGAAAGTGCACTGATTTTGCTTGGGCGCGGCTGTCTTCGATACGCCGCGCTGAGATTTGCGCTTGCCTGTGCTTCGCATACGGCTCGCGGGGACGCCCGGACGGACGTCTCTGCGTGTGGCGCGGCTATCTTCGATACGCCGCGCTGAGATTTGCGCTTGCCTATGCTTCGCATACGGCGCGCCTGCCTCGGGCGAGCGAGGCCCAGAGCGCGGGCTGCGCGAGCGGGGTGACAGCGGCCAGAAGCGCAAGAATGGAGCACATCGCGGGATATTGCGCGAGCGCGCAGAGGAGTGCGGCAAGGCCGAACGTGGCGGAGAGCGCGCAGGGCAGGAAATGTGCCGCCAGGACGGCGAAGGGGCGGCTCATGCAGAGGTGGGCGGCATCGCGCGCGCACAGAGGCAGCGCCTTGCCGGTCATGAGCTTCTGCGCGGTCATGGCTGGATGAAGGACCGCGCTGGCTAACGCCAGAAGCGCGCCCAGGGCTGCCGGGAAAGGCATGCCGGCAAAGGCGCAGCATGCCGAGGCGATCGCGCAGGCGTGTCGCGAGCATCCGAAAATAATGTCGAGCGTGAGGATCGCGAGCAGGTCGTGCGCGCTGGAACGGCGCGGCTTTGCACCAGAAGCGGCGATGAACGAGCGCCACCACTTCACCTCGCAAGCGGCGTGGAAAATTACGCCCGCGCCTGCGGCAAGGCCGAGCAGCGCGCCCCAGTATGGCGCGCTGCTGCCGGAGAGATGATAGGCCGCGCCGGCGCACCAGAATATCATGCCGAGCCGGAGCACGCTCAGCGCGCATGCGGAAAATATCGGCCAGAGCAAGCCGGCTCTGCCGTGCCATGTCGTCACGGCCGCATCGATGAGAAATGGTCTTTGCGTCATGCTGTTGTGTCGGGCTTGGACTTTTTGGTCTTGTCTTTCTTCTTCTTTTCGGGAAGCAGCGACTGGTTGCCGAAATACTTGACGAATTTTTCTTCCCCTTCAGGCGTGAGGACCATGATGATCTCGGATTTGTCGGGAAGCGGCTCGTGCGGGGATGGGTTGATGTTGCATTTGCCGTCGACGATTGTCGCGACGACCGAGCAGCCTGTGAGCGCGCGGAACTGGAGGTTGACGAGCGTCTTGCCGATCATCTTCTTGGGGGTCTTGACCTGGATGGCGTACAGGCCTTCGACCATCGTGTAGAGGTGCCCTTGCTCGAGGTTGTTGAAGAGCATGCTGGAGGCCATTGTCGATGTCGAGAGGACGAAGTCCGCGCCTGCGCGGTGCAGCATGTGCACATTGCGCTCGTTGTTCGCGCGCGCGATGATCTGTACGCCCGGGCGCAGCTTGCGGAAGTAGAGCGTGAGGAAGATGTTGATGTCGTCGTCATGCGTCGTGATGAGCATTGCAGAGGCTTCATAGAAAAGCGTCGATTTGAGGAAATTGAGGTCTGCTGCGTCGCCGATGACGACATTTTGGCGGAATTCGTCCCAGCATCTGCCTTCGGGCTCTACTTTGTCGAGGATGGTGAAAGGGGTGCCCTTGTCGCGCAGATATCGCGCGGCCGCGAGTCCGACACTGCCGGCGCCGAGGATGACGACGCCGTTGCCTGATTCGTATTCAGCGGAGAACTGGTCGTTGTACGCCTTGAGCTGTTCTTCGCTGACGGCCATGACGAGTATGGAGTTTTCCGCGATCTTTGTGTGCGGGCCTGCGAGCTCGAACTTGCCGCGCTCCCAGACGCCGACGACAGTGATGTTGAGCTTTCGTCCCAGGTCGGCATCTTTGAGCGTCTTGCCGACGAGCGTCGTGCCCGAGACCCTGGCCTCGACGACGCGCAGGTCTTCGATCTTGCCCATGATGTGCGCGGCGACGCCGTCATTGGATGTCGAGCGAGCGAGCGACTTGCCCATCAGGTCGCTGATGTCGAGCACCTGGCGGCATCCCGCGAGCTCGAGGATGTCGATGGAGTCCACGTGGTTGGCGAAAGCGACGATGGGGACGTTTTCGCTGACCTGGCGCACGACGAACACGATGTTCGTGTTGATCGGGTCAGATTCCGAGGTGACGGCGACGAGCGCCGCATGTTCCGCGCGCGCGTTGACGTATGTTTCGGGCTGGCGGATGTTGCCCACGAGGACGTTGATGCCCATGTCGCGGAGACGGTAGGCTTCGGAGACTTCGTCGACGATGACGGCATAGGGAATCTGATGCTGGTTGAGCCGCGCGATCAGCGCGTCGGCGACGGGGTCGTAATAGGTGATGAGCACGTGTCCCTTCATCGTGTCGGGGAGCTTGCGCGGGGCTGTGGCTTCTTTTTGGGCGGCGATCAGCGGGTTGTAGACGAACTCGATGATCACGACGGGCAGGATGATGAGCAGGAAAATGATGCCCGTGATATTGACGACGATCGTGAAGAGCCTGCCCGCATCGCCCTCGAAAGTGATGTCGCCGAACCCCTGTGTGGAGAGGACGACGAGCGTCCAGTAGATACCGGTGATCAGCGAGTGCTCCCCGCCATGGCCGTCGATGGCCATGAAGACCTGGAACAGGAGGGAGTACAGGACGATCAGGATGAGAAGTATAGTGAGGATCCAGAACAGGAATTTGCGATTGGAACCCGTAAATCTCGTTTTTATAGCATTGACTAGGATAACTGAAGCACCGCGCATGGAAAAGCCTATATGAGATCCCATGTCTGGGAGGGACATGGGGGATAAAAAAACACCCCAATAGTTTGCATTTTATCAAAAATATGCATCGCGTGAATAGAAAAAAGTGTTTCTGCCGTGTCTAGGCTTGTACGGTTTAAGAAGGGCACGGCTTGAGGGCATGGCATGGCTTTTCGTTTGACGGGATGTTTAAAATGCGGGCGCGTATCGGCCGTGGCCGACAGCGTCCGCCATGCCGCGTATGCCGTCAGGCATAGCGGCAGTCGGCACCGCGTGTCGTCGCAGACGGCAGCGGTGCGCCGGATGAATATTTATGCATTGCAAGTGCTCGGATTTGCGGTTATTGGATGATGATAGCCGAATGACGGCTTTTGGTTTGAGAGGGTGAGATGCACAAACGTTATGGAATTGTTTTGAGTTTGATGTTGGGCGTTCTGGCTGGTTGTGAGGATGCGCCGGAATGCGACTATATTGATGCAGCCCGCTGCAGTGCGGATGGCAAGGGAATCCTGAGCTGTGACGGCAAGCGCTGGGTCGAGTCGCCATGCGGGGCAGGCCTCGCGTGCGCCAATATCGGGAGCGGTGTGTATTGTGTTGATGAGGCAGCGCTATCCGTGTGCGTGCCGGGGACGACGCATTGTTATGACGGCGGTGTTTTGCAGACTTGCTCGGCACAGGGGCGCTGGGAATTCAGCGCGTGCGGGACGAATATGGCGTGCCGCAACGGCGTGTGCCGCGAGGTTTCCTCGGTGACCGTGCCGGATGACCCGGCCATTCCGGATGACCCGGCCATTCCGGATGACCCGGTCGTGACGGAGGTCGTGACGGTGCGGTGCAACGGGGCGGATGTCGAATATGTCGATGCCGAAGGCGGCGTGAAACGCATGACTTGTCTTGAGGATGTCGGTTTTGCTGGCAGATGCGAGACATTTTCGAACGGCCTTGCCGGCTGCGCGCTTCCGTCAGGATGCGATGAGGCTTTTTCGCAGGCGGGGACTTGTGCCGGCGAACGCAGGCTCTGGTGTGATGCCAGATATATCGTGCCGAAACCGTCTGTGGATGACTGTGCCGCTTCTGGCGGGCACTGCGTGGTGGATGGCGGTGCGGCATACTGCGTCAAGGCTTGTTCCGCGAGCGCGCTGTCCTGCACGAAAGTTGACGGTGTGGAGCAGGTCGCAAGCTGCCGCGAGTTCGGGAATGCGAGCGGCTTGAGGACGGGGATATCTTTGTGTGCCAGCGAGTCGATGGCAGTGTCGTGTGCGAACGGTGCAGTAGTTGAAGCGGCGTGCGCACAGGATGAGGCATGTTACGATTCAGTCGGTCGGTGCGCCCCGAAATGCTCGGAAGCAGACCTTGACAAAGTGATGTGCCGCGCGGATGGGGAGGTCCTGCAGTGCCAGAAGATATTCGAGGGATATGCCTATGTGTCCGTCGGAAGGCGGCATTGTCTGGGCGATTTGCTGGTGCAGTGTGCCGAAGGGCAGGATGGGTATGCGCTGAAAGAAGTGGATTGCTCGGCCTATGAAAAAGATGGGGAGGTCATCGCGGGAATCTGCGTCACAGATTATAATTATTATGAGGATATGGATATCTGTCTTGCGGATGTGGAAGGACAGCCATGTGGTTCGCTGACGAACGACGGTATTTGTGACGGCAATATTTTGAGATATTGCGATGACACATATCACCTGGCGTCAGAGGCGGACTGTTCTAAGAATAAGGATGGGTTTAACACGTGCAGCGTTTATGAGGGCTTTGCGGATTGCCGCCAGAAATGCGCGAAGGCCGGGGCTGCATCGTGCAGCTACAGCGAGAGCTATGAGGGATATCTGGTGACGCTCTGCGCGCCGGATGCGCAGACGGGTGCGACAGTCGAGATCAACGGCGCATCGGTGTGCCTGGGAGATTCGCTTTATTCGTGCGATGCCGAGGGAAAGACGGCGATCACGGATTGTGCGGCATTCGGCGGTCGGTGCGATGTGGATGCATGCGTGTATCCGGCGTGCCGGCTTTCTGAGGATGCCGTGTGCCTGGCTGGCGGCGGCGGGCTGTCATGCTCGGTGCGTGAGGATGGTTCAGTGGCGGGCATGATGATTGATAAAAAAATGTGTAAGTAGGTGTGGTTTTGTGTATGCGAATATATTCATTATGCCTTGAAATTTATATAGAAAACTTGGTCGAACGATATAAATAGGCTTGATTATTCTCATGTGTTTGACTAGAGAGCAACAACGCGCGCCATCTTTAAGGGTGGGGCGCATGGATCTGAGTGGCACATAAGCCGCAAATTTAGGAGTTAAAAGGTATGAGTAAAAAACTTCTGGCAGTGATGATCGCGTTATCGATGGCGGGCATGAGCGCCTGTAGCGGTGGCGAGGAAGATTCTGGTAATGCCTGCACGACGAACACCTGCTCGGGCAATATTTCGAATATTTGCAATGGCGGCAAGGTAGTGCTGACAAAAGATTGCGGCGCATTAGGGTGCAATGCGGCAACAGGCGTGTGCAATACGACATCGCCAAATCCGCAGCAATGTGATACTGCGACAGTATCGGCTCAGTGTGCGGCGTCAGGCCAGATGTTTGATGCGGCGAGCTGTTCGTGCAAGCCCAACGGCGGTGGCGGTGGACAGTCCGGTACCGTGGGTACGGCATGCGACCGTTCGACCTATAAGCAGACCTGTATCAACGGCGGCGCGAATGCGCTCGTATGCTGGGATGATGTCGTGACGCAGTGGGATTGTGGTGGCGGCTGCCAGGATGCCGGCTATGATCCTGCAAAACCGCTTCAGGTCAATTGCCAGAAGGGTTCATCTGGCGGTGGTGATCCCAGCAACACGCTTCCCAACCCGAAAGGTGATTCGACTGTTGCAGGCGCAAGCTGTGATGCCAGCACCTATTATGGCGCATGCAGCGATGATTTCACCAAACGTTATTATTGCGACAAAGCTTCTGGCCAGGTCGTGGAAAAAGATTGTGCGTCTGGTTGCGATCCCGCATCCTTGGGCAACAACAGCTCCAAGTGCAAGAGCGGCGGCGGTCAGTCCTCTTCTTGCACGGGTGAGAAAGTCACGACAGGCGGTACGGCTGGCACGTCATGCTGTGACAGCTCGACCTATCAGGTGTCATGCATCAACGGCAATGCGAACGCTCTGATCTGCTCGAAAGGCGTTGTCGCGCAGTGGGATTGTAAAGACAGTCAGTGTTCTGTTGCGGATAACAGGGTGACCTGCCCGAATCCGAATAGCAGCGGCGGTGGCGATTCCAATAATACGTTGCCCAACCCGAATAATGATTCGACAGTGAACGGCGCGACCTGCGATCCCAGCACATATCATGGCGCATGCAGTGATGACTTCACCAAACGCTATTATTGCGATAACACCAGCAATGTTGTTGTCGAGAAAGAATGCTCGAGTGGCTGTGATCCTGCATCTTTGGGCGGCAACAGCTCCAAGTGCAAGAGCGGCGGCGGTCAGTCCTCTTCTTGTACCGGTGACAAAGTCACGACTGGCGGCACGGCTGGCACGTCATGCTGTGACAGCTCGACCTATCAGGTGTCATGCATCAACGGCAACGCGAACGCTCTCATCTGTTCAGGTGGCGTCGTCAAGCAGTGGGATTGCAAGGATAGCCAGTGTTCAGTTGCGGACAACAGAGTGACCTGCCCGAACCCGAATGGTAGCGGCAGCTCCGCAGAATGCACAGGGGAGACAGTTTCTACAGGCGGTGTGGTCGGTCAGTGCTGCGATGCTGAGAATTATAATCCGGCCGGTTGCAATCCGAGTTCTAATTCGGGTCTGCGTTGCTCCAATGGCATCATTAAAGAATGGACATGCAAAGAAAATCAGACATGCTCATATGATTCTGCCAAGAAATGGTATTCGTGCAATTAATTGGTCTTAACTGGTCATAAGTTCACTATTTTGAGCCGCCCTTCGGGGCGGCTTTTTTTGTATAATCTGTGATCTTAGGGAAAGTCTGATTAAGTGGTTGACCTCCGGCCCCTTCCCCAATGGGGACAAGGGGAGCGGATGAGCGCGATATCATGATTGAATAATTAATTGTTCAGAGGTTTTTAGCGGTGAAGAATATCCCAGTTTTATAAAAGAATGCACTCAAATTTCTATAATAATATATGATGTATAAATTAGATATTACGTATATAAATATTTTTGTACTTTTAATATCACTGCTGTCCCACAACTTTTCAGAACAGCGCAAGCTGAGGATTCACAATAGGTTCAGTCATCTTAGGTATGAGGTAATCGTCGAGAATTTCGTTTGAGAACAAATTAATACGTATCCAATTCAGAATTTCACGCATTGA
>JAFUEE010000069.1 GCA_017464085.1 Pseudomonadota bacterium
CGCATCCAAAATGCGCACAGGGGAGTTCAACACAAAACATGCAAAACAAGACCTGATCATAGTCTCGCTCGCATCCAAAATGCGCACAGCGGGCGACACAAAACATGCAAAACAAGACCTGATCATAGTCTCGCTCGCATCCAAAATGCGCACAGGGGAGTTCAACACAAAACATGCAAAACAAGACCTGATCATAGTCTCGCTCGCATCCAAAATGCGCACAGCGGGCGACACAAAACATGCAAAACAAGACCTGATCATAGTCTCGTTCGCATTAAAAATGCGCACAGCGGGCAACACAAAACATGCGACCTGAAACATGCAAACCAAGACCTGATCATATTGTCTAACCGCATCCAGAATGCGCGCACAGGGGAGTTCAACACAAAACATGCAAACCAAGACCTGATCATAGTCTCGTTCGCATTAAAAATGCGCACAGCGGGCAACGCAAAACATGCGACCTGAAACATGCAAACCAAGAACCTGATCATATTATGTCTAACTCGCATTAAAAATGCGAGTTGACATAATATGCATTATGGGACGTTTTATCAAGGGCAATCAAACGAGCCACCGATGACATCCAATAACCCAAAATCCACGATGTCAATCAAAGCTGCCAATCCGTTAATGGGACGTTTTATCAAGCGCTCTCAAAAATCCGCCGATGACATCAAACACAAAATCCGCCATAAAATCGATGTCAGTCAAAGCTGCCGATCTGCTTGACCGTCTCAATCTGAATGCCAGCACCTTTGCCATGAAGTTCCAGGCACATCTGGCGCGCATTCAGGCGTACCCGTACACCTTGAGGCTGGAGATCCTCATAGATATGATGCGCGATATCGGAACACAATTGCTCCTGAAATTGCGGCCGCCTGGCATAATGATCGATCACGCGCGTGAATCCGCCAAGCCCGGCAATGAACTTGTCAGGCCGATATTCAATATCGACCGTTCCAAAAAATGGCACAAAATGGTGACCGCAGAAGCTGTAAAATGGAAGCGCTTTCAAAACGACGATATCCGTGTCCGGTGCTGTCATTCTGGATAGTTCCGGACGTGCATCTGATACCCCGCGCATCCATGATGCCATGAGTTCCGCCGCATGACGCGCGCTGTCTGCAATATCGATCCCTGAATTCTCCGCATTCAGGCCGAGCGCACACAAAAAATCCCCAAAGGCTTTTGCCGCATCATCCATCTGCCCCATTCTTCTACCCCTTTGAGCTTTCAAGCAGCACTGATACACCCAGACCGCGCATCAATACGTTCTGCCCGACAAGCCAAACAAAAGCCCAGTCTTTCTTTGAACTTTTTTCGAGAAATGCCTTTCAGCTCAGTCCTTCTTTGAACTTTTTTCGAGAAATATCTTCTCGGCTTCAGCCATCTGCGCATCTGACTTATAGCACTGATGCGTGATCGTGCTGAAATACGGATACCCTTCCGAGCACTGGAAGACCTTGGTATAGCCTTCTTCCGTGCATGCTGAGAAAACGAAAATAGTTCCAATTGTGATGGCCGTGAATATCAGTTTTTTCATAACAGACTCCCTTGGTGAGGCTCACTCCTCTCATTCCTTATAACATTAAACTAATTTTTATTGAAGCCCGAGATGACAGGAGCCGAAATATTATCCCATTCAGCCCGCAAGGTATTCCGCCCGGCGTTCCCATATTGAGGATGACCTCGACTTCGCGACATCACCAATAGACACATCACTTGCTGAAACCACGGTCATAGGAATGAAATCATCGGCAATCGGACTGATCTGCCACGCCCGCATCACACAGGATGGTTCATCACAACCGGTATTCCCTTCACATCCTCCCATGAACGCATGCAAATCATCGAAAAATTCGAGCATATCGCCATATTCATCCCAGACCGTTCAAAAAAAAATCACACGATGCAAAAAACAATTGACACAAGGCCGCCGCTGGAATACTAGAAGCGCGTTCTTGGAGGCATTCTCCAGATATTCCGGAATAGCTCAGTCGGTTAGAGCGGGTGACTGTTAATCACTAGGTCGGGAGTTCAAGTCTCTCTTCCGGAGTTTCCCTTTCAGGGCAGGCTTTCAGGACATTTTCCGGAATAGCTCAGTCGGTTAGAGCGGGTGACTGTTAATCACTAGGTCGGGAGTTCAAGTCTCTCTTCCGGAGTCAGGCGTCAAATCAGATGATTTGGCGCTTTTTTTTTAGCCTGGCTATGCGCTTTCCGCGCATACGCCCGGCCTGCCGGCCTATCGCTCCCGCGATATGGCCGCCGATGTATTTTTAAGACCGCGCTATTTCCCGGCCCTGCCGGAAAATACGCCCGGTCCGGCCGGCCTATCGCTCCCGCGATACGCCCGGCCCCGCTCAGGCGACAGACAACATGCCATTCCTCATCAGCCGCACCCAGGTCCAAAACATACAGCTGCAGCTCGAAAGCGTCACCGCACAGCCATTCAAAATGCGCGTCGTCCAGAACGACGAAAAGACGCTCCTGCTCGCTTGGCAGAACGACACGCACATCGACTACCTGCTGCACATCATGACGCATGACTACAGGACATTCCAGATCGCATTCGCCATCCAGAGATACAGAGATATCGAGACACGGTTCGACCGGAAACTGGAGCTTGCGGAAGTCCGCAGGCTCTTCGACGACCCTCGACAGTGCGTGCGCTACATGACCGGCCAGCTTCTGGGGACCTGACCGGCGCGCGACAGATCACTGATAAAGCGACACGCTGCGCTTGAACGAATGCGCGAGATACTCGGACTGGATGACCCTGGCCATTTCCTCGGCCGTCGCAAAGCGGTCATAATCCACACAGATGACAGGAATCACTCGCGAAATCTCTTCGATGAACTTCTGGTAATGGCGATAGAGATTCTGGAGATAGGTCAATGAAATGCCGGACTCCACATTGCGGCTTCGCATCTGGATGCGCTCCATCGAACGCTCCGGCGTGACATCCAGGTACACAATGACGTTCGGCTTGCACATGAAATTGCTCATATACTGAAAGAGCTGGACATACGTGCGATAGTCGCGTTCCTCCATCAGCCCGGATTCCGCAAGCATGGAGGCGAAGACCGAATCCTCATAAATCGTCCGGTCCTGAACAGCTGATTCGCCGCGCCAGATAATCTCCTGGTGCTGCTGAAACCGGCGAGTGAGCAGGTACACTTGCATGGAAAACGAATATTTCGCCGTATCACGGTAAAAGTCTTCAAGGTATTCGTTGTTCTCGACAGGCTCATAGTAGGCCTTGATGCCGAGGTGTTTAGCGAGCGATGTCGCAAGCGTAGATTTTCCGGCACCAATCATGCCGGCGATTCCGATAAAGAGATTTTCCATATAGCCCCGATGTTCCAATAAACAAACCACAGCGAACTGTGAGACAGTCCGCCCACACTACAACATCGAGAGCAAAAAAGGAAGATGCGGCCGCGCGTATGATGCCAGCGGCATCATAGCCCGGCCCGGGAAGCGTATGGACGCCCGCAGGCGGCCATAGCTTCCGTCAAAAAAATAAAAAAATGCATTCCGGAAAGATATTTTAGGCTATAGTGCGTGGGAACGTGTCGTGACACGCAACCCTCAAGGAGGCAAAAAATGAAAGCGATCACCTGCAAAGGCAAACATGCGGAGATATGCCGGGCATTCGCGGACGGGCGCCGTGACGAGGCGATGTCCCTGATTTACGGATTTTTCAGGAGCGAGGAAAACACTGATTCGTATTCCGTGCAGCTTCTGACTGTTATCCGCGAGCTTGCGGAAGACGGAGACAGCGAGGAGATGTACAGGATGCGCATCCGGATGCGCTCGAGCGGCGACAAAGTGCTGATCAATCTCGCGCAGTTTGTCTGGGCGTTTGAAACAGGCGGGTTCCACGATGCGGCAGAAGCGCTCGCTGACAAATGCATCGCAGAGCTTCCGAAGCTTCACCGGAGCATGCAGGATTTTGCCGACGAAGAAGGCCTGTCCCCGGCGACGGAAATGGCAGGCATGCGTATCCGCGAAGCCGTGCGTATCCTCCGCCTCTATTACGAAACACAGAGCGACGAAGGCGCGATGGACAAATGCGACACGCTCACGCTCGATCTCTCGCGTGTATTCCTGTTCATGCGCGAAAACGTCATGAGCGCGGATATGATGCGTGCCGCGCGATGCGCAGACAGAAACGGAGACGGCGACACGCGCGACAAGCTCTGCCGCGATGTCGTGAATGCTTACGGCGCCATTCTTGACCGGCCCGCAGGCGCGCTCAGTCCGGATGACCGCGAAACGCTCGAATGCGTCAGGGACGCGCTCGAAACACTCGCCCCCTCGGACGAGCGCTGCGCCGCACGCCTGGCAGAGGCTCGCGATCGTTTTCAGGACTTGCGATAGTTTCTGTTCACAATCCAGCACAGCTGTGGTATAATAGAGAAAGATTTATTTTCGCAGGCCGGAATGCCTGCGAAACTTTTTTGAGCGTGACTTCAGGGAGGAAGGCATGGCGCTACAATGGACGGGGGAACTGCGCAACATTTATGAGCGTGCAGAGCACGACGCGTCGCTCATGCAGGTGCGGATGAGTTCGGCACTGCTATTCCGGAGCATGCTCCGGTCGGACATGCCGATACAGACCGCGCTGCACAACGCCGGCATCAGCTATCCGATCTTTGAAGACGGCCTCAAGCATATCCCGCTCACACCAGATCCGCCCGATGCGATCAACAAGATTTTCACGCGGGCGACGGCGCTTTGCGCCAAAAGCCGCTCCGAGAAACTCTCATCATTTCACGTACTCTCCGCGATGCTCAGGGAACCCTGCATCGTACAGTGGCTGCTGTGCGCGCTCGGCTGCGACATCAACCAGATTCTCAACTATATCGAGCACTGTATCGCTGGCGATCAAAACCTTCAGTATTTTCAGACCCAGAGCCGATCGTCACATTCGATCAGCATGGTCGCCGTGCAGCACAGGTCACCGATCGCGCAGCCGACGACATACATCGAGCCTCAGCCGGCAGTGAGCTACGGCTCTGATGAAATCTCAAGAATCGCCAGTCCGGAAGGACGAAAAGGCATCGCGCCACCGCCTCGAAACCGCCTGCTCTCCCCGTCCGAAATCAAAAATCTCAGCACAGGCGCATCACAGCCGACACTTCCGGGAATCCCGCAGTCATCCCATACAGGATCTCAGGAAACGAGAACAGCAAAGCCGGCCTCATACCACTCGACATCTTCACGCGAGATGCAGCAGGCGGCAACGATTGACCTGGCAAGACGCTTCCAGGAAAAGAAAAGCCGGACATCGGAAGCAAGAAAAGCAAGCCGGGAACTCCCCAAGGCCCCGGCCGAGAATGCCCCAAAACTCGCTGACGCACAGGCCTGTGAAACATCCGGCAGCAGCACGCCCAAAACGGCGGTGCAGACAGCGTCGCCCGCACCATCCGCCCAGACTGCCGCCAATCAGACCGATTCGTCCACGGCAATCCGCGATCAGGCAAAAGCAACCTCAGACGCAAAGGCCAGCTCTGAAACACCCCCGACCATGCCGGAAAAAACTGCCGCAACAGTCTCGACGGCCACCGGCATGCAAAGCACGCCCAATACCGTCCAGGCACGCAAGACAGAGCCTGCGCCTGCTGAAAAACAGCTCAGGACGCGACAGAGCGTTTCGGCCCCGGCAGCCCCGACACGCGCCGCAGCCGTGCCTTCGCGACGGCAGTCCTCAAAACTCCCCTCCGGCTTCTCCCCGTTTGATCTCGGCAAGAATTACCCGATGCTCAACACCTTCGGGCGAAACCTCCTCGCGGAAGCACGCGCCGGACGCATCGATCCCGTCATCGACCGCGACCAGGAGATCGACCAGCTCATCGATGTCCTCAACAAGCGAAAGTGCAACAACCCGATTCTCGTCGGCGAAGCCGGCGTCGGAAAAACCGCGATCATCGAAGGGCTGGCTTTGCGCATGGCGCAGAGCAACGCGCCGCGCGGACTTGAAAATCATACCATCGTGACGCTCGACTACGGCTCCATCTTATGCGGCACTCAGCTGCGAGGCGCTGTCCAGGAACGCATCAAGGCCATCAAAACAGAAATCAGCAAAGCAAACGGACTGATCATCCTGTTCCTCGATGAGATTCACACCTGGCTGACCTCTGGCTCAGGCGACCCCAATTCAGATGCCGCGCTTGAACTGAAAATGGCCCTGTCACGCGGAGAACTGCTCTGCATCGGCGCATCCACGCCCCAAGAGCTGAGGAGAGCGTTCAATGCAGACCCTGCATTTGAAAGAAGATTTGACTTTATCGAAGTCAAGGCGCTCTCCCCGGAGACATCCATCCGCATCATTGAAAACGGCATCATCCGAAAATATGCCGAACACCACGGCGTCACATACGCAAAGGACGCCATACGGGAAGCTGTCCGGCTTTCCGTGCGCTATATCCAAGAACGTGCACTCCCTGACAAGGCAATCTCGGTCCTCGACCGCGCAGGAAGCCTCTGCGAGCGAGCCGGAGATCCAGAGGTCACCCCAAAACATATCGCACAGGTCATCGCAAAGATCGCAGACGTGCCTGTGGAACGGCTGCTCGTGACCGAAAAACAGAAGCTCATGGACATGGAGAAAATTCTTGGAGAGCGTCTGATCGGCCATGAGGCAAATATTGCGAAAATTGCGAGCGTCATTCGACGCAATCACGCAGGTTTTGGCGCACAAAGACCGATCGGGAGCTTCCTCTTCCTGGGCCCCACCGGCGTCGGAAAAACAGAAGCCGCCAAAGTCCTCGCGGATTTTCTCTTCGGCTCTCCCAAAAATATTATCCGCTTCGACATGAGCGAGTTCATGGAACAGCACTCCGTTGCAAAACTCATCGGCGCGCCTGCCGGATACGTCGGTTTCGATGACGGAGGCCTCCTCACGGAAGCGCTCAGAAAACGCCCTTATCAGATCGTACTATTTGACGAGATTGAAAAAGCGCATCCCGATGTCATGAACATACTCCTTCAGATCCTGGATGAAGGCAGACTCACGGATGCCAAGGGAAGGCATGTCGACTTTTCGAACACTGTAGTCATCCTGACAAGCAACCTGGGGGCTGAGGAAGTCATCAGAGCCGCTCAAAATATCGGGTTCAACGGCAATGCCCCGAAACCGTCTGCAGAGGAGGCTGAAGCTATCATCCTCAAAGCTGCCAACGCGAGATTCTCCCCGGAACTCTGGAACCGCATCGAAGAAAAGCTCGTCTTTCATCCACTCACCATTGAGCAGATTGAAAAAATCGCACGCCTGCTGCTCAATGATTCGAAAAAACGCCTTCTTGAAGACAAACAGATCGAGCTCATCTTCGATGAGACGCTTCTCATCCCCTATCTCATCGAGCATGGCGGGTTTGATCCCAAATATGGCGCCAGACCGATGCGGAAGACGATACAGGCGCTTGTCGAATCTCGTGTCGCGGACTGGATACTCAGTCATGACTACAAGCCAGAAAAACTCTATGTCTTCATGAAAGAAGGCATGATTTGCGTTGATGAAAATTTACTTATGATATTTTCATCTCAAAATTTGAAAACCCTCAATAACTCAACCACTGCAGAAGAAATTTAATCATGATTTTAGAATTCATGATTAAATTTATTGCTCTTTTGCCTGCGTTCCATCAGAACCGGGAAATGGGCAACTGAGACCACGCGGCATTCATGGAATTATTTCCTTGAGCAAAAAAAATCTATCGCCCCTTCGCCTGCGTTCCATCAGAACCAGGGAATGGAGCAATTGAAATATCATGTATAATGGGCAATTCTACTCTCAAATTATTCAACTCACGTTTTTTTTGAATTATCCAACTCACGTTTTTTGACACTTTTCAGAACCACACTACAAGGTGCCTTCCAGAGAAGCCGTCCGCGCCAGCGACGAACAACATCGATATGCCTTTGAACGTTGTTGGCACCTGATGCCTATGCTTGTAGCGCTCCAAACGTCCCCATGGCGGTGTCAGAAAAAACTGGCTGTCTTCTGTATTTAGAGTTTAGGTTCGTTTTTCTCATGCCTAAAATCTCAACCAAACACGTTTTAATTCAAGCAAATCTCACCATTATGAACACTGAATATTCTTCCTAACGCTTATTTTATCAACCATATTTTACAACACATAACTTGTTTAGTACAGATATTTACACATCAATAATGCTAAATGTTGTATTGAATTTAATTTACATACGATTTTAAATTAAATTTCATACGTTTTTTTTATAACGCTTTTAAAGCTGCAACAAGCACGCTAGCGTCCAAAACATCAGTCACCCGCATGGCTGTCAACCAAGCGTTCTAGAAACAAGTTCAAATGGTTTTACTATTCAAAGTCCCCCTCTCTAACGGAGAGGGGGCTTCAGGGTGCAAGGGGAGATGAAAGCTATTTGCATTTCTCTATACTAGTCATAAATTTTTCACACCTTCAAGAACACCTTACACGTACTTCAAGTTTTCCTTGGACATTCATAAACCATCAACAGATCAGCGGCAGGCATCGCATTAATTCACTCTCGAAAAATGCAGCGCGCCACACAAGCCTCTAATGCCTCTATCCAAACAGCACACACGCCGTGAGCTTCATAAAATCACATCGGACCTTTTCCAGACCAAATGATCGCCTTCAATGTACAGAGGATCGACAAACGCGATCGCACAACGTGACTAGAATTCCACACATGATTATTTCATGATTAAATAATGAAATAACAATTTCATAACAATATTCACACACACATTATTATCGTTATGAAATTTAAAATCCGCTTCCCGCCTTAGACACAATAGTATGCCCTCGAATAAATCCTGCTAATGATTATTTCACCACTCGATTTTCAAGACACTGGCGATAAGCACTCTGTTCCAGTGCAAAATATTTTTCGTAGTCGATTTTTTCGTGATGTCTTTTCTTCCGATCATGCTGATCATCCGGATCCAGTCCAGCCAGCTCCTGAGCAAACGCTTCAGACATCGAACAAAAATCCGCCCCATCGCACAAAATATCCGCAATTCCGAGATACTGAGCGTGCTCACGGTCAATCCGCTCTCCGGTGCGTATCATCTCCTGCGCGAGCTCCGGTTTCTCAGCCCACCCATGCGCCCAGGCAAATCCCCCGGCCCCGGGAACGATCCCCCAATCTTTTTCCGGAAATCCCCAAAAAGCCTCCTCCCCTGCGAGCACAAAATCCGATGCCAGGCAGATTTCGGCCCCCAATCCAAGCGCCAACCCATCGACACAACTGATCACCCAAACCGGAGACATCCTGAGACGATGAATCACCCTGCGCTGATACGCCAAATACGCCAAAATCCGTGCATTCGACCAACCCGCGCGCACTTTCTGGTCCGCTCCGGCGCAAAAGACCTTCAAGCCTCCCGGCGAAACACATTGACTCTCGATACTCAATACACGCACAGTATCAGGAAAAAGCGCTTCGCAATGCGCAAGCAAATCATCCAGCTCCCGAATATCCTCAGGCGCAAAGGCATTGACTTTGCCGATGGCTATCCGACAGTGCGCACAATAGGAATGAATGGAAAGATCGAGCATACACTTCCCTCTATCAAGCGCGCCGCCTCCCTACTTAAATCTACACCGCCCCAGGAAATCAGCGCATAAAAAAAATCCCCGGTACCCCGGGGATCCTCACGCGATCACGTTCTTGGAGTCACAGCCCAGTAGGCCATCTGACTCATCTTATCCAGCGGCGTGATCGTTTCCTTGTTTGAATCGACGAGGAAACGAATTTCCTGCTGACGCCCCCTGAACTCATATTTATAATCGACTTCGATCAGAGCGGGATCGTCTTTTGGATTCAGCTCCCCAGAAGCCATTTTCGGTACCCAGCCGCACTTTTTGTCGCTCTTGCAGCGGTTGATGCGATCGGTGGCATCCGCCTGCCCGTTAGTGAGCAGCCACGCAAGCGCATTGATGAACTCCTGCTGCTCAAGAACCTTCACAAAAGCTGTGCAGAGATCCCGGTAATCACGCTCGCGGCAACTATTGCCCTTTGCCCAGCGCTCAGTCCTCGGAATATTCAGGTTATTATTATAGCCATTCGGATAGATATCAATCGGCTTGATGGAATCCATATTCTCTCCCATTGCCATGAGATCGATCGCCTGCAGGCCTTTGGGAACGAAAGACTTGGTTTTCCAGTTAAACCTGAATTTTGCGACTCGAACTTCACCGAGCTCACGCCACTGATAATAGGCTGAAAAATCATCCTGGAACTCATGCATGACAGTCCAGCCGATAATCTCGTCATTCATGTGCTCTTTTTTGTCGGTCTTCTTAAAGAAGTCCAGCAAGAATACGCCGCCCAGATCGATGCCGTTGTCAAATTTATGCGAAGTGATCGCGCTGACAACTGCTTCCGGACGCTTGAGATTTTCTTCCACTTCCTCATAATTTGCGAGGTCACGGTCAAAAATACTCGCCATATCATTTCTCGGAATGACTGTCTTCGTATTCAGGTCGACAATCCAGACAGGACCGACGACAACAGACTCATCGTGGAAATCCAGATACACCTCATACTGAGGATCCGGTATCTGCTTGCCGCCTTCGCCACTGTCCGTATCCAGATGAAGCGCGCGCCACTCCCCTTTTTTCAGGTAGTGCATGTTAAACCGGTTTTCGAGAAATTGCTGTTCAACGAGCTCATTGATCGTCACTCGGGAGAGCTCAACGTTAATCGGCTTTTTCGATTTTATATGCTCCACAAGCGCATCCACATAATCCGGCTTGTAGACTTCATATTCCTGGACGATCTTAATCGCTTCCTGCTCTTTGCCTGCAAATTTATCCTTAACGACAGGCTTCCGGCGCGTGACCTGCTCCATGGTATACAGTGACGCATTCGTGCTGCGTTGGGAAAGCAGATAAACCAGACCACCGCAAAGCGCTAAGACAATAATGACTGTCACAGCCACTATCGCATAAAGATTTTTTCGATTCATAATCAGCCTTTAGAAAATCCCTGTACAAAAAAACAACAGGCCATCATTTTCTACCACACATCACGGATGATTAAAACCATTGTTTTGCAGACCAAAAGTCTCCGCGACAATCGCTTGCCCCGGAGACAATCAAACCTCAAGCGGGAGATCCATAGCTTGAAGTCACTTCATCAGGCTGTTACAGCGGCTTTCGAGATTTTTGAGATTTTTCTGCTTATCCTTGCTCATCAGATTCAGCACGCCATTCACACTCGACGAAAGGCCCCACAGGCCGCGCTTGGCTGAAATCGCCTCTTTCTGTGCGGAACAGATCTGCCCTATTTTAGATGTCGTCGAGGCAAACTCCACATTCGCAAAGGCAAGCCCCTGACGCGCAAGCTCGGTCGCAAAATCATAAGATGCATTATCGCGCTCATAGCCGATGTACGCGAGACGGCGCTTCCGCGTGGCATCATAACCGCAGCTGCCGTCGCTCAGCGTCTTTTCACACGAGACGATGATTTCAGACTTAAACGGGAGCATCTCCATGGCCTTGGCCCAGGAATCATATCCCATGCGCTCATTATCATTCGTATATTTTGTATCCTGAATGCACGTATAATAATAGTAGCTGTTCTGCGCTTTCGTGCACTCAGGCGCATCAATGCCCTCCACACGGACATCGAACCGGATATCCTTCCACTTGCTGTCTTCTGCCGAATACTCCTGATCGTTGCACTTGCCTTCCGACTTTGGAACAATCCAGAGCGTGTCGCCATCCGTCCACTGGCGAATCAGGAATTTTGATCCCGGCTTCATCGTACAGGCTGGCAAATCCTCCGTGCACCCCCCGCTTTCCGCGCTGCAGTATGCCTGGCACGTCTTCACCGTCTGCCAGCTCGCGCTCGCTCCTGACACGCATTTCTTAAGCGTCTTGCCAAAACACTTGTACTCCCCTTCGCGACAGACCACGCAGGCACCGGCTTCGCACCCGTTCGGACATTCCCCGGCATTGACCCACTGATATGAGCCATCCGCGCCTGCCTTGCACTGCTGGACGACATTCCCGCTGCACTGCTTCGCATTCGGGGTGCATACGCCCGGAACAGCCGACGCGCACATGCCGTTCGCACAGCCGCTCGGGCAGGTCTCCGCATTGACCCACTGATAACTCCCTCCGCTCAGCACGCATTGCTGGACGATATTCCCGCTGCACTGCTTCGCATTCGGGGTGCACGCATCAGGCAACCCCGCACAGATGCCGCCCGCGCAGCCGCCAGGACAGGCCTCGAGCATGCCCCAGTGATGACAGCCATCTGCTCCAAGCGTACAGCGAGATACCGAATTCCCGCTGCAAATCGCCTGACCCGCTGCACAGTCATCCGTGCATGTGTTGCAGGCACACACATCGCATTTGCCGATAGACATACACTCTTCCGGACTCAGCTCCTCACAGCGCTCGTCGGCATAAAAACACATTTCAATCGCAGTCAGCCCGCCTGCCGGCTGTTCTTCCTCGCATCCCGAAACCCATGATGCCAAAACGGCACATACCATACCTATGCCCACAATCCTGCACGCTGCTTTCATTCCTGCTCCCCATGTCTTCTTGCGGCCTGACAACGCAACCGCGACTATCCATCAAATATCTATTAATGATAGGACATTCAAGGAAATTTTGGATCAGCACCGGTCAACACCGCGCCCTATCGCCGCACTAAGACACGCTCACATAAAAATCGACAACCACACCAGGCGCATACCACGCCCTCATGGACGAACTGCCCAAAATAACCGCGCCGTATCAGAGATAGGCGCGGCGTCCGTGCGTGATGAAATCAGCACGGACAACTGCCGGAAAGATGAAATCAGACGCCCCGAAACATCCGAAGGACTCCACTGACATGACTTTTTAGCGTTTCAATGATGTTTCATAGACAAACGCACGCCATATTTGATAGATATAGCAATGTTTTTGTGGATTTGGAGAAGCTCATGAAAGTTATCGATCTCGCACAACTTGATCTTGATACCTGGAACACCCCCAAAGCCCTGTTGATCTATGCGACCCAACAGCCCGACAAGCCGGTCCTGGATGCGATCTGGCAGAGATTTCCGGACATAAAGATACTCGGCATGAGTTCCAGTCACGGCATCTTTCAAGCAAGCGGCTTTTCCAGAGGCGCTTACGGCCTGCTTTTCGAAGCGGAAGACGGCATCGTGAGCCGAAGCATGCTCATCGACCTGACAGACACAGACGATGCGCGCAGCCTCGTCGCACAGAAACTCGAAGCATGGCGGTCTGAACGAAAACCGGCAAAGCTCTTCATCATGCCTACCGCCGGCCCGGAAGAACGCATCATTGAAGGCATCCGGGACGTGTTCTCTGACGACGTCCACATCTTCGGCGGCACAGCCGGACAAGACAAATTCCTAGACTGCGCCTATGTTTTTCTCAATGGCGCACAGACCTCGAAAGGGCTTGTCGTCACAGAGCTGATCACGGGAAGCTTCTTCTGCATGGTGACATGCGGGGGCTATCTCGCGACTCCACGCCTGGGCACTGTCACGGACGCGCATGGACGCACGATCAAGACCATCAACGGGCTCCCCGCCGCACAGGTCTACAATGACTGGACCGACGGGCGTTTCGCAAATTACATCCGGCGCGGCGGCGACCTGCCCCGCTCCGCCGGGCTCTATCCGTTCGGACGGACCATCGCATCCGAACCGGAATGCGGATACTGGCTCTCGCATCCTTTCCGCACAGACGCTCGCAACGGCGCCATACAGACATTCTCGGAAATCCCCGAAGGCGCAGAAATACGGCTCATGCGCGCTACTGAAACCGCGCTTATCGACCACATCCGCACCGCTGTCGAAACGTGCATCAAAAACGTCGATGCCAACGCCATTGCCGCAGCAATGATCATGTACTGCTCCGGATGCGCGTCCATCATCACAGAAAATATGCCGGTCGTCTGCCAGGAATTTCTCAAAGCGTTCGGCGCAACGCCCTTTTTGGGCTGCGTCACGCTCGGGGAGCAGGGGCGGCTTCTCAACGCGCACCACAACTACCACGGAAACATGATGATCGGCATCAACCTGATCATGCGCTGAAACCACAGCCCGATCATGCGCATGCTTACATCGGTCACGGCCTATGCGCGCCGCGCATACGGCCTGTGAGCGGCGCTATGCTGCGCATACGCGCCGCCAGAACTGCAAGCTAGTCTACCAAAATCTTCAGCGAGGGCGTCAAGGCCATCGCATAATCGCGAAGCGTCACCAGAATAACATAACGCCCTGCATCCGATGAATCATTATAGAGCTTCGTTTCCTTCAGGATGCCCGGCACATATTTCCACGGCGCGCGTATCACATCCGTATCCACGAGCACCGGAAGCACGCCCCAGTAAAGACTCATGCGCGCACAGATGCGTCTTTCCGTGCTCATGCCGATAATCGGCGCGTTCGGCCGTTCCTCCGACACCATGCGAGCCGTCAGGCCTGTCTTCGCACACACAGCGATCGCCTTCGCGTTCAGTTCGCGCGCCATCTTTGTCGCTGACCGCGACAGACCTTCCAGAAGCTGGTCTGCCATGTTCGTCTCAAAATCCGCAAGATGTTCATGCGAGATCAGAGAATCGAATCTGTCCGTATGCGCCTGATACCCTTCGATCATGCGGACAATGCGGTCCATCGTGCGCACGGCCTCGACCGGATACTTCCCGACAGAAGTCTCCCCTGAAAGCATCACGGCATCCGCGCCGGCCATCGCTGCCCACGCGACATCGGTCACCTCGGCGCGCGTCGGCGTGCCCGCGCCGATCATCGATTCCAGCATCTGGGTCGCAATCACGACAGGCTTGTTCGCACACACCGCCATCCGCGTCAGCTCTTTCTGAATCAACGGGATCTCTTCGGCCGGCATCTCGACGCCCAAGTCGCCACGGGCAACCATGATCGCATCCGATGCTTCCATGATCTCCGCAATGTTGCGAACAGCTTCAGGCTTCTCGATCTTCGACATCACAGGAATATCCGCGCCGCGTTCCGCGAGAAACTGCTTGAGCTCAAGCACATCCTTGGCGGAACGGACGAAAGAAAGCGCCAGGTAGTCCACGCCGAGCTTGCAGGCAAAATCCGCGTCTGCCTTGTCCTTGTCCGTGAACGATGGCGTCGAAATCTCGACATTCGGAAGATTGATGCCCTTGCGGTCAGAAATCACACCGCCGCGAATCACAGTACAGGCGATCTCTGTATCCTCGACGCTTTCGACGCGAAGCTCGCGCGTGCCGTCCGCCATCAAAATCTTGTCACCGGGCTTCACGTCTTTGGCCAGAAATTCATATTCGCTCGGAATCAGACCCTCATGCCCCATCACCTTGCGGACCGTGATGACGACTGAACCGCCCTCCACAAGATCTATGCTCCCGTTCTCAAAATGACCGACGCGAATCTTAGGGCCGCAGAGATCGCCCAGTATCGCGACGTTCCTGCCGCTGCGCGCAATTGCCTCACGAATCAACCTGTAATTCTGCTCATGCGTCTCATGCGTGCCATGCGAAAAATTCAGACGGAACACATCCACGCCCGCTCGAATCAGGTTATCGAGGACTTCAGGCGTCGAACATGCCGGCCCCTGAGTCGCCACAATCTTCGTGCGACGAAATGAAAGCAAATGGTCATTAAATGACAGATTATCCATCAATTCTCTCTCCTTTTATTTCTATATATATCCGGCCAGCTTCCGCCACATGGCTCAAAGCACATATATCCGAAATGCCAGTCTATTTGGACGGTGTCTCAGGAATGATCGCCGACGGTATCGCAGATCGCTTGTGCGACACCTCTTCGAGCCGCTCATTCCTGAGGCTGTAGATCACCCATAACGTATCACGATTACTGTCGATCATCGGCGCCGCGACACGCGCCTGAGACTTGAGCTGCCTGACCACGGCAGGCGGTATCTCCGGAACGGCCGCCGTAAAAATGACGACATCATAAGGCGCAAAACGCGCAAAGCCTTCCATCCCATCCCCGTTTTTCAAACGGGCATTCGTAATCTGAAGCCTGTCGAGATTCTGTCTTGCAACCTCATACAAATATTCAAGAATTTCCACGGAATAGACCTCCGAACACACACGACTGAGAATGGCCGTAAAATATCCGGAACCTGTCCCTATTTCAAGAACGCGTTCATTCGGCTGGATGTCAAGCTCCGAAAGCACGAATGCCATATCCGAAAACCTCAGCGAAGACTGACCGCTCCCGATCGGAAGCGCGACATCCTCGTATGCTCGGTGACGCGCGATATCGTTCACAAAAAACATACGGCTGGTCGTATCAAATGCCGCAAGCTCCGCTTCCTTGAGCTTCGGATATTCCTTGCGAAGCATCTCGATCAGAGCGGCTCGCTTGGCCGCATAATTCTGACCGCCACCAATACCCGCCACTGGCACGATGATTCGCTCCTGTTCCTTGGCACATCCATGAAAAATGAATGATATCAAAAGAATACATATAAAAACCGCTATTCCTTTCATATCACAATGCCCATCAGAATGACCTGCTAATGCCGATCAGATCAGACTGCCCCGTTTTCTGAAGATAAACAGATGTCAGGTCAGGCGTCTCAGACGAAGCGCAAAGCGCGTTCAATGCTTCAAGGCTGTAATCCGCCACACATGCGCCGTGATGCAGGATGAAAAAACGACTGCACATCGCATGAAGCATCTCAAGAATATGGCTTGAAATCAGTATCGCTCTGCCTTCTGAAACATAAGACTTTAAATATTTTCCAAGCTTGTAAGTGCTTTCCGGATCAAGTCCTACAAAGGATTCATCCAAAATGACAAGCTCAGGCTTGCCGACGAGCGCGCCTGCCATCGCTATTTTTCTCGCCATGCCTCCGGAATACTCCCGAATCAGACGCTTGCGCGCCTTCTGAAGATCACACAGATCAAGCAGCTGATCGACCTCGCGCTCGCTTGCATCCGGCGCACAGCCGCGTATCTGAGCGACGAGCATCAGAAACTCTTCACCCGTAAGGTAGCTGTAAAGATCAAGTTCCTGTGAGACATATCCAAAATGCCGACGCGCTTCCACCGGATCCTCAGAAATATCAACGCCACAAATTTTAATCGTGCCGGAATCGACAGAAGACAAGCCGGCAATCGAGCGCATCGTCGTCGATTTGCCCGCGCCATTCTGACCGATAAACGCAACACATTCTCCGCCACGAATCGTCATCGAGAGCGCATCGACGGCCTTCAGCTTCCCAAATGATTTTGTGACTTCCTTGATTTCCAGAATCGGTGTCATATTTCAAAATATTCCAACAATGGCAAATAATAACGCACAAATTCCTGTCAAAAGGACTGATGTGCGTTTTCCAGGAAAAGTGTGATGACCGAGCAACAAAGTCACCAGCGCAAGCACCAGGAGAACAGCCATCCCCTGCACGCATCCTGCCGCAAGCCCCGCAGCATAGGCAGTCGGCACAGCAACTGCCAGACATGCAAGACATGACGGCACAAGACACATTCGAACGCTCGCAAGCAGCCGCGCGCGCCTCACTTCTCCATCACTGACAGGCATGCACTTCAGATGCTCGGGCTCGACCTGAATGACTGAAAGCCAGGGATGGCTGAACACGATCACTGGCAAAATCGCAAAACAGCCCGGCCTCAGCGAGGTCATCCCCAAAAGCTCCGCGCTGTGAAAATAAACTGCCGCAAGGCTTATCTCGCAGATAATGACAAGAATCGCGGACATCGTGAACTTTCGGCTGCACTGAGCCACAAATGCGCTCGCAAGCGCGGCGCTCTTAGAACTGCCGCCATCTCTCTGGATCCTGCGGTATATCCCATCCCCGACAAATTCGTAATCGGCATTGAGCACGATCCTGTCGTTGTCCATAAAGCACGCCAGCATGCTGTAATATCGCTTTCTATACACGCGGGCTGCATACAGCATGGCAATGACAAATGCCCCTCCCGTGATCCCAGCCGCGGTCAGCGCCGCATCCAAAAATCCAGGCTTCAGAAGCGCCTCTGCAAGAAGCTTCAAGAGCAGTGTCGAAACCAGCGATCCACCCAAAGCGATAGCTGGAGCCATACTGAAAGCCATGCTTCCAAAACCAGCCTGCGACTTCTTCTCTGCCGCCATGTCACCCGTATAGACAAGGACTGCAAGGGCTAACGCGGAGCAAACGGCAAGACCTGCCGGCCATAGCCCGATGCAAAGCGCTGCGACAGCCGGCTCTGACAACAGCTGAGGACTCCAGAAAACAACCCATGGCACCGTCGAAATACCGATCCCGGCAGATACGCGCCTGAGCTGATAAGCGTAAATATCTTCAGCCCGCACGGGATAACATGCAAGAATATGAACTTCGCGGCTGCGAAACAAAACTTCCATCATCAGGTACGACAAAAATGCCGTCCCGACAGCTGTCAGCCAGAATGCAATCTCAAGCCAACGTCCGCCAGGATGCTCAGCAGTTGTCCCCGCAATCGTCCCTATGCAAAAATACGAAACGACCGCCAAAACCGGAAGCGTGACAAAAAACACCGCCTTCTGGACTTTTGTCGGACGTCGCGCAAGATATCCGCTCAATACCCGAGATACCTTAGTCATGGAACGGCATCCTCACATTGTGTTCAGACTTGTAGAGCACACGCGTCTGTTGCGTTTTGCCACCACCCGACGAATCTTCCTGGCTTACATAGGCCGGACGCGGGCCAGAACTTTGCCCGAGAACACATTCGATTTCTCGCTCGATGGAAAGGATGCGACGCTCGGCAAGCCGCACAAGCTGAGGATCTGGGTTTTGCTTGAGGAATGCGCTGTAATTCTGATGCGCAACCTCATACTGCCCAACGCGATATGCCTGCTCCGCTGTCTCAAAATAAGACACCGGACGCTCCTGCATCTCCTGACATGCACTGAGAAAACACATCACGCCTACGCATATTAAAGCCGCTTGAAACTGTTCTCCCCACTTCAATATCAGGCCCTCCAATAAACCGTCCTGTCTATACCATCATTCGCACAGTCAAATCAACACACCTACACCATCTTACATATCAGCTATATGCCTCTTGCTATTTTTTGGACAAAGATGTAGGTAAATATGGGATATAAGCCCCTATTTAGTTGGGCATCCATGACTGACACTATTGACAATTCTGCGGACAGCCCCCTCACGGAGGCTCCTTGCAACAAAATGAATATACCGTTATCTGAAAATTACCGCAAACAGTCCAAAAGCGAAGTTCTGGATCGCGAAGCGCTCGTGCTCGCACTCGGTCAGGGACGGAGGGATTTCAGCAACTGCTGCTTGGACAACCAGGATCTGAGCGGCCTTGATCTGTCTGGATGCGACTTTTCCAACAGCTCTTTCTCGGGCGCGAACATGAGCAACGTGGTGCTCGCGGATGCCACCTGTGCAAAAGCAGACTTTTCTGGTGCAATCCTCTCCCGGGCAAACCTTAGCGGATGCGATCTTGGACAAGCCAAGCTCATCGCCTCTGACATGGTCGGATGCGATCTGCGCAGGGCAAGCGCACGTGCGGCAAATCTCAACAATGCCCTTCTGATCCGTGCAAAGCTCAATGATGCCGATTTTCTCGGCGCATGTTTTTCGGGCGTGAATGCAACTGCTGCACAGATGGAATCTGTCAACCTCGAATGCACTGACTTTTCCAGTGCAGCGCTGATGAACGCTACGCTGTGCTGCTCGACTTGCTCATGGGCAAACTTTACAAATGCCCGCATGAACTGGGCCACCCTCTCATGGTGCCTGCTCGAAGCCGCAGACTTCGAAAATGCAAACCTCACCGGCGCGAACCTTCAAGGCGCAAACCTCAGCTTCGCAAACCTCAGAGATGTCATCATCACAGGCGCTGATCTGTACTTCGCAACCCTCTGCGGCACATGCATGCCGGTCTGCCCTCTCGCTTCCATTCGTGTCTCACATGCAAGCCTCACCAGCCAGACCTACGAACGCTCCGGATGGTCAAGGGAACTCCTGCGGGAATATCAGCGAAAAGGCGCCGTCATCCTCGATTTCGAATCTCTCGGCCGCGATGTGCAGGCTTATATCAGAGAAGGCGACTGCAATCTCCGCATCTACTTTTCAAAAACCGTCGAAAAAAATGACCGCATCGCCCTCGAAGTCCTCATCTGGCATCTGACACATGAGTCAAATACCTTGCGAATACTCTCTGTCGCAAACAACAACAGCAAAGGACAGGTCGCGTTCTACTCCACAAAAGATGCCGATATCGAACTCTTCATCTCCGCACTGAGAGAAAAAACTTGGCAATCCGACTGCGAAAGCGTCGAGCAGGATTTCAGAGCCTATCAGAACTCATCTCATGTCGATTCCATCGATATCATCGGCACGCTCAACGCGCTTTCAAACGCCATCTATCACATACAGGCCATCGTGCCTGCCATTGAAGAGGACAAGGCCTCCAAATTTCACGCAAAACTCGAACCCGGGGAGAGCTACGACAATAAAACCCGCATCTCCTGGTCGAACGTGTCACTTCCCAAAATCTCCAGATAAATATCCTGACGCACTCCGAAATGCCCATGCGCACACGCTCAATGCGCGCTTTTAGTCATCGCGAAGTGCGAATTGAGCGAAATTGAACTTGTCACAAAGCCATTAAATGATTTATGACGCTTGGGTGATATCAGACTGCTTTCCTGGCGGTCTTGTCCAATGACGTTCGTAAGGGGATACACGTGAAAAAGATATTTGCTCGATGTGCAGTCATGACAGCTGCTCTGAGTGCCTTTGCAATGGCAGGATGCACTCTTGGGGAAGAAACACCAAAGCTCAATAGCCAGTTCGCTGTTGCAGAGAACACAGTCTATCTTTGCACCGATGGATTCGACAATGACATGGACGGGCTTGCTGACTGTGAAGATCCCGATTGTCAGGCGGTCGGAACCGCAGAAATGCCTGGCCCAGGGGCCATCTGCTGCCCGGGCACAACAGATGCCAACGGCATCTGGAAACCCGCCGAAAACACGCCTTTCGCGTGCTCCGACGGCATTGATAATGACGGCAATGGCTTTATCGACTGCCAGGACAACGCATGCAAGCAGCTCTCCGTCTGCTGCGTCAAAACCGGCGACGAAAATACCGTCGAAGCCTGCTCCGACGGCATCGATAATGACTGCGACGGATACGCTGACTGCAACGACTATTCATGCAAGGGCGGCAACAGCAAGGACTCAAAAGCCACCCCGGAATCCATCGCTTACTGCGAGATCACTGGAAACACCAATCTCATCAAGACCGATGAAAATACACTCGAAACTTGTTCCGACGGCATCGATAACGACGGCGATGGATACATCGACTGCAACGATTATTCATGCAACGGGAACGGCACGAGCAAAGACTCGCAGGCAACACCAGAAGCCATCGCATACTGCTCCATCTCTGAGGAAAAAGAAAATACCGAGGAAAAATGCTCCGACAACCGCGACAATGACCTCGACGGACTCATCGACTGCGATGACCCCAACTGCAAGACTATGGCTTATTGCCAGGATGTCGGCATGGAACCGCCAGATCGCCCGGACAACTTCGACGAACTCGATCCCGCTCAGATTTCCGCGATACTCGCTCAGGAAATGCACATCTGCACGGATGGCATCGACAACAACAAAAACGGCAAAAAAGACTGCGATGAATACCGCTGCCACATGCTGAGCTTAAAATCTCAGAACTATACTGGAAATAACGCCGCATATAAGTTCACCTGCCAATCCTCGGCTTCTGAATAATCTAAAAACGGTCCCTCGGGGCCGTTTTTTTTGAATACGCCCCAGGCCTGCACATGCTTTTCACGGCCTCACAGCCTTCCTCGCGCAGGCCCTCGACACTTACTTCACTCACGCGACATTCAGGATAGACCAGGATTTCCCCTCCCTCCACCTGACGCATATCATGAATTTGCTTCATCTTCCGACTTCTCCCATCCTAAAAACTCTTCCACCTGGATTTCAGCGCATTCATGACCGCACGCTCCATGTCGCGAAATTCCCCGGCATGAACCCTAACGGTTACACGATCGCCCTGATACACGGCATCGCCGCATCCGCCGCGACATGGCTTCCAGTCATACGAAACCTGATGCCCGCTGCTTCCGGATTTCTCGTCTTCGACATGCCGGGGCATGGCCTCTCCCCAGCACCGAAGCCGCCATTCTCATGCATCGATGCTTACGAGTGCACCAGAGCTTGCCTTCTGAACAATCTCAGAAAAGACAAAAAAAATCTCATCATAGGAAACTCCCTGGGCGGCTCATTCGCGCTCAAATTCACGCTGGAAAATGCGGACATCGTCTCCAGATGCGCGCTGATTTCTCCGGCAGGCGCACCGTTCCCCGTCTCCGCACATGCTGTCATCGACCGCTTCCTGCCGCATTCACTCGCACAGGCAAACAAGATCATTGACGACGTCTGGATCCGCCCGACACTTGGCGCACGCATGATCGCCCCTCTCCTGCTGCACACCGCTACGCAGCCAGGCTTCATATCCATGATGAAGTCTATCACCGATATCGACGACGTGCAGGACTGCCCGCTCAAAAGCTGGCTCTTCACACCGGAAGAACTCGACACATTACAGACACCTGCCTGCCTGATCTGGGGCGGCCTCGACCGTATTCTTCCGCGAGAAATGCGCGATTATTTCGACACATACCTCCCCCAAAATGTCGATCGTTTCTTCCCCGATGACTTCGGTCACTCCCCGCAGCTCGATACGCCGAAACGACTGGCGAAAATCCTTCTCGAATGGCTTGCTCATGAACCGAATCTCCAGAAGGCGTGATCTTTTGCCCTCAGCAGAACTTCATCTTGACTTTTCTTGCTAAAACCATAACAATCCTGCGCTTCCATCTGGAAGCAACTTTCTAACACATCATAAAGGCATGGCATCCATGACAGTACCCAAAATAGTAGGCATCGCAGGCGGAACAGGTTCAGGAAAAACGACTCTCGCGCGAAAAATCCGCGAAGGGCTGGGTGAAGCGAGCAACCTGATACAGTTCGACTGGTACTACCGGGATCTATCCTATCTTCCCATGAAAGACCGTGAAGAGGTCAACTTCGATCATCCCTCAAGCCTCGAAAGCGAACTGCTCGTCGAACACCTCAGAGCGCTGAAAAACGGTCAGGCCATTGACGTCCCGCTTTACGATTTCAAAACGCATTCGCGCGTCATGGACGAAACCATTCATATCGAGCCGCTGCCCGTCATCGTCGTCGAAGGCATCCTGCTCTTCTGTTTCGAACCGCTCAGAGACCTCCTCGACATCAAGATTTTTGTCGATACGGATGCAGACATACGCGTCTTCCGCAGAATACGCAGGGATATGCGCGAACGAGGCCGAGATTTCAATTCTATCCGAAAGCAATACTACAAAACCGTCCGCCCGATGCACCTCGAATTCGTTGAGCCCTCCAAACGATACGCCGATGTCATCATCCCGGAAGGCGGAAACAATCTCATCGCCCTAGATCTCATCATCGAACGCCTCAAGCAGTTTGCAAACTAGCAGCGCGCACTCAGACGCCATGAGCGATTTTACACAGGCCACCTTGCGCACCTTCTTCGGAATCTGCCTATGGTGGCTTTGTTTTTCCCCCTTCCTTGCGCATGACCTCAGCCTCTCGTTTGCCGCCGCTTCATTCGCTGCGATCGCTGCCTGGCTCTGCACGCTTATCCCTTCGCGCGTCCTGAAAAAGATATTCAGCGCAGCATTTCTGGCAGGCATTCTCGCTATGCTCTGCCTTTCGCGCGGGACATGGGCCCTGCCGCCTGCCGTCACAGGCATCCTGTTCGCGCTCGTCGCAGCAGCCTCAGCGCTTCTCCCTGGCATCCACGAATGCCCGGGGCGTACAGCCTCTGCAAAGCGCTCCCTGGACGGGCTCTCCCTCAAGCGGCTCGCGATATTTCACATCGTATGGCTTCTAGGTCTCCCGATTGCCCTATTTCTGCCCGAAAAAAACTCGCCACAAATCGTCATGGCCTGGACATGCGCCATGCTCACAGCTGCATCCGCACATATCTGGCCTTTCCAGGTCTCTCCGGAATGGCTCGGTTTCAAAGCGAGACGCGAATGCTTTGTATCAAACACGCGCTGGCGCATCAGGCACATCACTGATTTCGTGCTGTTCACAGCGTCAGTCTTTGCGGCAGGCATGCTATTTTTCAGATGACGCGCCTATTGCGGCCTTTGGCCGCAATACGGCTTGCGGCCTGGGCTATTGCATACGCCCAGGCAAATTTTTCGTCCGCACAGCGTCTGCATCCGCAAAATAAATCAAGGTGCGGCGTATGAAATAGCCGCCCCCTCAAGCGCGTATCCGGCCGCGCCGGATAGCGCGTTCCCGGCGCATCACGCGCCGGCACAAAAAAAGCCACCCAAATCGGATGGCTTTCATTCAAGATCGGACGAGATCCGGATTAATCCTCTTCTTCCTGATCATCATCGAGATCATCGTACTCTTCATCATCGCAGAAACGCATGATGAGCGGGATATCCTGCTTGATTGCATTGTCGATCTGGTCGCGGAGGATATACCAGCCGACACGCGCAAAGCGATACGGATCCTCATCATCGAAGCTCAGTGCCGTATCCTCGTCAATCACGAGCGTCGGATCGAGGCCGAGCGCCTTGGCGATATCGTCAAGCTCACGGCGAATTGCAACACTCGATGCGATGTCGATGCAGCCCTCATCCTCTTCGCAACAGCACTCGTCATCACCACAGTCGCAATGATGATGAGACGCTTCATCGTCATCGTCGACATTGATCTGCGCCACGAACGGAAGATCCATCGGCAGGCAGATGCATTCGTTGCTGTTGCCGATCGAGAGGAGATGCGCAAATTTCTCAAGGCCGTTCTCATCATCGCGCTCTTCGAGCTCTTCAGAAAGGCGATCAAATACGCTGCTCTCCCAGGGTTCTTCAGGATCAAGCTCAAGACCATCAAGGTTGCCATCAAGCTCAAGTTTGGCCGCGATCGCATGGAGGCTTGAAAGCTGGCGGTCGTCGATCACATCGACGTTGATCTCCGTGTCGTCACTGGGCAGTTCATCGGGTTCTGTCCATGAGATTTCTTTTCCGTAATGCTCGCTCAGAACACTTTTGAGTTCGTCAATGGACTGATCCACATCGGAAGAACCATCGTTCATCTCATTCCAGTACTCACGCAAAGACATCGCAAACAGTTCAAACATATCTTACCCCTTATTGGCAATGTGCCACGCGGCACGTGTGGTAAACCACAAAAACGGCTGAAAAAGCCATTGTTTATTTTACATCTTATCTTAAATTTGTTCAAGCAAGATATTCTTTATTTCATCGTCTAAAACGAGCCAGCCTGAGACATGCAATCAGGCTTCCGACATATTTTTCCAGTATTCGAGCATAAATCCATCACGGGGCTCGGACAATTCGAGCGCAAAACAGCCCGGAATCTCCGGAAAAAATAAATCGCACCCGAAGTCGCCCTCGATACGGCTCAGCCAGAGTTCGTCCGCACGCGCCATCATCAGGCGATAGATCTCGCTTCCGCCAGAAACATACACGATATCCGCACGCGCCGCGCACCATTCAAGAGCCGCTTCAAGACCTGGCGAGGAATAGAGCGTCCCCGCAGGCCAGCGCGACGCGCCCTCAAGCGCTCGATGCGAAAGCACTGCACACCAACGGCCTTCCAGCACGCGCCCGGCAAGGCTCTCGAACGTGCGACGCCCCATCAGAACGCTCTGCCCATACGTCCGCGAACGGAAAAATGCCCGGTCACCAGGCACGTCCCATGGTATCCGCCCCTGCGCCGAAAGCCCCATCCGGCTGTCCACTGCCGCAATCATGGATACACGGATAACTGACTGCACTTCTCCCCCATCACTCGAAAATAAACGTTTACAAATCATCCCAATCCTTTACTATTCTATGCGCTTTTCGCGCGTCAATGGTGGCGCGCTATTTTTTAGGATATACATCATGTCAAAAACCATCCTGGTCGCCCTCGGCGGCAATGCCATCAAACAGGCTGACGACAAAGGCACGGCAGCCGAACAGTTCGCAAACGTCTATAAGACCAGCCGTGAGCTCGTCAAGCTTATCAAGGCAGGCTACAAGCTCGTCATTACGCACGGAAACGGACCGCAGGTCGGGAACCTCCTCATACAGCAGGAAGAAGGCAAAAAAATGGTCCCCGATATGCCGCTCGATGTCGTCGGCGCCATGACTCAAGGTCAGCTCGGCTACATGTTCGAACAGGCGCTCGGAAACCTCCTCCGCGCTGAAAATATCAGCACGCCGGTTGCTGCGCTCGTCAATCAGGTCCTCGTCAGCGCAGATGACCCGGGCTTCAAAGACCCGACAAAACCCGTCGGCCCCT
This sequence comes from Pseudomonadota bacterium, assembly GCA_017464085.1. Lineage (GTDB taxonomy): Bacteria > Myxococcota_A > Bradymonadia > UBA4248 > UBA4248 > UBA4248. The sequence continues at coordinate 26,417 of JAFUEE010000069.1, forward strand.
TCTTCACCGAAGACGAAGCCAAAGCCATGGCCGCTGAAAAACCGAACTGGGTCATCAAGGAAGTCAAGCCCAAGGAAGTCGCAAAACGCTTCCGACGCGTCGTCGCAAGTCCTGCCCCCATCGACAACTCTGAGATTGAAGTCATCCGGCGCATGATTGATGCTGGCATCATCGTCGTCGCCAGCGGCGGCGGCGGCGTCCCCGTCATTCATGGCAAAGACGGGCTCGAAGGCACCGCAGCCGTCATCGACAAGGACCTCGCGGGCGCAAAACTTGCCGAGCTCATCAATGCTGACGTCTTCCTCATCCTCACAGATGTCGATCACGCCAAGCTCAACTACAGAAAACCAGACGAGACCGATGTCAAACAGGTCTCGCTCTCGCAGATGAAAGCGCTCGCGGCTCGCGGCGACTTCCTCAAAGGATCCATGGGCCCAAAAGTCAACGCTTGCATGAAATTCGTCGAAAATGGCGGCGCCCGCGCGATCATCACTTCACTCGACCATGCCTATGAAGCCATCTCCGAAGGCTTCGGCACTCAGATCGTAAAGGACTGAACCATGTGTGACGCCAGCATCGCTCTGCTCTATGCCATGCCCAAGGAAATCGATTCCCTGCTCAGGGAATTGCCCGGCGCAAGCCTCATCATGACCGTGGCTGGCGTCAATTTTTATACCATCTCGGGCGACATCATCGCCGTCACGGGCGGCATCGGGAAAGTCAATGCCGCCATGGCAGCACAGCTCGTCATTGAACGCTTCCACGTCTCCACCATCATCAATGTCGGTGTCGCGGGATGCTTCCGAAATGTCGATATCGGTACGCTCATACTCGCTGACAAATTCGTGCAACATGATGTGGACACATCTGGATGCGGAGACCCCGTCGGGCTCGTCAGCACAGTCAATGTCGTCGAGTTCCCGACTGCCGCTCTCCCAAAAGCGCAGACCGTACTCGACAAGATCGGGCTTCCATACCTCGTCGGCACCGGCGCCACTGGCGACTGGTTCGCAACCAGAGGCGAACGCGCCAAATGGATCCATGACACCTTCCGGCCGCTCTTTATCGAGATGGAAGGTGCCGCCATCGCGCAGGTATGCATGCGGAACGATGTCGCATTCCTGGCGCTTAAATCAGTCTCCGACTGCCTCTTCGGAAATGACAGGTACGATTTCAATTTTCCGAAGGCCATGGAAAATCTCAACACCGTCGCCTTGAAATTCGCAAGGATGATCAACGGATAGAAGCTCCGGCCTTTACTGCCCCCTGACACTCTCGCTCATGCCTTTCGATTACGAAAAAACTCTCGCGCACATCCCCCAGGATCCCGGGGTCTATCTCATGAAAGACAAGCGCGAGCAGGTCATCTATGTGGGAAAAGCCAAAAATCTTCACCGAAGGGTCAGCCAGTATTTTTCTGGACATGATGACCGCGCGTTCGTATCCATGCTCGATGACATACTCGGGCGAATAGATGTCATCATCACGAGCAGCGAACGCGAGGCGTTGATTCTAGAGGCTGGACTCATCAAACAGTACAGGCCACGCTTCAACGTCATCCTCAAAGATGACAAGGATATGCCTCAGCTCCGCATTGATCCGCGCGATCCCTGGCCCAAAGTCGAACTCGTGCGCAGGCGGAAAAAAGATGGCGCACACTACTACGGCCCCTATCCAAGCAGCCAGGCCTGCAGGCTCAGTCTCGGCGTCATCAACAGGCATTTCATGCTCAGGACATGCCGTGACCACGTCTTCGCAAACCGAGTCAGACCGTGCCTCCAGTATGAGATTCACCGCTGCCCGGCACCTTGCGTCTTCGATGTCAGCCGCGACGAATACCTCAAAAACTGCCGCGATGCGGAACTGTTCCTCGCTGGCAAGTTCGACGATCTCAAGAATCTGCTCCGAGATCGCATGATGGCAGCCTCCGACGCGCTCCAATTCGAACAGGCAGCAAACTATCGCGACCAGCTCCGCTCTGTCGAAGAAGTCTGCGCCGCTCAAAAAATTGTCCAGAAATCGCCAGTCAATCAGGATTTCTGGGCTTATGACGGAAATCCTGATTTACGCGCCATCGTCGTCATGATGGTGAGGAACGGCCGCCTGCTGCACATGCAGACATACGAAGCGCGCGATGCGGTCAGCGACCTCGAGGATATCCTCAGCCAGGTCATCGTTCATCACTACCAGACTTTTGAAAACTATCCCGGCGAAGTCATCCTAGACCCGTCCTTCGAAGCAATCGGTCCGCTCATCGAAGCCACGCTCTCAGATCTGTCGCGGAAAAAAGTCTCTGTCACATTCCCCAAAAGAGGCATCAAATCCGAACTTCTGTCCACCGCCTATGCAAACGCGCACCAGCAGTTCATCGAACGAAGAACGACCGAAGAAGCCCTTCTTGAGCGCGTCCAGAAGACTCTCTCGCTCGCGCACTATCCGCACAGAATCGAGTGCTACGACATATCCAACATGCAGGGCGGACAGATTGTCGCAGCTATGGTCGTGTTCATCGAAGGCCGGCTCGACATCTCAAGGTGCAGGAATTTCAAAGTTCGGACAACAGAAGGACAGGACGATTTCGGAAGCCTCAATGAAGTCCTGACTCGACGCCTACGCTACCTCACGTCCACGCCAGACTCGGAAGAAGAAGCCGGACCAAATGAGCGGAGTTTCTGCGAGATGCCAGACCTGCTCCTGATTGATGGCGGACACGGACAGGTCAGCGCCGTCGTAAATGCCGTCCAAAACGCCGGCATGCTGGGCGTGTTCGACATCATCGGCATAGGGAAATCCCGCGTCAAAGGCGACACTTCAGACATTGATGTCAAACATTCCCCTGAACGCCTCTATTATCCAGACCAGCCTGACCCGCTCATCCTCGACCAGTCTTGCCCGGAAATACTACTCATGGCCAATATCCGCGACGAGACTCACAAACGCGCCATAGGTTTTCACAGAAAACAGCGCGAAAGCGCCGGGCTGCACAGCCGTCTGGACGACATCGAAGGCATCGGGCCAAAGCGAAAATCAAAACTGCTCCGCGAATTCGGAAGCATCAAAGAGATATCCAAACAATCCCCTGAACGCCTTGCAGAAGTCGCAGGCATGAGTCTCGAACTCGCTAAAAAACTACTGGATGCCATATCCTAGCAACGCGCTACGCGACTCGTGGAAACGCCCCTTTGAGCGTTTCCACCTCGATCTTCTTACTCTGCCCAGATCTGAGCGATACGGACAATCACTTCTGCGGATTTGAGCATATCCTGAACGCTGACCCACTCATACCTGGAGTGATAATTCTGTTCGCCAGCAAACAGATTTGGCGTAGGCAGACCATTGAGCGAAAGATGCGAACCATCTGTACCGCCACGGACAGCCATCTTGATGACTTCCATACCTGCTTCGCGAATCGCACGTTCGGCATTGCCAGAAACATCAGGGAACTTTTCCAGCACAGAGCTCATGTTCCTGTACTGTTCCTTATGTTCGTAAGTAAAGCTCGAACCAGGATGCGCATCGACGGTTTCCTGTGCGAGTTTGATAAGAAGATCTTTCTGCTCCGTCAGCTTGGCTGCATCAAAATCTCTGAGGATGAACTGAATGGATGCAGAATCAACACCTGCGCGAACATCAGTCGGATGCACAAACCCCTCGCGGTCACGCGTCGTTTCTGGGGAAAGCCCTTCTTTGGGAAGCCGCTCCACAAATTCCGACACCAGCTTGATTGCATTGATCATCTGATGGTATGCATTGCCGGGATGCGTGTTCAGCCCGGCAAAGGTGATCGTCATCGCATCCGCACTGAACGTCTCTGTGTCGAGCATGCCGCGTGTCGATGAATCTACTGTATAGGCACAATAACAGTTGAACTTTTCGATATCAAAATAGTCTGTACCGCCGCCAATCTCCTCATCGGGCGTAAATCCTATGCGGATATCACCGTGCTTGATTTCTGGATGCGCAATCAGATATTCCATAGCTGTCATGATTGCAGCCACACCCGATTTATTATCGGCACCGAGAAGCGTCGTTCCCGATGCCGTGACGATATCGTTCCCGATCTGATCGGCAAGCTCAGGGTTGTCTACATATCTGATCACAATATCGTTACGATCCGGAAGAACCAGATCCTCCCCCTGATAATTCTTGTGTACGATGGGCTTGACATTAGCCCCGCTCACTTCAGGGGATGTATCGACATGAGCGATAAATCCAACAGCTTTCACAGCTCGATCGACATTGGAAGGCAACGTCGCCGTCACATAACCATATTTGTCCAGCTCAACGTTCACCAATCCGAGCGCTTCGCACTCATCTTTGAGGAGCCGGAGAAGATCCAGCTGTTTCGCTGTCGAGGGATAAGTTTTGCTCTCTGGATCAGACTGAGTGTCAAGCTTCACATAGCGAAGAAAACGCTCTAATAGTGCTTCATAACAACAAGTCAGCATCGTGTATTTCCTTTAGAATAGCGCCTTCATCAGCGCTGACAAAAGTGTTCGACCAATCAACGATCATCAAAATACCGCAAAAAGAGCAACTGCCTGACGTGCAACACCCTATTCCGGAAATCACTTATCCGTGCATTCCCCGTTGACACAAGCAAATGCGCATGTCCTCACGCCTTGAGTGCCATCTTTTTCGCAATACATCTGCTCTCTCTCACTGATACAGCTATACACACACTGCGCAGTTTCTGCCGGAACGCATGCATTTGCTTTGCAACCGTACGGACAAGCCGTCTTTACGAGATCAAACTCCGTACACGTCACAAGATACCCGTCCTCACAATGTGGCGAGCAGATCTCAACGCTCTCGTTACATGATATAACGGTTCCCGAAAAAAGTAATGCAAACAGGATCAGGCCTTTTCTCATTGATGCAAATTCCTATAGGAAATGTTCAGTCAACACCGCATCGGGCGGCTGGTGCAGTTATCCCTGCACGCGTTGCCTGCTATATACGATTTTACCCTTCAGAGGGATAAAATTATGAACTATTCGACTGCAAATATAGCCATTTCGATATAGCCATCAACCACCTAAGCCGACAGCTTCGCTTCACGAGATATAAAACCGCCCCCTGAAATACCACATCTCTGATATTCCTCCCTCGAATTCAGATGTATTTCCATATCAGGCAGATGTATGCGACACAGGTCAGGTTAAAGCAAGTTTCACTGAGCCAAAAGCTCTGAAATATCCGGCACACCAGTGACCTTCTGAAGCTTGACAAGCGCTACGCTGTAATCATGAAGCGCTTGCAGATACATCGTGCGCTGCTCAATATACGTTGTCAGCGAAGAAATCAGGTCATTCACCTTGCCTTCGCCTGCCTCATAAGCCAAGAGCTCATGCGTCAGAAAACGCTTGGCAGACCTGCGCGATTTGTGTGTAATCTCGATGTTTGCAAACGCATTGGCCGCTGTCTGGTATTGCTCAGCCACCTCAAGCTCGATACCAGCAGTGGCAAGTTCTCGCTGCGCACGCATTTTTTCAGCTTTAGCATCGGCTTGACGTACCTTAAAGACCTGCCTGACTGGATCCAGATTCCATTTGAGCATGAAACCAATCGCAAACCCTCGCCCATTATAGCCATCCTTGAGAAAAAAGTTGTCGTTCTCAAGTTTCGGCACTGCATTGCTGAACTTATAATACACTTCACCTGCAACAACGAGATCAGGCCACCAGTTGAGCCATTCAATCTTGGACTCGAGTGCGGCTGCCGCTTCCGCTTCCGCAAGCAACTTGAGATCGCCGCGATTTTCCCGCGCAAGCAAAAGCACCGCCTCGAACGGCTTCATGACAGGCTGCCCCTGATCAAAATTCATTTCTTCGACAGCAATGGGAAGCTCGAGCTTCGTATGAACACTCAACGCGCGCTCCGCATAGTCGCGCTTAGATGAAAGCATGTTTTTCAGGCGAAGCAGGTTTGCCTTCGCGATATCGATGCGATACTGATCAGTCTCCTTGACCTCCGAAGAACCAGTCTCCACCAGATGCGCGTATTCCTTTTCGATGCGCTCGACATACCCCTCTGCCTCTTTGAGCACATCCTTGGCTGCATTCGCAAGCTGAAGACCTATATAGGCACGTGACACATCATATTCCACACTAATCCGCTCATTTTCACCCCGAAGCTTCTCGACCTTCAGGCCGATTTTAGCCAGTTCGTGCGTATGATAGACTTTGGTCGACGTAAAAATGGGAAACCAGAAATCCAAATAGTTACGCGTCGTAAAGCCCCAAGCTTCACCAACGCGGCTCCAGATATCATCTTCTGAATCCGTAATATCACTCGTCTTCGGCATCGGACCGAACTGAGACTTTAATTCGAATTTGGGCGTCCAGTAATATTTAGCCTCAGACAGGCGTGCTTCCGCGCTCTCAAGCGCATATTTCTGAGCCATAATCTGCGGACTGTTTTCGCGTGCGAGCGCACATGCACGCGCCAAACTGATAACCTCGGGCTCAGCCACACACACACTGCCCATCATGCTGAACAGAAACACCGAGCCAACCAGGCTAATTATCTTCAACTTCATTTGAATGATCGTAAAATATACTTGAATACCAAAGAGATACGTCAAACTTTGAGGAATATTCCAGACTTTTCGCAACCGCTGTCATGATGCTGTCAAGTGCTTGCCACCAGAAGGAGATGTCGAAGCTGTTTTAGGAAACATCGAGACTTTCTCAACATTCGCGCGATGCAGACGGTGCATGATGCCGACAACAAATCCAAACCTCACTTCTGGCTCGGCATCGACAAGCACACCATTCTCTTTGGCTTCGGGCGTTCCCAATACCGCACGCTCAACATCATCCAAGCATTTCTGCCATTTGCGCTTATCCGGAGTGTCAATAAATGCCGAACAGTCAGCGATCTGCTTTCCTTCAAATGAAACGACAAGCTTCGAAGATACCTTGAGGGTCAGTGTGCGCGGCTTCTCCCCAGATGCACCTGTATTGTCAAGTGCAGGAAGATTCAATGCAACAAGTCGCTGCTGATTATCCCTATCTTCCTGCAGCTCTTTTTTGGCGCGCTCTTTTTCCATGACCGGAGCTGCGACCATAAAGATAATAAGCAACACGAGCATGACATCTACGAGCGGCGTGATATTGATATTCGCCATGACGCCGCCGCCGGCCTGCATTCCCATTCAACACTCCCTGATCAGATCCGCAAAACGACTCAAACCAGCCGTCTAATACATGGATATCAAGCAGATTGCACGCTTAAAAGCATAACACATCAGGTATTTCGACATCTGCTCCGTAGAAAAAGCAGACTTCCTCATCATCAACAATACGCTCGTCCTTCCTGCGCATGCAGAAAAGACGAAACCTTCATACCGACACTGTCCAGCGCAAACGATGGCTCAGAGACCGCCAAAAAACACAGCCACGCCTGCCTGCCAAATGCAATTGCTAAAGGAATTGCCTGCCTTGTCATACGCATTGCCGTAAATATTGAATTCCGGCTGAAACCAGATCCCATCCGTCAGACGCAAAGGCAGACCGATCATCAGGCCGACATAGAGCCCTGAATTGTCATTCTGCCAGATATCCTCACGCGAATCCTGATCATACATCAGAAGGCCCATAAATTTCGGACCAAATGCCAGACCCACATAGGGATTGAAATGATATTCCATCAGCAGCGGAAGATGGAACTCCACCACATGCGTCGAAGGGCTCTCCGTGCCGTTCGTGCGCACCCACTGATAACCGGCTTCCAGCCCCAGCGAAAGATCAAATTCCCCTCTCAGAAACTGATATTTCGCGCCGACCTGGGCTCCGAGGAAATTCACCTTCAGGCCAATATCGAAATTCTCTGTCGCACCATAGCGCACTGCCGCTTCAAAATTCGGATCTGCGCTTGCCTTGGTTTCGCCATTGCCGCCCGTACCTGTTGATGCAATCGCCCAACGCACCTCCCCTTCGGGAACTGTCCCCGCTGTCTGCATCGTGCTCACACTCGCGCAGGATGTCAAAAACGCCCCAGCGAAGATCAGAACTAAAAATACAATTATCTGATTATGTTTCATTGCAAACGCCTGTTCCATGAAATTAATGTGCATGAAGAGAACGCAGCCACCCCCATGCCGACGCCTTATTAACCGACATGTCGTTATAATTATTCCTTGCCAAAATGTAAAATAATCATGCGTCACATTTTTGTTCGTTCTTTCTGGACGACTGCTTCCAATTCCGACAAAATTTCCTCACGTGGTGTCTTTTCCTGGATGCGCGTGATCAGCATATCGATAATCTTTTTTGTCGCGGGACAGGTCTGCTCGGCAGCACAATCATGCAGTGTCTGCGAAGCCCCCTTGCACGGACACAAAACGGAATTCGTATAAAGCGAAAGGTCTGCTCGCCCGACCGGTTCCAAAAGCGCATATATCTCCTCATGACCAGGATAAGGACAAGTCTCTAGCGCTTTTGCTCGCGCCAGCCTGCGCGCCTCAGGAGAGGATGCAGGCGGTGCCGCGAGTTCCGCATCAATCCTGCCCAGAAGCCTTTCAAGGTTGCCGCCACCCTCAATGGCCACGCCATTCACATAAAATGAAGGGGTGCCTTCCACGCCCGCTTTCTTGGCATCTTCGATATCCTCGATCACTGTCACGCCATAAGCCTGCCCCTTGATCGGGTCAAACACATCTTCCTGCGCACCACCCACTGATTCCAATATGCTTACAAGCTTGTCCGGCGACAGCTCTTTCTGAGATTCAAAGAGCTTGTCATGAACTTCCCAGAATTTTCCCTGAGAATTCGCATACACACTGACGAGCGCGGCAGCAGCAGCATACGGATGAATCCCCGTCAAAGGCATCTGCTTGAAGACAAAGCTGACCTCATCCGGACGTTTCTCAAATGCCTTATGCATCGTTTGGGCTGCCCTGGAACAGAACGGGCACTGAAAATCACTGAACACGACAACCTCGACTGGCGCCGAGGCATTTCCAAGACGCGGCCTGCCCTCAAGGGAAAATTCACTAGGCGAAGCCATACTGCGCGCTTCCGCCTTGACCATGCCGCGTATCCTCATCTCGTCCACATCGTTCGACAAGAAGAATGATATCTCCGAGGAAAGAATCGCTGCTTCATGACACGTCTTGCCAGCGTCGAGCACCTGCTCAAGCGTCTCATATCCCTCAAGCTCCGCTTCGAAACACGGATTCCTGATTTCTGAGGCTATCGCACGAAACGATGTCTGCTTCGCAGAACTCAGGTTGGCCGGCACAAGAGACGAACTCTGCGCAGCACAATGCGTCGTCCCCAGCACAAACAGCGCGGAGGCAAACAATATCTTGATCTTGCTGTGTTTCATGACCTATTCCGTCAGGCGTTTACGCTCGGTAAATGAAATGCGCCACACGCCGTCATTGGCATCCTTGATCCAACGATAGCTGATGATCACATCATCTGTACGCGGAACACCTTTTTCATCGACATATTTTGAAATCTGGCGCGTGTGAATCGTTGCCGTTGTCCGCGTGAGCTTCTGAAACTCGACGGCCTTGACCGTAAGCTCCAGCCCTTCAAGCGCCATCGCACGCTCTGCATAGCTCCGTTCAAGCTCCGGATAGCGGATTCTTTCCTTCAGAAAATCATCGAGATATGCCTCAAGCTGTCTGCCGTTGGCATGCGCGATATGGCGAGCAAGCGCCTCACGAACAGCCTTGGACTCTTCCGGAAATCTCGACTCGACCTCCGAGGCCTGGTCAGGAGAGAGCGCACTTGCATCATAGCCGATGTGTTCGGAATCATCCGGTTTAAGGTCGTCGTCTTTGTCCACGGCCCATGCCGTTCCGGTCAAACACATCACAGCCGCCGCAAACACAATACCAGTCAGTTTTCTCATACCCCTCCGCATGCTGAGACAGTAAATCCTCTTTTTATTTTACGTCATCTCATCACACGAAATCAATCATTATCAGACGCGAGTGTTCCTGCGCATGCCCAGTCTTCGCATCTTGCAGTCAAACACATGGCAGGCATGGGGCGTTGCGGGGGGGTGCCCCGCACGGGGGGAGCCGCCTATTGTGCGC
>JAFUEE010000070.1 GCA_017464085.1 Pseudomonadota bacterium
AACTCCCCCAACCACAAAATCACCAAACTCCCCCAACCACAAAATCACCAAACTCCCCCAACCACAAAATCACCAAACTCCCCAACACTGCCTTTCTTTCTGGAGGGGGTGTGGGGGTACCTCCATTCTTTTGGCACAAAAGAAAGAGGTTCCCCCACAAAAAAATCCCCCAAAACTATAACCCATTCACATAATTCATCACGGCATCCGTGAGTGCCTGAACCAAGCGCGCCTGATAGTCTGGGCGGACTGCAGACATGCCTTCTTCTGCGTGCGATAGAAAAGCCATTTCGAGTACGACTGCCGGCACTTTCGCCCGCGTCAGAACGGTGTAATCTCCAGTTTTTACGCCTCTGTCGAGTACGTCAAAGCGATGTCTCATCGCGTGATTGAAACATCGCCCCATGCGTTCACTGGCTGCCCCTGTGCGCGTTCGCAATTCGCGTATCTCATCCGTAATCTCCTCCCCAGCCTTCTGCATATCAGCCGCCCAATAATCGCCCCCCCAGAAGCTTTCAAAGCCGATTGCGAGCGGGTTCAACGAATTATTAAAATGAAGGCTCAAGAACAGATCGGCATTCAGGCGGTTGGCGACCTCTATGCGTTCCGAAAGCGAAATGCTCTCATCGCGCTGCCTGGTGAGCACGATTTCCACATCGGGCAAAAGCTCGCGCAATCGGTCTGCGAGGAGCTGCGCCACCTGAAGCGTCAGATACTTCTCGTGAATCCGCGCGACGCCAATCGCGCCCTCATTCTCCCCCCCATGCCCGGGGTCGATCACAATCGTGCGCACATGTACCGGCTTGGAGACAGGCTTCATCGCAGGCTTTTCGGATGAACACGGATCCGTATCGTCTGTCACCGGTGCTTCGGCGACATCCTTTGCCTCACTGCGCGACACAGTCGCCCCAGAACTCGGCACACGCTGCGCCTCATAACGCATCCCCTGGTGGCTCGGCGTCTGCGCCTGCGCCGCCCCCACAACACACATCCATGCGACGGCCATCCAGACAGTCTCTCTCCACTTCATATTCACCCCCTCATTATCACAGAACATCACGCACCACGCGTAAATTATAGTGATGATGCTCAAGCGCAAGTTTTCCAGGTCATGCGCACTCCCCCCTCATGCCCGGCACTGCGAACACCCCATGCAGTCTCCCCACACTGCCTTTCTTTCAGAGTGTGGGGGAACCTGCTTTCTTTTGGCACAAAAGAAAGCAGGTTCCCCCACAAAACACAAAACACAACCCCTCAAAAAGAAAATCAGTTTGTATTGTTAATCTTCTTCAGATCCATGCCGATGGCATAGCCGTAAGACGTGTAACCATAGAAGCCATAGCCCACCACGCCGAAGGCCACGCCATTTGTGCTTTCGAGCTTGTGCGTACCGCCGTCGAGGTCAAGCCATGCGAAGCGATAGCCCTGATTGCCGAAAGAGGTCCAGCCGCCAAAGATGCCGTTGCCGAGGGCTGAGATTTCTGTCGGTGTCGACACGGCTTTGCCATTGCGCCCAGCGCCCGAGTATTTGATCACTGCATTGGTCGGCGCAATGACGGTCACATAGTCTGCGGAATAGCCGGAAGGAATCGAGAACGAATAGTCCGTCCTGTACTGCTCGCGCGGAACGAGCGAGATGAACGAAGGATCGCCATAACTTGCGCCGCTGTACCCCTTGCCGACGAGGAACTGACCGACATAAATCGGGCGATTAGCTGTGATATCGAAGCTGTTCTTCGTATCGACGCGAGCAAAGGCGCGGGCATTCAGGTTAATCGTCTTGTTCGTATTTGAATCGCCGTTGGGGCCGACGAGCTTGACCTGTGTCCCATCCTGCTGTGCCAAAATATAATAGATATTGATCTCGTCTTTCTGCGGGCGAGTGCGTGTCGCGGCATAGTTCGTACCCCAGGCCTTGAGCGGAAGCATCATTTCTTCAGTATGGTCGCATGCACCATAACCGATCGGAATATTGGAACATGCTGCGCCGCCGAATACCTCGATCTTCTTGTCCGCCTTAAAGTACGATCCAGTCGATTCTCCGGTGCCAGACTGCTGAAGGCTGAGCGCATCGAACTGATTGAGCGCAAATGTCTTTGTCGTCCCCGCAGCCATCGTGGCGATCGAACTGCTGTTATTCTTGTTTGTCCCAGCGCGTGTCGCAGCTTTCACCGTAACGGTGACGTTTGTCACGCCAGGTTCAGTCGCGACAGCCGTGATCACATCCGCATTGCTTGACCCGCTCAGGCTTGTAAAGCCCATCGTCAGGTATTCCTGACCAAGCGCAGTCTGCGGCAACATCAAAGAGGCATCCGAAGAATAGCCGTTTGCCTTGCCATAGGGATTGAACTGGTAAGCGACGACAGGAATCGTGCTGCGCACCTTGAACGCCCACGGCGCCTGCATGGTGCCATTGAGCATGTAATCATAGATTGTCGTGCCGTTCTTCTGCTTGTTCGTCTGCGAGCCGCCGGCATCGCCGACAATCGTCTTATAGGCGACAGCCCCCGGCGCCACAGTGAACGTCAAATACGGCGTATGTGAAGCGCTCGTGTATGCAGGCTTGTCGAACACATAGATGGTCGCCGTCTCCGTCGTGCTCGGGTTGCTCACGACGAGCGTCATGTCATAATACACAGGCGATGTCACGCCCGAATAATTCTGCAAAAAGACTGGCCAATATTCGCAGCCGATATAGCTGTCTTCGCCCATGATCAGATCGCATTTAGAACGGCAAGGTTCCTGGCTATCATCGATATTATTGCAGTTCTGGTCGCCACCGATATAGAAGCCGGCATCATTGCACGTCACCATCGAGGGGTAGACAGCGCCTTCGCAGGTGCCCCAGAAGCGTCCGGTCTCATCGCAGGTCTGTTTGCCTAAGCGGCAAGCGCCGTAGGGCTTCTGCGTCGAAGGATTGAGGTTAGCGACATCGCCGTTCCAGCAGTCGCGCTGCTGCCCTGGTGAACAAGCGCATGCATCGGTCGATTCGCAACCATTGAGCAGATCGCCATCGCAATCATAATAGCCTTCGGCGCACTGGCAAGCGCTGTCCACGCAAGCCATGCCCACCGCGCACACGGTGCCGCAAGCGCCGCAGTTTTCCGCATCTTTTGTCACATCCGAGCATGTCTTGCCGCATTTGGTCAGTTCGCCACAATCGACATCGCACATGCCGTTGGTGCACAGCTCATTTGCCCTGCATTTGTTGAGGCAAGCGCCGCAGTTTTCTTTGTCATTCTGAAGATCGACGCATGCGCCGTAACACTTCACCGTCGGGAACTCGCAGCCATCCGAGACATCCACTTTCTCGCACTGACCGCCTGTACACATCTCATTTTCGCCGCAGACATGGCCGCATTCGCCGCAGTTGTTGTTATCCGCGCTCAGGTCCACGCACTGCCCCCAGCATGCCGCGACCATCTGGCCCGCATCCGGATCGCATTCCGTCTCGGCAGGCACACACGCGCCCTCAGCACACATCTCGCTGGCATCGCATGATATCCCGCAGCCGCCGCAATTATTCACATCCGACATGCCATCCACGCAGATGCCTTCACCGCAGCACAGGCTGCCAGACACGCAGCATGACTTGCCGCAGCAGATATCCGCTTCGTCACAGCAATTGCCGGAATCGCATATCTTTCGGCCTTCTTCGCACTTGGCTGCGCAGACGACAGACGATTCGCAGCCGTTTGAAAAGTCCTCATCGCAGTCGAAATAGCCCGACGGGCAGGCGCACACGCCTTCCTCGCAGAACGAATTGCCCTGGCAAGCCACATTCGCCGCCCCGCAATGCGCGTTATCCGTTTCCGGATCGATGCATGCGCCATCCAGAAGCTTGAGCCCGACCGGACAATTCATGATGCATCCGCCGTTGACGCAGACCTCGGCATCCTCGCACAGATGACCGCAGTCGCCGCAGTTATCCATATCGCTGAGCACGTTGATGCACACGCCATCGCAATTCTTTTCATCCGGCCCGCAGGTCACAGGCTTTGGCGTACAAACGCCAGCCTCGCAGGTCTCATCCTTTCCGCATCGGACGGCTTCTTTGCCGCAGTGCTCGGGATCTGATGAAGTATCCACGCATTCATCTTCAATGCACAGCCCCTCGCAAGTCTCTTCACTACATGTATCCTGGCCGGGATCCGGCTTCTGGGATCCGCCCGAACTGCTCGCACTTCCATCCTCGCAGGCATTGCCCAGCACCGTCAAGGCCGCCACCATACAAGTCAAAAGCAAATGTTTTTTCATAGTTTTCCTCAATATATTGCAAGCATGCGACAGAACATCCCGCAGAATGCCCATCCTTCGCACAGCCATATCAATTATTAATGGTAAAGCCCGGCGTATCCGAAAGGAGCCGGGCTCAAGCGGCGTATCCGCAAGGATAGCCGCACCAGGCGCGGCGTATCCGCAGGATAGCCGAGCCCCACACATCAGTTGACGATAATTGTCGATTTCTCTCCAGGCACAACGATCGAGACCTTGCGTTCACCGAAGCTCATGCCTGTCTTCGGTTCATACAGCTCGATATAGGCTTCGAAGACCTGCGCCTGTTCTGTCGGCTTCACGCAGACATCGTTCTGCGCGATGATATGGAAGTTCAGCTTGGCGCCGATCTTGTCTTTCGAGCTCGTGCCGATGGCAAAGTTCGTATAGCCGTTGAGGTATTCCGCCTCGTCAAACGAAGTCGCGCTGGCCGTGGGGTTGCAGCTTGCTTCCGGCTCCTGTCCCGGACTGACATAGCCCAAAACCTCTTCGCCTTCCTTATTGATAAGCTTTTCAAACGCCTCGACGCGCTTGATGAAGCAGGACGTATCGTTGTCGGAGTTCGGAATCGGGTTGCCCTTGACGCGGACGGCGACTTCTGATGTCGCATATTTCACGAGGGCATCCACGCCATCGACGAGCGCATCCGAAAGGACCGTGCCGTTCGCGATGCCATAGCTGAGCACGCACTTGCCCTCGACAGGCGCGACACCCGTGAGCTTGCCCGTCTTGTCCATCAGCGTGCAGCACTGATCGGCGCCGCACTTCCAGCTTGACGCATCCTGCTTGAACGCGCAGACGGGGACGAGCGCCGCCGTGGCTGTGGACGTATCGATGAGCTGGCGCAGCTGGCGCACACCCGTCATATTAAAGCGCTCATTATCGGTCGCATTGTCATAAATCGAGATGATGCGCGCGCCCTTCTCCTGATAGGCCTTGTGAACGGCCGGGGAGTAATGGCCGCCGGCATATTTGCCCGTGTTCTCCTGATCGACATCGACATAAGCGGGATCGTAGGGGATGCAAGTCGTCTTGCCGGGATCGACCTGGCTCTTCGTGTCGCAGTTCGTGCCGATATCATGCGCCGTGGTGTCGGTGATATGGACGACGACGGGGAGGCTGTTGTCGCGGAACTGGCCGCCGCCCCAGCGCCCGGCTGTCTTCGGCGTGCGCGCGATCGATCCCGCGCTGAATGCCGCATAAGTGCTGAATTTCTTCCAGGTCGTCTGCTTGACCGTCGTATCATCGCCCTTGACGAGCTGCCAGAGCGCCTCATAACCGGCCTCGGGATAGTCGCCGCCATGATGCAGCGAAATCGTGTTCACAGCTTTCTGAACAGCCTGCGCATCGCTTTCCGGACGAATCACGAGCTTGAACGGCTCATCGCCTTTGTCCGCGCGGCCATAACCGCCGTCTTCCACACCAGTGCCCTGCAAATAGTCGTACTGGTTGGATTTCTGCGTCGGGCGAGTCGGAAAATCGTCAAAGCGGGACACCCCGATCGCGCTTTCGGTGACGCGTTTCTTGATTTCAGGAATGATATAGGAGCTGATCCTATTCTTGAGGTTCGTGACCTCATTGCCCATCGATTTCGTCGTATCGAGGTTGAAAATGACATCGAGCATCGACACGGCCGGCGTAAACTCGAGGAAATCCTCTTCCGTCGTCCGCTTGTCTTCATCAATCTTGCCCTGATACGGCAGATAGAAATAAAAGTCGAACGCGCCGATGATCGCATTGCCTTCCGCATCGGTGCCGGGAACGACGCCATAACGCGCATCGCAGATAAACTCGCGGCTGCCGACCTTGCTGTCGACATTTTTAGAATACCATTCGCCCGCGATATATTCGCTCGCATCACCAAAGATATCGCCGTCTGTATCCTTGACAAAGCGGCTGTCCACGCCTTTCACGTCATCGCGCTTGGACATATCATCCACGCAGACGCCCACTTCGCAGACCTGATTCTCAGCGCATTCGCGCGCGCATGCGCCACAATTGGCAACATCCGAATAGATATCGACGCATGCCCCATGGCAAACTGCCGTCAGACCTTCGCATTTCACATCAGAATCCACGCACTCGCTGTTGCTGCACACCTGATTTGCATCGCACTTGGTCTCGCAGGCGCCGCAGTGGAGCGGATCGGAAGCCAGGTCAGCGCAAACCTGCGCCCCGGCACCGGCATCACAGACCGACTTGTCGCCGCAGTCCCTGACGCAAGCGCCTTCGATGCAGACCTGACCGTCGCCGCACGCCATGCCGCATGTACCGCAGTTCTGCGCATCGCTCTGCAGATCCGTGCATGCGCCCCAGCACTGCGTCTGCTCCCCGCAGTCCGCGCCAGAAGGCTCGCATGCGCCATCGGTGCAGACCTGGTCATACATGCAGGGGTTCATGCTCTCCCCGCAGTGCAGGTTGTCTTTGGAAATATCATAGCACTTCATGCCCTGCGCCTGCATGCCATCGGGGCAAGCCATCTCGCAGCTGCCCTCGTTGCAGATGGCATTCTCGGGGCATGCAACGCGGCATCCGCCGCAGTTCTGGGCATCAGACATCACGTCGATGCAGCGTCCGCCGCAAGCTTTCTCCCCTTCATTGCAGGCGATCGGGATCCAGCACATCACCTCATAGCCGTCCTCAAGGCCGTCGCCATCGATATCCGGGGTGCGGAAATCGGGCATCTCGTTGCCGAGCGACGTGCGCGGCGCAGACCCAGGCTCCCCGCCGAGCTCCACGCTGTCGGGCAGCTTGTCGTCATCGCTGTCGAGCTCATAGCGGTCATAATAGCCGTCCTTGTCGCTGTCCCGGACGCTCTCATAATAATCCAGAATCCCGTCGCCGTCGCTGTCCGCGTCCTTATAATCCGGTATCGTGTCCCCATCGCAGTCGAACGGCTTTTCCGTCGAACCCATCTCATCGGGAATCAGATCGCCCATGCGAAGCTGGCAGCTCGTGTCGCCCGGAGCGGGCACACATGCCTCATACGTCGCCACGCCGCGCGCATCGCGCACAATCTTGCCATAGCCCCACACGCCCCACACATTCTTTTTCGCGTGATAGCAGTCCGCGCCGCGCGGGCCTTCCGAACCATAAATGCTTTCGTAATTCTTGTTCACGAGGCCGTAGATCTCATCCACGTCCACAACCCCGTCGCCATCATTGTCTTCCGCAGCCGAATCCAGAATCGTATCCCCATCGCTGTCTGCAAACGAGCCGTCCGGATTCACGCCCTCGATGCGGTCAGGAATGCCGTTCCCATCGCTGTCGTCATCCAGAAAATCGGGAATGCCGTCGTTGTCGCTGTCCACAGGCTTCTTGCAGCGAGACGCGCCAAACTCAACCTTGTCAGGTATCGTGTCCCCATCGCTGTCATCGTCCATGCAGTCCACGAGGCCGTCGTTGTCGGTATCCACATCGCAGCGGTCATATTCGTCCGAAATACCGTCGCCGTCTGTATCCTTGCACGCATCAGTGCCGCTCTGCACGCATTTGCCCTGGTCGCACGTACCGCCTTCGCAATACACCAGGGACGAACGGCAATCCTCCCCTTCGCCTACCGGCTTCTTGCAGATCCCTTCATTGCAGCTCAAGCCCGACACGCACGTATGCGTATCGTCACAAGCCTGGCCGCTCTGCACTTCCACACGGCATTTGGCTTCGATGCACTTGCCGCGCGTACACATAGAGTCGACCGAGCAGTCGCCGCCAATCCCGACCTTCGCCTGGCACTTGCCGCCCACGCACACCTCATTGCCCTTGGCACAGGGATTGGACGCGCTGCACGGCTCCTCGCTCGATTCCACCTTACATTTCCCATCGACGCATTCGCCTTCAGAGCAATACGTATCCTTGGCGCGACAATCTTCGCCAGACATCGCCGCCTTCCGGCAATACCCGTCGATGCAATCAAGCCCATTCTCGCACGTATCCTCGCACGCGGTCAGCTCGACATCTTTACCGCCTTCCGAACCGCCGCTCTCCGAACAGCCAACGGCCGCCATGCACACAGCGACCAAGCCCAAATAAAATTCCCTACGCATCTGCGCCTCCTCAGATATGATCCAGTTTATTTTTTGCGCCGGTCTTATGGCTTGACGCCATACAGACCGGCCGGCGCGCTATGCCGTCTGCGGCATACGCGCGCCAAGTCTTTTTACAGCCATCCGACAAAACCCGCCACATCCGACAGGCCTAATCCACTAGTCTATAAAAATTTCAATTATTCTTCAATAACCCATCCATCCCCACTGAAACTCGCTATGCCATGCGCGACTGCCGCCAAAACGCTCTCCAGCACATGCCGGTACACCTTCCCCCACGGCCACGCAGCCGCCTCCCCTTTCAGATACTCGCGCACGGAACACGCCAGCAAATGCCCGGGCTCCGCGATTTCCGGCGCACCCCACACATCAATCCCGATGCCATACCGCACCTGCACGATATGATTCCCTGATACCGATACCTCCGTCAAGCTTCCTGCAAGTTTCCGCAATCTGCCCATGCTGTCGCGCACCACCACATCATTCGGCGCTTTCATCAGCGGCACGACGCTCATCAGAGGCCTCACCGCCCCGATCACCGCGCTCCCCGGCAAACTCCTCAGCTCGTTCACGCACGGCACGGGCACGCTTGCAGGCAAAACAACGCTCAGATACAGATTACCCTCGCAGCACTGCCACGCACGGCCCTGCCGTCCATGAAACCCACTGCCATCCAGCGCAACCGCAAAAATTCCATTCCCCTTCCAAGACCTCAGGCGGTCAAACTGTGATCCCGACGCATACGCTTCAAACAGACAATGCGCATACGCCTCCCCAAATCCCCCTGTCACGCCCCATATATTAAATGATGTGCCCTCCAAATCGCGCTGCGCGCGCTCACCATTTCCCTCAAGCGCACATCCAAGCACTTCCAGCGCAACATCAATCTCATTCGTCCACAATTCCATCCCCATCTCCCCAAGCGCTAAACAACGCCTAAATCACCGCAATGCCCCCCACAATTCAGCGCCACCCTCTGCCCACTCCCCCCTCACCACTGACCACTGACCACTGATTTGTCGTGTGCAGAACGGATTTCCCCAAAGACTTCGCAGAGTTCAGTTCTGAACTTAGCGAGCATGTCTTCGCCCATTTTAGCAGGAACGACAAGATTGATGAAATAGTCAGGATAAACTGCTTGAGATTTTCATCTGGCAGGCCGAGCATTTCATGAAGCATCATGAACCGTCACATAGACGACACGCGTAATGACACCAGGCAGGCGGTCTGTTTTAGAGCATCCTGACAAGAATTCAGCAGGCCCCCGCCCCCTCACACAAAAATATTCTTGCTCAAAGTTCACAACCTCACACCGTGGATGCCTGCTCAAACCGCTTCAAGTTCACATTTGCACTGCGTGATTGCCTGCTCAAACCGCTTTGAGTTCACATTTACACTGTGTGGTTGCCTGCTCAAACCACTTTGAGTTCACATTTACACTGTGTGGTTGCCTGCTCAAACCGCTTTGAGTTCACATTTACACTGTGTGGTTGCCTGCTCAAACCGCTTTGAGTTCACATTTGCACTGTGTGGTTGCCTGCTCAAACCGCTTTAGGTAACCCCAGAACAATTGCATAATCTTCAATCATGATATCGCGCAAATCCGCTCCCCTTGCCCCATCGGGGAAAGGTGCCGGGGGTTAGGGGCCAATTACTCAGACAGTCTTTCATTAAACAGACTCAAATTTATTGACAAACATGGTGAATTAAAACTATAATTACATCCATAAAGTCTGAGCTTCCCCTATAACCATCAAACAATGACTAGGTTAAATAATGACAGACTCTAACAGAATGGCTCACTGTTCAGATCCTCATAAAGGAGTCAAAATGAGATTTTTTTGTAAAGATGTCGAAATCGGGCAGTCAAGTGGATACAGTTTTCATCTTTATTACGGCCCAAGAAAAAATGGAGATGAGCACACACCGCCACATCTTCATGCCTATTATAATGGTCGGAAAGGAAAATTTTGCATCTGCAACAGCTATAAAGGAAAAATTGGCGATATGTTTGACGGAACAATGAAACCTCAGGAGCAAGCCTTCGTAAAAACATGGATTCTTCAGAATAAATCAAAATTAAACAGAAGATGGCGATCCCAAAACTTTACGCGTCTGGATTCTACATTCAACTCTAATTTGAATGACATTCAGAAGCTAGTAAATGCAATTCAAACAACAAAGGCTAAACTTAGGCGCTTGCATTTAAAACTAATCTTGAAGAGACGAGAACTAGATAGTTATTCTTATTAATTTTAATTCATAGCGCAACGGTATTGCGCTATGAATTTCCAAACACATGTCTATTGTTTCCTTCATATATAAATCACATGGAGTCATCATGACTGAAACATACAATCCTGACTCAGAAGTCATCACGAGTGCAGAAGTGCTCTACTTGTTTGCACTTCTCGTATCGTACAAAGACGGATATCGCTGCGTCTTCGATATCTCTGATCGCGTAACTGACCATATCATTCATCAACCATTTCGCGATAACCCGCTATTCTTTTATGATTTTGTCATTAAAGAATATGGAGCCGCAATCGAATGGAATATTGAATATGCTGCCGACAACATCCGAGAGTTTTCCGTGCCAATAGGCGATATCCTGAAATATATTAAGGAACAATGCAGAAATCGTATAACGGTCGCATCAGATAAATCCGATCCCTTCGCAAAAGAAAAAGCTAGAAACCGCCGGAAAACTCAAAAACTCACCCTATTTCTTTCTGATCCTTTAGGCCAATTTTTAACCAAAGCCATTTTAAAAACTGAAGCGCTTGCGCCATTTGTGCTCAAATTAACCTACAAAGATGGGTTCAAATGCATTTTTGACTTGAACGAATGGCTATCAACAGTCTCTCCACATCCGCACATACAGGCTTTCACAGATGCGACTGATATCAAACTGGATCCATGGGGTACGAACTTGATTTGTGGATCATTCGAAATCAGTGCAGAGCGTTTGCGCGAATATTCAGTCCCGCTGGATCTGGTTGCGCAATGGTGCAGAGATGAAACAAGAAAAATCAAGGACAGCATTCAAACCACATACAGGTCTGAAGCCACACCGCGCAATCCTCCCGGGGATAAACGCAACTGACGAATCCCCCTTCCCATTGCCTTTCTTCAGGTCATGTGGGAACCCCTTTCTTTTTGTGCCCAAAGAAAGGGATTCCCCAACACGCCAGCATCCCCAAAATCACTCCTCATTCCAGATTTTCATATCGAACATATTTTCAGATTTTGCAGCGATCATCGTGCAGACAGCGGTGCCCGTCACATTCAAAACGGTCTGCACCATCGCATCGAGGGCATAAATACCCATGATGATGCTGATCGCATTGGCGGATATCCCCATCATGGGCAATATCATAGCGATGCAAATCAATAGCGATCCAGGAATTGCGGGAGCGGCAATCGAAAGGATATAATTCATCACCGCAAGGCTCACAAGCATTCCCGTGTCAATCGGAACGCCGAATATATGTGCCATAAAAAGCGTACTGATCATGAGCACGATGCAGCCGCCATTTTTGTTCATGACTGTGCCAAACGGAATGGCGAAAGAATACGCCTTGGGCAATATGCCGAGTTTTGTGCGGCAAATCTCCATATTGAACGGCATGACCGCATTGCCAGAACAGATCACGAAGGCATTGAGCATGACCGGCGCATACTTCTTATAGAAAGTGAACGGCGACAGACGGGTAAATGCCGGAATCATGACTGCATACACGACGAGCATGAAGGCATAGCACGCCACAGTCGCAAGCATCCACTGGCCAACCGAGAGCAGCGATGCAGTATCTGTCTTGATGATCATGTTTGCCATCGCACAAAATATGGAGAGCGGCATGAATTTGATCACCAGTTTGATGATTTTGAGGAACAGCTCGTTGAGCAGATCCAGAGCGTGATTGACAGGCACACCTGAAGGCCCAAGCTTTGTCACGCCAAAACCAGTCAATATGGCGAGAAACATGACCTGCAGCATATCCGACTTCAAAAATGGGCTGAACAGGTCAACGGGGATGATGTTGATGATCATATTTTTGATCGAGATCGTCGTCGTTTCTGCCGTTCCAGTCAGCGCACTGGCAGAATCACTCACCATATTAGCCAGCACAGGATCTCCGATCGGGTGTATGAAAAAGCACAGGATGGCCACGCCAATGGCAATAAACGAGGTCAGCGCGAATGCGCCCATCATTTTGAGGCTGAATTTGCCCATGCTTCGGATATCGTTATTGCTGGCGAATGCCGCTGCAATTGAAAAAAATACGAGCGGAGCCGCGAGCATCTTGATCGCATCCAGAAACATCGTATAGACGGGCTCGCAAAAGTTATTTGCCGCGAACATTGCCCATGAATCGTTGATGGAACGAATGACAATGCCGAACAAAATGCCCCCCAGAAGTGCCACGAGCGTGCGTCGAAGCGCCCGCTGCTTGCTCGTCTCCACAAGGATAGACGCGACGTTCAGGCCTTTCTTGTTGTGAACAGAGATTTTTCTGCCATAAGATTTGATGATGATGCTCCGGATGATGGATTCCTGCTCCGAGTCGACTTCGGAGAGCTCCGGCATGATGATGCCGGTCGGGATATCCTCTTCCTTGATCGGGGTACCTCGCCCAGAGATGCGAATGACACAGTCGCCAAAAAGCTTGTGCACTTCGATCTTGAGACGATCTTCCGTTGAGACTTCGACCAGTTTGTTCAGGAGCTGATCAAGCGCGTGATCCGCCTGCTCGATATCGTTTTCACGTATCTTCCAAAGCTCAAGCAGCAGCTTCAGCTTTTCGCGAACACGCGCCACTTCCTCTTGTTTTGAATCAAAATAAAGTACATATTTCATGCGATAATCCTCAATGATTGATGCATCGGGGGCACAGATACGCGTCTGGCTCTCCGAAAAGCAGGCGCCATATAGTTCAATCCGCTTTTTTTTCAAGTCTTTTACGTGCGAAATACGGCTTTTTGTCGGAAGATGTACTCGAAAACAGTTCCGCAATGGCCACCAAGACTCGTGATATTATTCTTGAGTTTGTTCAGATTTCTGAATAATCTATGCTTGCTTCACGTGATGTGAGGCGATCAAATTTATTTTGAGGATAACATGACTTTGGAATATCGGCGTAATCTTGATGTGTTTAAAAAGCAAACGGTTAGTGCCGTCTTTTCATATCTCCTCGGCATTCTGCGTTCCGTGTATCTCCCTGTCGATCATTTATTTGTCATGCGTGTTGTGGACAAAAACAATGAGAATGCATCATCCACCTCTGCCATTTTATGGAAAGAGTGCACACGTAAATTCAATGTGCGGTCAATGAATAATCTCACGCTTACCAACAAAAACACTCATGGTTTTCGGCTTGTTTCCTCGAATACCGGCGAATTCAAAATAATGTCTGCTACGAAATCATTCGATATCAAGGAGATTTTTACCATGAAGTAAATGATATTTAATTGACTTTTATAGCATATAAAAATCATTTGCCAGACTGCTGACAGCAGTCATCGCTCTGTTTATTGCTGAGTTGGAATCATATCATGAAAGTGAATACGCATTTTAGTGTCAGAAAAAAGAGACGTTTTGCAGGCGCCATAGAAATGCTCTCTTTCAGTCAGGAAGTGCGACAGCTCGTGGACATACTCAACACAGAAATCGCAGCTCCGGAAACGGTCGTTTTCAGGCCAATATCACATCCTGCTGGTTTCGTCCGCTTAATCACAAAGCGAAGACTCACAATCGCCGAAGCATACATCAGGCTTGTCTCACACAGCAAAGGCGTGCGCTATGTCGAACGCATCGAGGCCCTTCAAGTCCTGATGCACCATGTCTGGCATTCAAAAAATCTATCCATGCCCATCAATACGGCCCGCGTACAAATCGCTCTGATGAAAAATGCCGTCAAGCTGCGCGGTGACAGGCGCGCCCAGCTTGAACTGATGAGTGATTTCTCTCGCGCCTCTTTCGGCCATGTCAGCGTCATACGCCGTCTGTTGCGCGAACTCGATCTGATCGAAGTACCTGAAACAGGCGAAGACCTCGCTCAAATGCACCTCGGATGGGACGATCATGTCCATGACTCTATGACCGAGGGCAGAAAATCTCCTTCTCAGCTCGTTTTGGATGCTTTTATCAAAGGCATTTCTCGCATCACGGTCGCCTACTATGATGTCGCAGACCCACAGACTTATGAAGAAGTTTTCCTCGCAGGGCACATACTTGGCGTGCATGTTCAGATCGGCATTGAATTCAGCGTCGGCAAAAAATGCGAACGCGTCCATTACCTCTATGTACCGCCTCAAGGACATGAATATGAAGCGCTCAGCCACTTTCTGGACGAAAAAGCTGCCGAACTGCAGCCCTTCTGGGATGGGTTAAAGCTCAATGCGGAACGCCGGCATGCAACAGTCAATACTTTGCTCGAATCGTTCAATCAAAACGGTCTGGCTGCATTCAACGCCCCCTATACCGATCTTGACGCTTTGATGATGCAGCCGCTTTCCTGGGACAGCGTAGAGCATGTCACAATCAAAGGACAAGCCAACCGCATCCATCTGGGACAGCTCATATATCAGGCCATGCGACCGGTTGCACTCAAGCGCGTGCTCTATCTCAAAAATTTATATCGCGCTTTGAGCTGCAAAGCAAACAGTGAAACAACCTCATGGGAAGCCGAACGTTGCTTCAAGCGCTATGAAGATGCTCAAATTGAATATGAAGCTCTGACACCGTCACTCTGCGCTGAGAAATATATTGCACCTCAAAAACAAGTCGACTACGACTCAGCCTTTGCACGCGAAGAAGATATTTTGCCCGTGCTAGCCAAATGTGGCGGTTACATCGTCTTCATTCATCCTCTGTCACAAGGACTTCAGAAATGCATGGATATTTTATTCAAGCATTATAAATATCTGACCGATATTGAAGTCTTTAATCTCGTGGATGCACTCCAAAGAGATACAACGGATATCAGACGATTTGCTACTTTTCTGAATATGCTGCTCAGTGGCAATAAGGAGCAAATTGTTAAATCATTTGAAGAATGGAGACTGACACATGTCCCTGAAAGTGATCTCCAAAATATCATTGATCACGTCCGGGAGCATCCATTCTTCATGCGATGCGCTTCAGATGCCGTCGGTTGGTCGTCCAATATTCCGGGAATGGGCTTTATACATGAATCCTCATTATCCCCTAAAGCACTTAAATTACTTCGCAAAAATGACCATTCCACGCTGCCTCAGCCTGTTTCAAATCTGCTACGCATAAGACGTTCCTCAGACAAGGCAATTGAAGGCGCCGTTTATCTCCTGTCATCTACCAATTTTGATCATACGCGGAGAGCTGAACGCGAAAAAAACAAATCTATGACGCCTTTCAGAATCTGGCGTTATATGAATGCCAATCTGCGCAGTTTGATCCTTGCGGCAATAGGATTTATCCCAACATACTACTGCCTGGACCTCTCGTATGCGCTCATCTGGTTCTTCATTACAGGTTTTCGCAATGCTATTGTCGATCTCATTGCGACATCCGGACTGGTTCCCAAATCTTGGCAACTCAAAAATATTGACCGCGAAAATTTATGCGCATCTGAATTCTTTTCCGGCTTTTCAGTGCCTGTCCTTGCGCTCGCTAAATATGGGTTTGATCAGGCCTGGTTCCACTTTGGATTATCGGAGGGATTCTTATTCACATTCATCAAATTCTGGTGCATCGCTTTTACAAACGGCATCTATCTGGTTGTTCACAATACTTTGCGCGGTTTTGAAAAGAGCGCCATTCGTGGAAATTTCTTCCGAAATGTATTCAGCTGGCCCCTTGCCACACTTGGATCATACGTACTGACACCGCTCGGTGTGCCCGAAATCGTTCAAGCCAAAATTTGGTCTGAAGTTGTCGCTGGCTTCATCGAAGGCACAGTCAAAAATGCGAAACAAAATAATCTCGCTCGAAAAGCGCTCTACGAAGTATATCGGCAGATTCTCTCTCCAAACCCGTTGTATGCCAAAATTGCACGGCTTGATATCCTCTTCTTCTGGAGCAGCTACAGTCAAGGCAAACGAGCGCTCGACCGGTTTATGCACATCTCAAAAAAACCGCTCAAAGGAGAATCTGAAACACGACAGGCTGAAATCCGCAAAGGCAATCAGGTAATCTATGATGCATTCACAACAGAAGGCTCGCTGGAAGCACTCACCTATGTGATTCTCGAGTATTACCCTGAAGAAAATTTAGTAACCCTTACAGACTTTGCAGGAGAAGCACACGGAGGCTTTGTAAGTTGGCTGCAAAGCCGAAAATCCTTACTCACCTCCGACCTTCCCGCCTAACCCTCAAGCGCCTGCTTAAGACGTGCCATGCCATCGACCACATTGGCACGCGGGCAGGCGATATTCATGCGCAGAAAATACTGACCATCGCCACCGTATGCTGTGCCTTTGTTCAAAAATAATCCCGTCTTCTGGCGAATCATCTGGCACAGCGCTGCTGAATCTTCTGTATATGCCCGGCAATCAAGCCAGAGCAGATATGTCCCTTCCGAAGATACAAGACGAACTTTGGGAAGCTCTGTTTCCAAAAACTTTTTTACATATAACTTGTTTTCATAAAGATATGCGCGAAGCGCATCAAGCCAGCTCCCGCCTTCCGTAAATGCCGCAATCGCTGCCGGCACAGCCAATATATTTGGCTCGGCAACTTCATCAGTGTTCAAGGCACGCCAGATCTTATGACGAAGTACAGGATTGGATGCCATGACGGCAGCCGTCTGCAATCCGGCGATATTGAATGCCTTGGTCGGGGCCATACATGTG
Source organism: Pseudomonadota bacterium (assembly GCA_017464085.1). Classification (GTDB taxonomy): domain Bacteria; phylum Myxococcota_A; class Bradymonadia; order UBA4248; family UBA4248; genus UBA4248. The sequence goes on from JAFUEE010000070.1 coordinate 17,151, forward strand.
ATGCTGTGATTCCTGCATAACTCTGAAGCCGAAGCATAAGGCGTATACTCGATTCCAGGATCGGTCAGATCGCAGTGAATCTCGTCTGAGATGACTGTCACATGATATTTTTCACAGAGTTCTCCAACACGCGCAAGCGTCTTTTTATCCCAGATACGTCCTACTGGATTATGCGGATTACAGAGGATGAAAAGCGTCGTCTGGGGATCGCTTAGTTTTGCTTCAAGATCTTCAAAATCCATCTCATAACGGCCATGATCATACCTGAGACGACTCTCGATCACGTTTCTGCCATTATTATATATCGAATTAAAAAAGATATTATAAACAGGCGTTTGGATGAGCACCTTTTCGGCTGGCGTCGTAAGTTTTCGCACAGCAGATGAAATCGCCGGCACGACACCCGTACAGAAAACCAGGCTCTCCTTATCAAATTCAAAATGATGCCGCGTGCGCCACCAGTCCCGATAGGCATCATACCAAGCATCCGGAAGGGTCTGATACCCGTAAACATGCTCAGAAACTTTTGCTTCAATGGCTTTGAGTATCTCTGGCGCAACTTCAAAGTCCATGTCCGCGACCCACATTGGGAGTTCGTTCTCGGCGATATCCCATTTATAGGAATTGGTATGGCGGCGATTAATCTGCTTGTCAAAATCGTATGTCATGAGTGCGAAAGCTCCGTTTCAATGATATGTGTCTTGTTGCGGTCAATATTCGGGTCATCAAAGATCAACTCTTGGATGCGTGCACATTGAATCCGACCTGATTTCGGATTTTTAACACTGTCGATCTTTGTGGTCACCTCTGCATCGACCGTTGAATATTCAAAAGCCAAAGTGGTGTTGATCAGCTTGCAGTTTCTGAGCGTGACATGATCCATATAGCAAAAGCCTTGAAGGCTTTCTATCATACAGTTGACAAAGGTGACATTCTTCGAATTCCATCCGATATATTCACCAGATATATACGAATCATAAACAGTCACATTCTCACAATTCCAAAATGCATCTTTTGAAAGCATCTTGGCATGATGAATCTCAATATTTTGGCATCCGTCGAAGCTGTAATTGCCAACAAGATTAAAATTCCGTATGTTGAGATTAAAACACCCCATACCAAAATAATCACCTCGCGCAGTTACCTCATTCATTTCCACATTGTGGCAATTCCAAAGCGTTTCCTGCGCCTGAGTAAAGTTGACATGATCGAGCTTGAGACCATTCACACGGCGCAATCCTTTTGGCGCTTCATAAAGACAATGGCTGAGAGAAATATTATTCACATACCATATACCTGCACGAGCCATATTAAAGAATGAACAATCGCTTACTGAAATATTATTGCAGTACCAGAAGGGATATTTCCACTGGAAAGACGAGTGTTCGACAATGATCTCATTGCTTTCCTTAAGCGGGGACTCCCCATCGGCAAACATTGAATCCTTGATGTGCAGGTTCCGGCTCATGAACAGTGCACGCTCCCCTGTAAATATTTCTCCCTGCTTAAGTTCTCGTTCCATATCAATACTCCAATTCCTTACATTCCAATTCCGAGAGATTCAGAAAAATCTGATCTCTCGCACGAAAGAACGTCTATAATCACGCAAATCTTTCCGTCAAATCTTTTTTTTTCGCGTCACATGAGCATCGTTGCATAAGCCTCTCGGTTCAAGCCAAAACACACGATGATTCTGCGCGTATCCCGATCACATCGGGATAGCGCAGAAAAGCGGCGTATTTCAAGGCGCTGAGCCGCAAGGCTCCAGCCTTGAAATAGACGCGACAAACCACGTACATTTCGACTGAATAAGTCGAAAAAGCGTGGTTACTATCAGCTTCATGCATACTGGATTGCAAAAATATTATAGCAATCCATATATTGTCAGCATTGCGCTGCACATCACAAAAGGCATTCGTTCTGACTGTTTCTATCGCTTCCCGACTTGCACTTGCCGCAATCGCTGCATCCATTGCAGATCAAACGACTCCCGCATTCTTTACAATTTGGCCCATAATGCGGGACATAAAGGCTTTCTTTGGGAATAGGACACCCCAACCCATCGCATAACTTGAATTCAATAGGCTTCCCCTGATACCCCATGCCCGATCGGTATGCCTGCTGTGACTGCAAATGCTTATCAGGAAGCGTATATAGTTTTCCATCCTTAATAAATTTTGTTCCCGTTTCTATAAAAGCAAATGTGATGTTATGCATCACGCATTCATTTCGCAATGATTTGACCCAATCAAAATGACATGGCCTTGCACCATCATAATTTTCTCCGCCACAAATGACCTGCTCGATCTGACCGTCTGATAAATATTTTTCAATACTGACTGGCCCAATGAATGGCGCGCACATAATGCCTTTATGTTTGAATGGAAGTTTGAGCAAAATAGGGATGCGCTCATCTGCACGAGTCTGATTCTCACATGTCACATTAAAAAAGATATTCTCCCAACCATTCCCCCAGCCTCTGGGCAGACAAGCCTCTACCCTCTGCGGCCTTTTCGTGAGCAGAAAAAACTTCACATCGCGCCTCTGACGCATGATTTTCCATGCTTCATCGCGCCATTCATCCGCTTCCTCAAGAAAAAAGTCAGATGTCATGCACACGCGAATCATTTCACCGCTCTTGACTTTATATTTACCCGCCTTGTCCTTAGAAAGCGGATATGCAAAACCTGCTTTGGTACAGTAAATGTCAGAACCGCTTCTATTGCGCATGCGGTCAAGAAAATACATATAACAATTCTGACATCCTTCACTGCATTTAATGCAGCCATGCCATGGATTCCATATATCATGCATAAGATTGCAACCTCATTTTCAAATCCTCAATAACTTTGCCGATATCTGCGTCAATGCAAATCGATTTCTCGCGAATATCCTCAAGACAGAAAGCTTCCCCAAAATTTACGCAGGCATATATCGCTTCCGGCCCTTCTGCCGTCATTTGCCAGAACGGATACTTGATGATTGCAGAAGTATTATAGCCTACGCCAAGCTCAAAAAATAGAATCTTCCCTTCGTGTGTCCGCAGAAATTGCTCATACCGCGCTGCCGCCTGATGCCAGCCGCTGTCTTCTACAAATTTATCATCCTCTTGGGAAAAGCTCAATACGCGCATCAGAATCTATGACGCCATTGATCACCAGATAATATTAGTCTGCTATATCAGTTTTTCCCAATCGGCTTCCTTAAACCCCGTCGTGACACCTTTACTCGTGATGAGTATGGGGCGCTTGACAAGCATGCCATCAATTGCAAGCAGACGATACATCTCTTCTTCCGACATTTCAGGCAGGCGATCCTTGAGCTTCATCTCCTTATAGAGCATTCCGCTTGTATTGAAGAAGCGTTTGAGCGGAAGACCACTTGCTTTATGCCATTGTTTGAGCTCCTCCAGAGTGGGTTGAGCATCTCTGATATGGCGATCCACAAACTCGATGCACCTTTCCTGCAGCCACTTCTTAGCTTTCTGGCATGTGGTGCACTTGGGGTACTCAACAAAAAGAATTTGATCCTGCATAGTATAGTTTCCTCCAAATTTACATTGAGCCATATCCAGCACATCATATAAGATGCATCTTGCGTGCTTCTTTTAAGGCACTTATATGAGTGTTGATGATATGTTCAAGCATTCCCGGGCGTTTCCTGTAATAATAAGTATATATCATATCCCTCGGATTTAAGGGAATATTCGTGATTCCCAACAACCCTGTAAGTACAGGCATATTGTGATTAATATCTCTCACAGAACCGCGATAAAGTGTCCAGTATCCTCCATGAGTTCTGATGATAACTGTACCTATATATCGAGAGAAAAATGATAATGACGTTTCAAGATCGTTTGTAAATTCAACATATTCGTCAAAAAAGCATTCAATGTCCCTGCATTCAGATATCCGAAATTCAAAGACATAACCGAAGGCTGCGCCTATATCTATAAAGTCCTGCAGCCTCTGATCCATTTCAGCCATGAAACTCCGAAATGTCGCTCTTGCTTCTGCTCTTGATACGTCGCCAAATGCCATACACGCCTCCTCTCATCCCCCCAAAATGTATTATACAGCAATGAGAGCGAACACAAGAGAAAGAAAAGCTTAAATTTGCCGAGTACTGCATGTTTGAGTTGCGACGTACAGCAGTGCCCAAGCATGAGCCCAGACACTGCAAATGGCTCAAGACTATTTCGCCAACGCTCTGCCAAGTTCCTGAATCTGCGCAATCGCCTCAGTATCACGAATGGCACCTGGAACGTTCATACCGCCGAAGAAATGCTCTTCATACGTCCAGCCTAAAAACTCCGCGCTCCCCTTCATTGCATCTGTAATGCCTTTTGAAACACCGCTTTCGTTAGGCTGGCCAGAAGTTGCAATCACAACGCAGTGCTTGCCTTTGACGTCCTTCCCGCCGATCATAAAGGCATAAAAATGGTCGATAATGGATTTAATCTGTCCCGGAACGCTAAACCAATAAACAGGCATCGTAAAAACGATGACATCAGAAGCAAGGATCGAATCCGCGACATCATCAAAGCCATGTTCAAACGCACATGCATGACCTTTTTTATAGCATCCGCCACAAGCGCGACAGCCAATCATATTCAGCTTGCAAGCATCAAAGCGCTTGACTTCTGCGCCTGCCTTTTCTGCTTCCTGAATAAGCGCATCAGCAAGTGCATTGCTATTTCCACTTTTTCTCGGGCTACCTGTGATTACCGTAAGCTTTTTCATTTCCCTTCTCCACATTAAGGAAGCTCTGAATAATTCGAAAACCTCCTGGGGATGCGGGCGTCTCGCCCGCACAAAACTTATGCGTCTGAAATACTATTGTCCCCAAAACGGCAATTGTTCAGACCTTCCTTAAAACTAATTAAACAAGCCTTGAAGTTCAACTCAAACCACAAGGATATCCAATGCAACACTCCCGTCAGGACGTTTATTCTTAACCAAATTGAGCAAAACGCATCCAGACAGTAATGCATGATGGCAAAATAAAGCAAATCCCGTCACAAATCAATGCATCCACATAATTAAAGGATTTGTTCCAGCAATTTAAATAGTGATGCCCCCAAGCAGCTTGCCCCCCCCCCAATTGCCCTGAACCAAATCCCTCAGGGCAAAACCGCCCATAGTTCGAAACCCATCGCCTCCGATATGGCGTATCCCGCCAGCGCCCCGACGGGGCGCTTGCCGGGGGTAAGCGAAGCGTAACCCCCGGCGGGCATACATCGTCCCCGATCCGGCGCATCCGCGACGACGAAGATGCCGAAGAAAATAAAAAAAAGCCGGCGACGTTCTACTCTCCCACACAGTCACCCATGCAGTACCATCGACGCAAAAGAGCTTAACTTCCGAGTTCGGGA
>JAFUEE010000071.1 GCA_017464085.1 Pseudomonadota bacterium
CATTCCTGCTCAGAGGTGCATTTGTTGTCGCAAGCGTCCGCAGTCTTGTCGACGCAGTGATTGTCGACGCAGTCCTGTTCGAGCGTGCACACTTCGTCGCCGCATTGTTTGCGCGAATCGCTGGCAGTTCCAGCGCCGTCGTCGCCGCATGATGTCACGGCAAACGAAAGGGCAGCACAGCACGCAAGCGCAAGCTTTCGTTTTGAGATCTCGTTCATATCTCGCTCCTTTGAAAAAAAGCCCGTATTGGGCAACCCTTGAAAACGCGCGATATATGAGGACTTTTTAGGTGAAAATCAACTTTTGGAACTGCGTTTTTAGGCAGTGGGCAGTGGTCAGTGGTCAGTAGGCAGTGGTCAGTAGGCAGTTTGGGGGAGTGAGCGGAAAGTTTTGCACCAATGGCATATCGGAGGGGAAATGCCATATCGTGTCATTTTGAGAAAGTCAGGCTTTGAGCGTGGATGAGGTTACTCAAAATGCAGAATGCCGGGCGTATTGGCGGCTTGCGCCAATAGCCCGGCACCATGCGCCGCGTATCGGGCGAAGCCCGATAGCGGAGCGCCAAGCCACACCAAAATCGCCCAATCAACCATTCGAGCTGTACTCAGAGACTAGTCAAGGCTTGCGATTTGGCGTATTCTGCACGACCGGGGGGATTTTTGGCTATTTTTATGGAGAATATCGGATGGCACGGACGGAAATCGAATTTCCAAGTCTGCCAAGTGCACGGCTATTATTTGGATCGCGAGAGAGCAACCTGCGCTTTTTGGAAACTGAACTTGAAATCGAGATCAAAAGTGACGGCAACATGCTCCGGCTGACAGGAAGCGGCGATGCGCTTGCGGCCGCACAAAACGCGCTCGTCACGCTCTATGAAATCGCAAAGACAAACAGGGAGGTCACCGTTTCCGAATTTTCTGAGCAGCTGCAGTACCAGAAAGGCTCTCAGGGCTCAGAAAACACGCGCGACGTCATCTGCATGACAAGCGACAAACGGCCGATCCGGGCCAAAACAGAAAATCAGCGCCAATATGTCGAAGCCATACGACGCGACGACATCGTGTTCGGCGTCGGCCCGGCAGGCACCGGCAAAACCTATCTGGCTATGGCGCTCGCGGTCGATGCGCTGCTGCGAAAAAAAGTCAAGCGGATCATACTCGTGCGGCCGGCAGTCGAGGCCGGTGAACGCCTCGGCTTCCTCCCCGGCGACATGGCGGAAAAGGTCAACCCTTATCTGAGGCCGCTTTTTGACGCGCTCTATGACATGGTCGATGTCGACCGCGCGCAGCACTGGATCAGCCAGGGCGCCATCGAAGTCGCGCCGCTCGCGTTCATGCGCGGCAGGACGCTCAACAGCGCGTTCATCATACTCGATGAGGCTCAGAACACCACTCAGGAACAGATGAAGATGTTCCTCACGCGCATGGGCTTCGGCTCGAAAGCCATCATCACTGGCGACCTCACGCAGACAGACCTCGCGGACGGCATCCGCTCCGGACTGGCTCAAGCCGTCGAAATCCTACAGGATGTCGAAGGAATCGCCATCGTCAAGCTCACTGAAAAAGACATCGTCAGACATCCGCTTGTGCAAAAGATCGTCTGCGCCTATGAAAATGCCCGGAACTGACCGGCACCTATGATCACAGAAGTCACGACATGCACCCAGCGAGGCAATCATGGATGAACACCGTCAGCGAGAATCCCTGAGTTTTGAAAAAGCAAGCAAGAAAAAACAAAGATCGCGATACCTCGCATGGAGCATCGACAACCCGCTCCTCGTCATCACAAGCATCGTCCTCATGATGCTGGCCGTCATCTTCATTGTCGGCAGCAATTTCGAAAGCAGAAGCTCGCAGATCGAAAAAACTGAAATCGGAACAATCGCATCGCACGATTACAAGGCACCGCGAGACTTCACGTTCGACAGGATTGACCAGGAAGCCACCGAAAAAATCCGTGAACAGCGCGTGGCTGAGGTACTTCCCATCTTCAAATGGGACAGCAACTATCAGGATGCAACGCTCAGCAAGTTCCGCTCGGCATTCGAATTCATGCGCAACGGCATGGACAGCGAGCGCATGCGGCTCGAAGACTCTCATGTGCAGAAGGACACAAAGACGCTCATCGCCTCCGAAAACGCACAGCATCAGGCATGGGCAAACGCACTCCTCGCGCCTTTCAAAGACGAATCAGTTTTTGAAAACTATATCTCCACGCGAAAACTCACCGACGAGGAAATCGCTTCGGCGCTGGTCGCATGGTGCAGCACACAGCGCCAGGCTTTCGAGCAAAAACTCGGCTACGATATGCCGGATGACCTGTTCGCATGGCTAGTCTCCGAAAGCTTCTCCTACGATCTGGAAGAAGCACTCATACAGATCTTCGATGTCACGCTCGGACGCATCACGGTCTCAAACCGCATCGAAATCGACGAACTCGACGCCTTCGTCATGCAGTGGTTCGATGCCGGCGAAAAACGACAGAAACGCATCGACAAGAGCGAAAAAGCGAGCATCCTTTCCAGACAGTCCAGCGAGACGCTCACTCAGACTCTGCTGCGCGAAAAATTTCCGCATGCGCCCGAGTCGTTCGTCAGCTATTTCAAGCAGTTCGTGCGCACAAATCTCGAATACGACGAAACAGCCACCCAGCGCGAACGACAAAATGTCAGCGAAAAAACTGCCGAGCTACGCGTGATCGAAGAGTTCAAAAAGGGGCAGACAATCGTCGCAAGGGGAAATCCCATACGGCAAGTGCACTACGAAATCTTTGAAAAACTCGCGCAGAGCCAGTCAGACTATGACAACCGGACCGGCCACTGGGGCGCGCTCGGCATCATCGCTGTCCTGATATCATTCCTCTGCCACAGGTCCATCAAGGCCTCCACTGGAAGGCGCAAGAAAAACAGAGATGTCATGTTCCTCGCGACGAACATCCTCCTCTTCTCTATCTTCCTCAAGCTCTTCACGGTCATCTGCGGCGCACTCGACTCGGTCTACCACTGGCCCTATTCCATGCTGCTTCTCTTCCCGTTCGCAAGCTCCCCAATGGTCATGCGGATTGTCGTCAACCGCTATTACGCCTACCTGTTCTCCGTCTGCAGCATCATCCTCACAGGCCTCATCATCGAAGACCTCAGCATCATCCTGCCCTACGGCATCATCAGCACAATGGCCGGATGCCTGCTCATGGAACGCCCCAAGCGAAGCAACATCCTCATGCAGCGAGGCATCATGATCGGATGCGTCTCCGCGCTCGCGGCGCTCGCGCTCTACATCTTCAGAGGCGCAAACCTCACGCAGCTCGACTATGCCATCACCGCACTGCTCGGCTTCGCCAGCGGCATGCTCTCCACCGGCGTCGTCACCATGGGGCTCCCGCTCTCTGAAAGCACTTTCGGATATGTCACATCCAACAAGCTGCTCGAACTCTCAAACCTCGAACACCCTGCGCTCAAAACGCTCTTCCTCGAAGCCCCAGGCACTTACCAGCACTCCATCATGGTCGGCTCGCTCAACGAAGCAGCCGCTGAAGCCATCGGCGCAAACGCCATCCTCGCGCGCGTCGGCGGCTACTACCACGATATCGGCAAAGTCAAAAACGCTCAGTACTTCGCCGAAAATCAGCGCGGCGACAATCCACACAACCGCATCAAACCAAACATGAGCGCCCTCATCCTCAAGGCGCATGAACGCGACGGACTCGATATCGCAAAAAAATATCATCTCCCGCAAGATATCATGGAATTCATCGCTACGCACCATGGCACAAGCCGCATCGAGGTCTTCTACCAGCGCGCCAAGGAAAACGCAAAAGACCAGCAGGACCGCGTACACGAAGAAGATTACAGATACCCCGGACCCAAACCGCAAACACGCGAAACAGGCATCTGCATGGTCTCAGATATGGTCGAGGCCGCCGTCAGGTCGCTCCCTGACAAAAGCCCTGACAAAATCCTCGTCCTCGTCCGAAAACTCATCAACCACAAGTTCACGGAAGGCCAGTTCGACGAGTGCAATCTCACACTCAAAGACCTCAATGATATCGCAAATGCTCACCTGAGCATCCTCAATGCATTCTATCACCACAGGCCTGAATACCCTGATCAGAAAAAGGAACGCGAAAAACTTGAGGCCAAGAAACGCGAAAAACTTGAAGCCGAAAAAAATGCTCAGAACGCAAAACAACCTCAGACAGACAAGCGTTCCGAAGATGAAAAAAATACTCGCGAACTCTCCCTCTCAAAAGTAATGACTGCCCTGCAGAGCGATTCACCTGATATTAAAGAAAAACAAACCAAAGACAGCAAAGAAAAAACAGACAATATCAAAGATAAATCTAATAATAATCCAAAAGACAAATCAGATCCCAAAGAAAAAACAGACAATATCAAAGATAAATCTAATAATAATCCAAAAGACAAATCAGATTCAAAAGAAAAGCCAGACAATATCAAAGATAAATCTAATGAAAATGACAAAGATAAATCAACAAATAACAAACCTGATAACAGCAACCCCGACAGCAATAAGGACAAATCCGATAAAACCAAATCCAAGTCTAATAAAAAATCAGATAAATCCCCCGACACAGATGACGAGCCGAGAAGGTCCCTCAACTCCCTGACACTTGCCACTCAGCTGGAAACTGAAGAAGTCAACGTGCTGCTCAAAGAATCCGAGGAAGCCGAAACTGCATCCGAGGCCGCTGTAAAATCGGATAAAAAGGATGCCATCCCCGCTGAGGCACAAGACCTCCCGCAGCTCCACACAGACTCATACGATCTTGCATTCTCAAGCAAAGTCGATGTGTTCAAAAAGAGCTAGCAACTTCAGAATGAATTGAGCTCGCGCAGTTGCAGTTCAAGCCATTCCCCCACAATGCCTTTCTTTGGGAAGGGGGTGTGGTGGAAACCCTTTCTTTTGGCACAAAAGAAAGGGTTTCCCCCACGACATCATCTCCCCAAAACTCTCCCCCAAAACTAGGCAGCTGCGCGCATGCGGGCTTTGTATGCCTCATGTTCGGCTTCCGCATTCAGGTGCATCTGTGTCGTTCGGATCTGGAACTCCACGCGTTTTTCCTCGACTTCTGCCACCACATGAAGGCTCTGATAGCCGGAGGCTTTCGGGGCAACGATATAGTCTTTCATGGTGCCGGGCACGACCGTGTATGTATCACAGATCATGTTCAGGCACTGATAGGCATCGAGCTCGTTGCTGACAACGACGCGCATGCCATAAAGGTCATTCAGAGACATCATGTCGACGCCCTTGCGCGCAGCTTTTTCACGCGCGCTGTCCTCAGCTTTCACGCGGCTGTAAACCGTCACATTGCGGACACCGCGAGACCTCAAATTCTGAGCCAGCCGCGTCGCTCTGCCGCTCAGCCACGAGGATTCCACCTCCCTCCAGGTCCCCATCTGGGGCGTCGTGCGCGTCTCTTCTGAGGGAAGCACGCGCGAATTCACAGGCCGGATCTGAGGGTCACCTCCCGAGACCGCAAATAGCAACGCAAATAAGATAAATGCAAGAAACGAAAACCCCTGCTCATACAGGTGACGGGAAAACTTAAAAAGCTCGCTGATTTTGTCTGTTCGCATGCTCTCTCCCTGTAGTGGTCGCTCTATTCCCAGCCTTCGGCTGTCACTTATCTTAAACACTTTATCCAGCCCAATCCATTCCGCATGCGGAATTTTTTGAACACATCCACTTTGTGCACGCTTCTTTGCTTGACAAGTCAAAAAAACAGTCATTCAATCCATCGGTTCCGCTGCCTGAAAACTTTCAGCGCATCACGCTGACCAGGAAGCGGAAAACAACGGCCGATCCCCGGCCACTTTTTTCAGGGGAAGCACACATGCCGGATAAGGATCTTCTCAGCCTTTGGAACTCGCATCTGAAACACTCAACCTCTGACGGCTCCCCCCAGAATGCATCTGTTCAGCCATCAGAACAGCCACCTTCGGACGACAGACCTGAAAAAACAAAACGAGTGCCCGAGCTGCACAAGGCAGACGCATCCCCTCAAGCGCAGACAATGCCCGATAGCGCCACGGCACCCGAAAAATCTTTTCGCGCCGCCCCGCTGCTCAGCGGCAGAATCGCAGACTACCTCAGCGCACAGACGCCTCGCAAAATCTCCTCAGAACTGATCCCTGCCACAGACCAGAACACACCATGGATCGTCTCTGACCCGAAATCAAAGCTGTCGCTGGCGACTGCACTCATCCTCACGGCCAACCTCGCGCGCTTCTCGGGCACGGCACTTCCCGAAACCCAGCTCATCAAAGCACGCGACGAACTCATGCGCACGCTCAGCGCAAAAGATGCCGTCAATGCTGAAGTCGAAGCATACGATATACTCAACTGGCTGGCTGGCGCGCTCAATGAAAATCTCAGAAAATCAGATGCCCCAGATGAAACAATCCCATGCTGCCCCGAAACCACCGAAGCCGCGCTCATCGACATCCTTCAAGATGCCATCCGCCACAAGCGCGACATCACCATGCGGTATTACACCGGCTCACGCGGCGCTTTTTCCGAAAGACGCATCTCCCCGATAGAAATCACAGCCGAAAAATACCTCATCGCTTTCTGCCACGTCCGCAATGAAGAACGCGTCTTCAGGCTCACTCGCATCGTCAGCCTCGTCCCCATCCCCAACCCCGGCGAAGCTCAGCAAGATCTGCTCTGCTATCCAAACACCAAGGATATCGAACTTCCGCCACTTCCAAATCCCCCAGCACCTGCCCCCAGACATGACAATACGGACAACTCACGTCCGACACGGCACAGGCGCCGATCACGCGCTTCACAAAATGCCTCAGGCTCAAAAAAACAAACAAAGTCTGCCACATCACCCCAAAACAACAAACCACCAGCCGCTCAAGGCGATTCGAACCAGACACGGACGCTCTTTGATCTCATCGACGACTCACACACCACAAAATCTCCCCCAAAAAAGAAACGCTCCTCCAAAACACGCTTCCTCCCCGGCCTGCTTCCTGACTGAACGCGCCCTCAGGCACCAAAATGCTCAAAAATCCAGCCATGACGGATTCCAAAGGTGCTCACGTACACCGGCAACCCGAGCCGCTCACTCAGATCATTGACGAGCACACGGCCGGCCTGCGCCGCAAGACTCTCCGCCGCCCCGCATGCCAAAACACTCAGCCCCTCCACGCCGCCAGGCGCTGACACGCCAAGCGATTCCATCGCATACGTCGTGAACGAACTTCCCGCAGCCACGACAAACGCCGCGCGCACGCAGCCAAGTTCCCGCTCAAGCGCGCCGATCATCTCTGCACACACATCCTCAGACGCGCCCTGAAGCATATCGATCAGACGATGCTGACCAAAACCAAAGCTCTCCGCATATGCAACCGAGCCATCCGCACGAATAATCGAACATTCCGTCGAACTTCCCCCCGAATCAATCAGCACATAAGCCTCTCCAGGCCGCGCCAATACTACACTTGAATGACGTATCGCAATCCGTTCAAGCTCCGCCTCACGCGACGCGCTCAAAATCTCAAGCGTCAGCCCCGCATCCGCAAACATCGACACAATCTCCGCACCATTGGCCGCCCTGCGCAACGCCTCCGTCCCAATGCAGCGACACGCCACTCCACCGCATGCCGACACAATATCCAGCACCGCCGCAATGTTGAACCGCACCGCATCGAGCGACATCACCCCATCCGTGCCGATATGCCGCCCAAGCTTCGTCTCCACACGCCAATTCTTCAAAAAATCACGCGTATCTGTCTCCACAAGCGACGCCTTCGTCGCATTCGATCCGATATCAAAAATCAGAAAGTTACCCATTTTGCCACTTTCCCACAACCTTGAAGTCTGAGACATTTTTACAAAGTCTAAATCCGCCCTTTATGGCTGCTCCGGTTCATCCAAGAATAATTCAGTGATACCGAAAAGCTCGCTACAGCTTTCCTGGATATCCATCTTCCATTTATCATGCGCATATTGCTTTACCCTATTACAAAATGCCTGAGTCTCGCTATTTTTATATTCATTCATCTCACTTAAATTTGCTAATTTACATGAATGATATTGATTATACGTTTTCGTGCAATTCTGAGCGACATAAACCTCCCTGCATGAGATATATGTTTCCATATTATCCACCATAACCGTATTAATATCGCACCCCAATTCCGTCATCCCCCTTCTCGATTCCTTATAATGACACGACAAATAATTCCGCCATTCCTCATCACAGGCAGGCAGCTTACTCCAATATGATACACACGCCGTGGTATATTCGCCATTTTTTAATTCAGTCATCTGCTTCTCACTTAGCTCAAATTCATCTTTTAACCCCCAATATTCCCAACCATCCTCTGGATCAACCTTATAGGTATAGCGCATACCATCAAGTTCGTGTTTATGAATATCACAGAAGTTATCAATTTCATCATTCCAATCCGTACACCCCAGGCAAGCGCCCATCAGCCATGCCACACCCAAGATACGAACAAAAGCTTTCATTGCCTATCTTCCTCCCCAAAACGGCCGGACGTATGCGCGCAAGCGCATAGGACGGCCCCGGGGCGTATCTGCCAACGGCAGAAAGCCCCGGCATAAAAAGTTCACATCCGAAATCGTCACCATCCAATCCCGAAGCCGAGACCGTCTATTCCTACCAAACCAGCCCGCCAAACGCAAATCCCAATGACACGCCTAACGCCTTGACGAAAAGACCTACATTAAAGTAAAATAGATAATGGCAGTCTGTTTCTGTTGAAACAGACACCGTAAAACGACTTTTTTCCGGTCATACCGGTAGGCATAGCATCTGATGGCAGGCAACTTTCAACCAAAACCTCAAAACAATGCGCGACAAGGCGTTGCAACAGTTGAACCGCGTGAGACAAGAACCATCCGTTCAGTCCCGCTCGTCATCGCAGGTCAGCGCATCACGATCCGTACCGATCAGAGCGAGAATTATCTCTACGCACTTGCAGATCAGGTCAATCAGCTCGTTGACACGCTCAAACAAGCATCCCCGAATTCCGGCATGCCGCAGATCATGGCTCTCGCGGCTCTCCAGCTCGCGGACAGGGCTTACGAAGCTGAACAAATCGCCGAAAACAGCCAGATGAAAGTACAAAAACACATCGAACGGCTCAACGGAATCCTGCAGGCGCTCGGCTCTGCCTCAAACGCCAATCCCTGATTTCAATCGACTGGTGCGCTCGCTCGATGCGCGCAATGTATCCAGTCTGCACCCTTCACACAATCACTCACTCAAACACACAACTCTACTGGAGGTCATATATGTCTACGACACTGTCAGTCCTCGCTATCGCAGCAGGCATCGCTCTCGGCTCCTTCGTCGGAAACAAAGTCGGGCGCAAAAATTGCGAAAAAGAAATCAATGCTCAGATCGGAAGCGTCAAACAGGAAACCGAACGCATACGAAACGAAGCGTCACAAATCGAACTCAAAGCCAAATCCCTATTCGAAAAAGCTGAAACCGACGCAAAACAGCTCCTCGAAAAAGCGGAAGCAGACGCTAAGCTGCTCCTCGAAAAAGCTGAAGCCAACGCGCTCCTGCTCACCGAAAAAGCCGAAACAGACTCCAAAGCCAAACAAATGGACGTTGAAAAACTCCAGAACGAGGCCAAGGAAAAACTCGCTCAGATCGAAAATTCTGCTCAGAAAATCCACGATGCAAGACTTCAAGAGGCAGAAATCGAAATCCAGCGAAAAACGCTCGAACGACAAACCGCGCTCGACAAAGAGGAAAAACGACGACTCGAAGGCATCGTGCAGAACGAAAGCCGCCTCGTCAAAAAAGAAGAACTCCTCGACAAACGCTCCGAAACGCTCGACACCAAGGAAAATGAACTCAAAACGGTCGAAGCAAACATCAAAAAGGCCGTCAAGCAGACTAAAAAGCGCATCAAACAAAGCGAAGAACTCCTCGAATCTGCCAAACAGAAGCTCGAAGAAATCTCTGGCATGAGCTCAGACGACGCAAAGGCAATGCTCATCGAGTCCATCACGAACGATGCAAAGCTCGAAGCCGCCAAAATCGCACGCCAGATCGAAGAAGATGCCACTGCCGAAGCTGAAAAACGCGCCAAGATGATACTCGGCGTCGCCATGCAGCGATTTGCCGGCGATTATGTCGTCGAACGTTGCGTGCGCACCATCAGCCTGCCCTCCGACGAAGTCAAAGGACGCATCATCGGTCGTGAAGGCCGCAATATCCGAAGCATCGAAGCCGCAACGGGCGTTGACCTCATCGTCGACGATACACCCGAAACTGTCGTCATTTCCGCGTTCGATCCCATCCGCCGCGAAGTCGCTGCTCAGACACTCAAACGCCTCATCGCCGATGGACGCATCCATCCGGGACGCATCGAAGAAACCGTCGCGAAAGTCAAGCAGGAGATTGACGAACGCATCCGCGAGGCTGGCGACCAGGCCTTCTTCGAACTCGGCATCCAGAACGTCGACCCGGAAATCATCATGATGATCGGACGTCTCAAATACAGGACGAGCTACGGCCAGAATATCTGGCGGCACTCCATCGAAGCCGGATGGCTCTGCGGCATCATGGCGGCCGAACTCGGACTCGATGTCAAACTCGCAAGACGCGTCGGACTCCTCCACGATATCGGAAAGGCTATGGATCACGAACTCGAAGGATCTCACGCAGATATCGGTGCCGATTTCCTCAAAAAACACGGCGAATCTCCGCTCGTCTGCAATGCCGTTGCCGCACATCACGCCGAAGTCGAACCCGAAAGCATCTACGCTCACCTCACGATGGCCGCAGACGCGCTCTCTGGCGCTCGCCCGGGCGCTCGCCGCGAAATCCTCGAAACCTATATCAAACGGCTCGAAGATATCGAGAAAATTTCCCTCTCCTTCGCCGGCGTCGAAAAATGCTATGCCATTCAGGCCGGACGTGAAATCCGCGTCCTCGTCGAGCCCAGCATCATCGATGATGAAAAAGCTTCCGTCATCAGCCGCGATATCGCACGTCGCATCGAACAGGAGCTCACATACCCCGGACGCATCAAGGTCTGCGTCATCCGCGAGACAAGAGCCGTCGAGACCGCTCGCTGATCTGCTCCGCACCCCATAAAAAAAGCCGCTCCAAATGAGCGGCTTTTTTTATTCCTCCCCAAGCAGTTCCAGAAGATGACCCACAACCCCGGCCACAGACGCATCTAATGAGGCACACAACCGAAGTCGCTTAAACGCCTCTGATGCCTCGTTCGCCATAAACATGGCGCGCTCCAGACGCGCTCCGATTTCTGGCGGCACGACATCCATCTGCGCAAGCGTGCTGAAGGCTGATCTGAGCGCATCATCCTCATACGTCTTCAAATACGCCTGAAGCTTGCCGCCGAGCTCCTGACAAGTGCACGGCTCAAGCAAATACTTTTCCATCCCCTCAAACAGATCGATGATAAGCGATATTTCCTTCAGCTTCTCTTTCTCAAGCTTATCCTTGCCCGACAAAGCCTGCGCATCCTTAAATGAAGATAAAAACTTCTGATGCGTCTGCGCGGCCTTTTCTGAACGCTGAACGCATTCATAAAATACAGAATTAGACCCCATTACGCTGTTCAGCACATTACCAAATATCTGATCATACGGTGACTCGCTAAAGCTCGGCGACTTTGCAACATTCAGCTTGAGCATCTCTATATTCTTGTCGATATATTCGTCTAAAGCCGACGCCATCTGATCACACTCCCCCTCATGCGCCACGGCAATGCGCCCGAATGACTCAAAGAATTGCACAACAAGATCAAATGCGACCTGTTTTCTGCGCTCAATCACGATGTTGTCCATCTCCAAAATCGCATCAAACAGTTTTCCTCGGGCATTCTTTACGCCCTCATGATCCCCGCACAGCCCGATAACCTCATCGGATGTCACATATTCCGCGCGCTTTCTCAGCCGCACCATCTGTGCCTCGACTTCTGGCTCAAGCTCATTTTCCGGAACGATCATCAGCTCGCTTTCCTGAGTATCTTTGATCAGTTCATCATGCCGGCTTGCAACAAGTGCTGACCATTTCTCTGCAAGCGCATCGCAATCTGCGGCATTTTCCTTGACAATCTTGACCATTTCATCGTGAAAATCCACGATACGCGACACGCGTGCACGATCTGCGTCATACGCCGACTTTTCAAGCGCCTGAGCGTCAGGAATTTCAGGCGCAGCTGAAACTTCTGGGACTTCCGCCTGCTTCTTGCATCCCATCATGCCAAAACACACGCACACGCCCGCAAACACAACATAAAACAGCCGACGCATCGCACCCCCTTAATTTTCAAAATGTTCACGTACCCACTTCACAAAAATCTCAACATCATCCGTCTCAGACAAACATTGATCCAAGACGGCATCACGGCACTGCGCGATACACAGCCCTAATGTCTTCCCACGAACGCCAAGCGCCTCAGTCAATGCCTGCGACAGCGCTTTCGGCAATACGACCTCCGCTGAGGACGGATCTGCATAATACGGCGCAAGCGCATCATCCCAGCGCGCCAGACTTTCAAGCGCCTCCGAACGATACGCTTCACTCAGCGCGGCCACCCGCACATCCTGGAACTGCCGCCAATCTCGAATCGCATTTCCAAGCAAAATTGCAAATTCTCTCGCGACCCGGCCAGAAGGAACGCCAGCAGGCAACGGCTTGAGCACTTTCAATATCTGCTCGATGCGCGCGCTCGAAAATTTCAGGCGCAACATCAGCTCTCCTGCAAGCATCGCCGTCGTCTCATCCGCCCAAGACGCATGGTCTGAATACGCATATCCGAGCATCGAAAATAATGACGCCCAGCGCAAGTCCCCCACCACAGGCGCATGCCCGACACGCGCAAGCGTCTGCCCCCAAAGGCTCTCCGCATCCCCGTCAAGCTCGCGCATCAGGCCGTCAGAAAGCGACACCGGTTCTCGTTTCACATGCATCAGTATCCGAAATTCCGGCATAATCAGCGGCCAGATGCCTGTCTCCACGAGCCAAGAAATGCCAGATATAAACTCCGGCGCCCGCAGCAAACCGTCGATCTCCGCAAACCAGCGTTCATGGCTCACGGTCAATATCGCGCCGGCCATATCGGCTGCCGCCCGCGTCGCATCCACATCCGCCTCAAAACCGAGCCGCGCCTTAAAACGCGCAAGCCTCAGCATGCGCAACGGATCATCGCCAAATATGCTCAATGCCTGCGCATACGAATGACTGGGCACGCGAAGCACGCGTCGAGAGATGTCACCAAGTCCGTCATACGGATCAATAATCGTACCGTCCTCACTGGCCGCCATCGCGTTGATCGTCAGATCACGGCGCTCCAGATCCTTCGACAGCTCCCGTCCATAACACACAATCGGATGACGTGACCCGCGCGTATAAGACTCTTTCACGCGAAACGTCGTAATCTCATACTGCTTGCGGTGTATCAATGTCGCGATCGTTCCGAACACTTCCCCGACCGGAATGACTTTCCAGCCATGCTTGGAAAGCACCGCCTTCGTCTGCTCGGGCAAGGCATCTGTCGTAAAATCCACATCTTTCGGGACTTTCCCCAACACCCAGTCGCGGACACAGCCCCCCACAGCATACAGCTGATAACCCTCTGCGCGAAATGCCTCAAACAGCTCGCGAAACGGCTCAAGCGCTTCCAATATTACCGATCGATAATCCATCAAGACTCGCTCGCCCCATCCTTCTCATCCGATATGCCAAGCTTCTTTTTCGCCAGCCAGCGGCAGGCGGGAAACATATTCATCAGCGCCGCAATCAGCACAAAACATATCAGCAGGACTGCCCATTCAAAACCGTTCATGCGCCCCTCTCAAAACCTGCGGCCCCGGCCGCATTATTCTGCCGGAGACCTAGCCCCGGCATTCGCACGTCACTTCGCGATTGTCATGCTCTCGATATAATCAAGGTTCGGGAAATTCGGCTTCAGATACGCATTCCCTTCTTTCTGGATGCGCATCTGATTCGGTCGCTCCCCGTATTCAAAATTCAGGCTGTCCACGATATCCATGCCTGACACGATTTTCCCGATCGGCGCAAAACCCATCCCGTCCAGGCGCGTGTTGTCCGCGAGGTTGATAAACAGCTGCGTCGTGCGCGTATCCGCTCCGGCCGTGGCAAACACGATCGTACCGCGCGCATTCGTCTCCACAACGGGATCATCCGCGATATTCGCCTCACGCCAGACACTGCTCACAAGCGGCGAACCATGAATGCCGAACTGAACCACAAATCCTTTCACCATGCGGAAAAGCGCGATATCTGTAAAATACCCAGCCTTGACGAGATTATAAAATCTGTCGACGCCCTTGGGAGCCCACGCCCGCGTCAGCTCAAGGCGAATCACGCCCTTCGTCGTCTTCACATCGACCTGGAACTGATCCGGCGCTTTCTCATTGAGATTCTCTGGCTGCAACAGCCTGCTCAGGTCCGCGGGATCCATCGCCGCTTCTTTCGCGCTCTGAGCCTCTGCCGCCGGTGCCTGAACTGCATTCGTGTCCGCAGGCTTTTTCTGGCACGATACAAGACTCACAAGCGCAAGCGCGCATATCCCCACCAAACGTAATAATTTCATGATTAACCCACTCTGAACGAAAAAAAAGAAAAGACCGGAACTGCCTGAAAATGCTGATTTTGCGGGTGGGGGAAGACTCCCCCTTCGCGGCTATTCCGCATCAGGCAGGAGACATGCCCCTTGCCTGACGCGGAATACGCCGCTACCCCCTCGACATCAGACATGCGCTCCAAGCGGCCGGTCTTCAAAAAACTCTGACAGCAATCACTTCTTGAAATCGGTCAAAGACTTGCCGACATCCTGGGCATGATCCGCACTTTTCTTGGCATCCTCGACGCCCTTGACGAGATCATCCAGCTTGTTTTCGCTGCCCTTCGCGCGCTCCCCTTGAACGACAGGACCGCTCGTATTGCCCGTAAATTCAAGCGCTTCCGGCTGCCCCCACACAACCAGGACATCGTTATTCGTATGCTCGCGCATCACGCTCACGACGACTTTCTGCGAAAAGCTCAAGTTATCCTTGATCTTATACGCATAATCCTCAAATCCCTCGCGATACCAGATCTGCGGCTGAAGCTCCACACGGTCGCTCTTGGAAACAGCTGCCACAGGGATATTCTTCTTCTCCAGCCTGTTCTTGATATCCTTGACTTTCTGCATGCCGACATTGCCTGCGCCGTTCACGACGACGACGCGCACATAGCCCGTGATCAGCTTGAAGTTCGGATTGTCGCGGATGTTGTCAAAATCGGGATCCGAACGCGCGTCAAGAATGCGCTTCTCCGCTACCGGATGATCCCAGCTGTTGAGCTCCTCAAGATGTCGCAACGCGCCGTTCTCATCCTCCATGACTGCCAGCATGCTCGCCAGGTCATATTTCGCCTGGATGTTGAACGGGTTGCTTTCGAGCGCATCTTTATACAGCGAAACCGCCTTATTATATGACTTTTTCTGTCGCTGCGCTGTCGCTTTGTTGTAGGCTGAATTGGACGCTTTCTCGGCCTTGTCAGACACTTCCTCGACCTCGACCGTGCGCTTCATGCGCTCGAACGGATTCTTGGATGCCACGGCCTGACCGGCAATGCGGATATCGCCAACTGAGCTGTTGCACACGAGTTCCGATGGCATCTCTTCACGTATCTGGCCGCTCGCGTCCATCGGATGGCGAGGAATGCAGATGCGCGCAAGCGCTGCATCTGCCACGCTCCGGTCGTAGGGATCTGTTGCCTGATGGCTCACTGTGCTGAACGCCACCGCATACATCGAACGCTCTTTGAGCGGGATATCGTCCACATAACGATACGTCTCCCACACCTTCGTGCAGTATGTGATCTGGTTCAGGCTGTATGCATGGGGCATCTTGAGCACTTCTTCGCAATCGCCTTTCTTCTTGTCCCAGTAATTCATTGTCGTATTCTTTGGCGTCGTATCGCTCGCACAGCATGCCAGAACAACAAGCATGCCCAGCGCGACAAAGCTGATCACCATATTTTGCAAATACTTCATAAACACCTCCTAGGCCAGAACAGACACACCAAATGTTTCAATCCGCCTCGCGAAAGGCGACCGAACACAAGCGTCCTCAGTTCATGCTACCGAATTCCGAGCCAAGACGCAACCCGAATCGCGCCAACCTGATGATGCGCGACGCGTATCGCCCATCGGACGATAGCGGAGCGCGCCGGCCTGCGTATCGGCCAAAAGCCGATAGCAGGCCGCTTGAAAACTCATTTCCGCGCGCCGGACATATCGCGGCACAGCCATACAAGACAGGTCGCATGCAGCAGCAAAAGCACGACAAGCGGAATGCACAGGCTTCCCATCAAGCGCGCATACCACGCGCCGTCCGTCTCCAGACCATACCAAATCGCCTCCAGGCACACGCGATAGAGCGTGAAAAGCCAGTACGCCATGCTCCCGACAGACAGCGCAGAAAACAGCACAATCCAAAACCAGGAATACCTGCGGTCAGGGGCGCCTTCGCAGCGCTCGAGGTTCGTCACCACATCGTGAAGCACCGAACGTTTCCCGGTGTCACGCGGCTTGAGCGACGAAAGCAGGCCTGCGCGATCAAATGACTCCGAACGCACACGCGGCGCATGGAAATACCGCCCCATCATGCGGCAACCCATCGCAGACAGCGCCTGTATCAACAGGATGAGCGATACCAAAATTACCCACGATATCGACCGATGGAAGAGAAAATCATCACACAAAGATGCCGTGCCGACCACGGCAAGCACCATCAGCCACATCACCAGAAAGTGATTCAGCGCGCCATAAAGCACGCCTATCCAGGCGCCGCGCCAATACGGAAGGCGCGCGAGATCGACCGTCAGAGGCACACAGCCGGAATAGACACCAAAAAAGCCGGCCGCTGTGATCTGACGAAGCGTGAACATCCGAAAGGCCCTCCATGCTGGACATCAGGCGGACGCCGGTTGACACATTCAAACATCAAGCCCCTTGACAAATTCGCTCAGCACTTCGCGGCTCGCGCCTTCCACGACGGGAACCTCCCCATCGAGCTCGGCGATATTGCCGGCCTCCATCAGGGACACGCGCATCCGCGCATCCTCGCTTGCGCCAACTGCATATTCCAGCGATTTGTCATCATTCTCTGAAAGCCCATAATGCATGCGGATGACTTTTTCCTCCACAGGCTCAAGGAGATCATACGGACCTGACTCAGTCTTCTTCTCCGTTACGACTGCCGTGGATGTCTGAGTTGTTTTTTGGGTCTTGGTTTCCTTCACGAGAATCTCTCCTTACTAAACAAGGTGCGCGAACATGCGACGCGAAGAAATTACGCCTGTTTCATAATAAATCAAATTTACTGGGAAATAAACAACGCAACACGGCGCAGACATAAAAACTGCGCCGTCAAGCGCTCACTTCCACGCGCTCACTTTCTGCGCGATTCCCTGCCCAGACTGCGTCAGGCCGTCGTAAGGAAACACAAACCAGAGCTCATCCTGCTGATGCTCCGGATCCTGAAGCAGAATCAGCTCCAGCGGCTTCGGTATCCGGCTCTCCGAAAGGCGCCGCACGAGCTTGCTTGCCGTATATGCCCCAAAGAATGGGCGGTCATCCGTATCCACAAACACATTCACCGTGCTGTTCAGACCGGTCGCCAAATCGCGCGCCACAACAAGGAACTGCCTCACGCCCGCATTCCACACAAATCGCGCATCCACCAGGCGTTCATTGCGGCCGGGCGTGAACGAAAAACCGATATGCGATTCATCGCTCAAAGGCATGTCGCCGCTCTTGTGCTCCGCGTCCGAGAATATCGCAAACACCGCGCCCTGCTTCTGAAGCCCCGCGCGATATTCAGGCGATATCAGCATCAGGTCATCGTGACCATCCAGATTGACATCAGCCGATTGATGAATGATGCGAAGCCCTGAACGGTTCTGCGGCGCAGAAATCCTTATCGTCGCGATATCCGGCGATTTCACGCTGTATGATTTCGGCACTCTCCCGCCCGCTGAATATATGCCATAAATCGTCGAACGCTCTTCTCCAGAGGCATCCGGCGTATGCGCCGCATGCACGAACAGATCCGGTCGGCGGTCCAGGTTGAAATCGAGAATCTGCCAGTCATCGCCAAATTCCTCATTCATGAACCCTTCATATTGTATGACATCCCTGCCTGTCAGCTCGTGATAGCCGGGCTTGCGCTCCGACTTGCCCATCACGATGAACACGCTGCCGCTCACATCCAGGTCTATCCGGCGCTTCGGCGCGCCGATGATCAGATCATCATAGCCGTCCTGATTCAGGTCATACCATTCGAGCTTCGCGCCGAGCATCGAGGGCGCCTCGTTGCTGAGCACGAACGTCTGCGCCTCCGTCTTGAGCGTAGTCTCCGTCAGATTCAGCACGAGCGGCTGAGTGATCTCATCCGGCAAGGGTATCACCGCCACAAAGCCGACAGCCTTCTGCACCGGCATATCGGGCACGGCGATCGTCAGCTGCGGCTTGCCCGCAGGCGACTTCGAAAACGTAAAATCTGAAATCTGATACCCCGCAGGCCCAACAATCTGGATGTCACAGTTCTCCGGCGAAGCAATCGCATAATCGCCATCGAGCGCGCGCCCCTCTTCCATCAGGCAGATCAGGCTCCTGCCTCGCATACCCTTCGGGGAAAACCAGGCGCGATAATCCTTGTCACGATAGCGCACACGGTGGATATCAGCCTGAAGCCCGCCCCCCTTGCTCGGCGCAAGCACGGTCATGAAGTTGTCTGAAAGCGCGCTCGACTGCGGCAGTTCCGAAAAATTACTGATGACCGCAAACGCGCCAGTCTGCTGGCGATGAAAGGGATCCGCGCCAATGCGCACAACCGCATCGAACTTGTCATCCCCGTTGAGATCGCCAAACGCGCTTCCAAGGCCAAAATTCATAAAATCACCGCCGGCAACTTCAATATCCGCGCGTCCGCTGCCCTCGAGCATCTCGACGAAATGCTGACCGCCAAGGTACACGCTCATCGTACCCGCATTGAGATTTCCGGCCCCGGGCGCTGCAATCACCAGATCAGGCCGGCGGTCGCCGTTCACATCTGCCGACTGTATCCGATAGCCAAACTGACCGCCCTTGCCAGTAATCTGAAGCGAATTCGGCTGCTCACATGACTTTTCAGGCCAATAATTCGCATCGATCACATAAACCGCACCCTCAGATTTCGGCCCTTTCACAAGCCTTCCGGGCGCAGACACCGCCAGATCGTCACGCCCATCCCCGGTAAAGTCACCAGCCGCAAGCGAATACCCATACTGTGCGCCCGCCTGGCTCCCGCTGATCCGTATCCCGACCTTCTCATCGACCTGAGAAAGATCGACATTCGTCCCGATATACTTATACGGCTGATATACAACCGTCACGCTCCCGCTCGCTTTGCTCCCCTGCGAGGCATCCAATGGCATCCCGAGCGCTATATCCGCAATGCCATCATCGTTGAAATCCCCCACCGCGCAGGAATGCACTACCCGGATATGGCTCGACACCGGACGCGTCAGCATCGTCTTTCCATAAAGCTTGCTGCCGACATCATAAGAAGCTTTGTCCCATTCGCGCCGCATCGTCAACATCACAATCTGGCTTGAGTTGTTCGCAAGATTTGGGTTGTACACGACCTGTGCGACCGCAAGGTCGTCAATGCCATCGCGGTTGAAATCCCCCACACATCCCTGAATTCCAAGACTTGAGCCATTCTCAGAAGAAACAAAAGACACCGCGCTCGCACCTTTCTGGTCTATATCATAAATGCCTTTCTCACGCGCCTGGCCGCCATAAATCACATACACAGCCCCTTTTGCGCCAGGCGCAGAGACCGCAATGTCCTTAAAGCCGTCGCCGTTGAAATCGCCGGTCAGGATATTCATGCCCAGCATGCCATTGGGCGTATGGCCGTCAAAGCGATAATCAAACGACAGCCAGTCTGTCACATCCTTACGCCCCTCAAGCGGCATCTCCTTTTTGCCGCGAATCACATACACGCTTCCGGCAGACTGCACGCCGTTCGGGCTCGCGCCGGGCGCGCCAAACACAAGGTCTTCAAGTCCATCGCCGTCTATATCCACAAGGACCGGGTCCATCAAGCGAGCGCCTGACTCCATGCTGTTTCCGCCAATGACACGCCCAGGCTCAAGCTGCCACTCTGACGCCTTACCTGCCCCCTCCCCATACGCCATTGACGACACCACAAGCATCGCTGCCACACCAAACGGAATCACTTTTCTTTTCATCTATGCTTCCTCACCGAATCATCCCATTCGGCTGCAATACGCCATATTTTTCCTGCACCGGCTTGATGTTGAGCGACACCATGTTCGGCATCGCATTCTCCAGCCATGACACTACTAGACTGTACGATTTATCTCCAACTTTTCGGGTCTGCCAGGCTTCCTTCTGCGCTTCAAACGCGCCTTCCTTTGGCACTGAAATCTCCATCACACGGAAAACATACACACGCCCTCCGTCTATGATCGGATTGGAATAAAGCAACGTCTCTCCTTCATGAAGCTCAGAAAGCGCCTTTAAAACTCTCGCGCTCTCCATTACGGCTTTGTCCGACAACTCGATATGCGTCATCTCTTTGAACAGCCTATACCTGCCGCCATTCGCCTCCGTGACACGCTTCAGATCGGCATCTTCTGCCTCAAGTGCCGGCTTCAGAACAGCCATCAAACGCGGGGAAGGCTCTACTGCATGCATCACCGCAGCACCTATGTATTGACGGTCTTTATCGTCTTTGATGTTTCTTTTCTGCGGCGGCACGACTTCCTGAAGCACCCAGACTTCTTCACTCCCTTGCGCATGAATCACCTCAGACACGCCCCCAACAGGCATCCTGAACGCCCACGAAAGCTCGTCAGTCCGTTCCACATCATAAAGCGCATCCCGCGTGTTGAGCACCTCGCAAGCAGCATCAGACTCGCACTGCCCAAGCGCCTCATCCAACCCGCGAATAGCCGTCTTGCGAAGCTCAGACGCGCGCAAGCGCGCCGCATCCAGCCCCTCACTTGCATTCTCATAGCCATACGCCATGCGCACGAACTTCGCATGCGGCGGCGCCATCATCACTTCCTGATGCACGCCGATATATGCCGAAAACACCTCCTCATGCGTCTTCAACCAAGCATCGACATCTTCCGGTGACGGCGCATTATCAAAGTCAGAGACCTCTACGGTATAGCGCCGAAAATCCGTCTCAAACATACGGCGAGCAACAGAATCAGAAAGTGTCGACACAAGAACACGCTGCAGAGTAGGCATTAGCAGCGAAAGCTCTACAATCCTCCCAAGCTCAGCCTCTTTCACGCCAATTTTTGACGCCAGCTCAGGCTCGCTCTGCGCATTATGCCGAACGAGCGCCGCGCGCAGCGCTGCCTGCTTGTCTGATGCCAGAAATTCTGCCCCCCCCTGATCTATCGCATCAGACATCAATTTCATCTGCAGACAGCGCTGAATCTCGTCATGCTGAAAACGCGGATTTGCCAACGCACGCTTGGAATAAAGCTGCCCCTCAAATGCATGCACTGCCACACATTGCTCATAATCCGAAAGCGTTAAACGAACCGCATCCGACGATACGATCACTGCATCCGACGCATCCTGCGGCACAGCTACTTCCGGCGCATGCGCATCTGCAGACGGCGCATTCTCCTGCGCCGGTCTCTCCGCCCTGCTACACGATGCGAGCATCAACCCCATCGCCACTATTGCCATCCATTTCTTTTGCATCTCAAACTCTCCTCAGGAAGCCTAACGCTTCCCAAACCTTTCTTCTTTCCCATCTTATGACGTTTTGTGCAAAAAAAACATGACATGACACTGCAAAAAATTACCAACTCGCTTTCCCCATTCACCTCAAACCATAATCCCACCAAACAAACTCGCCAAAATCAAAACCCTCCCCAAACAAACTCACCAAAATCAAAAACCACCAAAATCCAAACTTCCCAAACATGCCTTTCTTTCGGGAGGGGGTGTGGGGGAACCCCTTTCTTTGGGCACCAAAGAAAGGGGTTCCCCCACCAAAAATAAAATCTACCGATGCATCCTCGGATGATGTTCGGTAAAAATCTGCTTCATGCGCTCGCGCGAAACGTGGGTATAGATCTGCGTCGAAGAGATATCCGCATGCCCCAGCATTTCCTGAACGGCCAGCAAGTCTGCCCCATGCGAAATCAGATGTGTCGCGAACGTGTGCCGTAGTTTGTGCGGCGATAGCTCCTTGCGGATGCCGGCTTCAAGCGCATATTTCTTCAGATTTTTCCAAAACCCTTGACGTGTCATGCCACCGCCGCGCCGTGTCACAAAGAGGACATTCACTTCAGACATACATTTTTCAAGCAATTGCGGCCGGCTATATTCTAAGTAACGGCTGACCCACTGATGCGCGCATTCCCCCATAGGAATCACGCGGTCTTTGCTGCCCTTGCCATGTGCAGTCACGCATCCGCTGTCCAGGTCAAGGTCGCGCACCCCCAGCCCGACAAGTTCCGACACGCGAAGCCCGGTTGCATACAGCAGTTCAATCATCGCCCGGTCACGCAATCCCTCGGGCGATCCACAGTCCGGCGCATTCAGAAGGCTCTCCACTTCCTGCTCATTCAAATACACCGGATCTTTCTGCGCATACCTCGGAATGTCGATATGCTCACATGGGCTTTCCTCAATCACCCCATCCCCCACTAAAAAATTCATCCACTGCCGAATACTCACCAAATTTCTTGCCAAAGACCGCGATTTCAGCGTTCCATCTTCCTCCCCATCCAGCCTGGATTCAAGATATTCGCGTATCAGATCCTCGCTGATTTCCGACACTTCCGTACATCCATGTTCGGAGAGAAATCCGTTCAGGCACTTCAGGTCTCGTCCGTAAGATGCCTGCGTGTTTTTCGCAAGCCCGCGCTCCACCTTCAGATGCGTCAAAAAAGCCCTCAAACCCTCTTCAAGCGTCATCTCGCTATGCTCCGATTGCAAATCTCATCAATTTATGACAAAAAGCGCGCCGCCCGGAAATGACTGCCGGCATCGCCCTGCCGATTTTCCCGCGACACTTCAAATTGTCAATTTTTCAATATCACTCAGAACATAAGGATTTCCGCCATGGCGCGAAGCATTCATCAGCCCCTCATCTGGATCGATTGCGAGATGACCGGCCTAGACACTCGCAAAGACCGCATCATCGAAATCGCCACGCTCATCACCGACTCCGAGCTCAACATCATCGCCGAAGGCCCAGAAATCGCCGTCAAACGCCCTCAGTCGCTTCTCGACACCATGGACGACTGGAACACCAAGCATCACACGCAGTCCGGCCTTGTCGACCGTGTCCTCAATTCCGACATCGACATCGAAGCCGCAGACCGCCTCACATTCGAATTCATCTCGCAACACACCGAGCCCCACGCCGCCCCCCTCTGCGGCAACTCCGTCTGGCAAGACCGACGCTTCATCGACCTCGAAATGCCACTCACCGCGCACCATCTCTACTACCGCAACGTCGATGTCTCCTCATTCAAAGAGATGGCGCGCCGCTGGTTCCCAAAACTCGAGCCCTACAAAAAAGAAAATCATCACCGCGCCCTCGACGACATCCGCGAATCCATCGAAGAACTCAAATACTACCGCAAAATGATCTTCGTCCCCCAATTCCCCATTCAATGACGCCATCCTCGCGCAGAGCCCTCATATTTCTTGCGCTGCGCGACTTCGCGTCACATGCGTCGGCTGAATCCCCTATCATTAATATAGCTTTATACAGCTTCATTTTTATCCGTGCCGCCCGTCCCGGACGGCACGGCTGACCGCTATGCCTCCGGCATACACGGTCAGAACGCCCTTGCGGTCGCTATGCCTTCGGCATACGCGCCCGAATCAGTGCAACCAACGGAAAACCTGCATCTTCGATGCAAAACTATGATTTGACATGCCCAAGCTCCCCAAGCACACCAATTGTTTATCTAACATTTTCCAAAGGGAATTAAAGCCATTTCTAATTAATCTTGACCATATCAATTTATACAAACATCAGTCCAACCAAAACACATAAAAGGAAAAAAGTAATGAATATAAGCATCTCAGAACTAAATATATATATTGAACACGGATATGAAATAGAATTTTCATATCTTGGGCAACAATACGCTATTGTCCATACAGAGACCGAGGAAGAACTTTTGAGCTTCGACAAAATGGAGGATCATCAATGGCGAAAACTTCATCAAGCCACCACATTTGATGAATTGTGCTCAATGATCTCTATCGAAAGCTCCCCATTTGAAATCATTTGGCCCAAAGCTACAGACATTAGTATCGAAAAAATATCTTTAATCACACTCATTCGCACGCTGCAATTTGGGGAGCTCGAGTTCAGGGTACATCACAAACGCTACTTTGCTGAGGGCGCTTCCGGAGGATATTATTGCATATCTCTTGACGAAATAGACGAGAATGGCGATACCATGTGTCATAGTTTTGAAGCAAAGCCATCTGCAAAGAGTTTCGATATGTTCATGAATGCACGTTTGTTTGACGGAATGACATTCAAAGAAGCATACAACGAAATGACAATTATCAAAGGCGTATTCTTCGAGGAATAAAAATAATAACAATAATACCTGTTACACCATGCTACAGGCATCAACCACTCTTAATATCAGTATTCCATCCAAACATTACTCCGGCACGCACGAGCCTTCATCCGTCCGCACATACCCAGGCTTGCAGTCAAAATCGCAGATCATCCCCTCAAAGCCGTTGTCCAGACAAACCGGCACCATCGTCGCCTCGTCCGCAACCTTGCAATTCGCCAGATCGCTTTCCGTGCATTGCGTGCAATAGGCATCATACACCGTCCCATCCTTGAGCTTCGCCTCGTGACACACAAGCCCTTCCGACGCGCAATCATACGTCCCAAGATTCGAGCCGCTTTCATCCACCCATTCCGCGCCAGATTTGCACACGACCCGCGTGCGCCCCGCACACTTGTACACATCATCCGTCACCGCAGGATCACACCGCGCGACTTCAACACCAGGCTGCCCTGTGTCCGTTTCGCTTCCTGTCCCCTCACTGCTCTCCCCACATCCCGCCGTACACAGCGCGATCACGCCCAGCATCCAAAACTTTCTCATCCTCTCCCCTCCGCAGCACTGCCATCGCCCTGTGCTTCATTTACCTTGCAGCTCATCCCAGCCACATGCCAGACGCCCGCGCCTTGATGATAACACAGATTTCCCAGCAAAGCCCCGCTATTCTTCCTGATTTGCCGAAAACGATATCCCCTGCGTCAAAACGGTCAGCCTGCATCGGTCATACGTCAGGTTTTCACCACGTCCGACGCTCACATCATATTCCAAAATAAACTTGTCCATCCGCTCGCTGACCTGAGGGGCATACGGCGGCTTCTCCCCATCTGGATTTCCGGCCTCATACTCAGAATGCCCAAACGCCACTGTCGAAACCGCACTCGCGATTTCCCCCACAAATCTCCCCTGCTCACTCGCACCTTTTTTAGGAAATGCCGCAACAAGCGCATCAAACAAAGGCTTCGCGCGCCTGAAATCCCCCGCCTGAATCACATGTTTTTCCGCCATGTTCACCAAAAACGAACGGGGCTTCATCAAACCGAGAACTGCGCCGCCCGGATCTTTGAATTCCTCTGGTTCAAATATGATCTGGTACCAGTCGCCAAAATGCCGCGATTCTTTTTTCATCACGCCGTCATAGCCAGCTTCCGATCTGACGATATTCTTCGCCTCCTCATAGAGCGCCACCTGCGCAGCGTCAGCCTTTCCCATCAGTTCATAAGCCCAATCCTCGGGCAACTTGGCCATGTCACCGACATCAGTCTCATCGCTTCCTTCAGGTGCCGCTGCGGTTTCTTCACGAACGACATCCGCTGTATCCTCAGGTTTTGCCAGGACATCGGACGGCGCGTGGTCAGCGTCCACCACTGTTTCCGACGAACGCGACGATGCATCCCTATTCCCCGGGTTCTGCCCGCTCTCCGCCTGCGTCATCGCATGACATCCCCAAGCCAATATCAAACCAAATGCCGCAATCAAGCCTTTCCAATACCCATGTTTCATAAGCCCTCCTATGCAATCAGGGTTTGCCTCGTAGTTCTAACACAGGCTCGTATTTCACAAAAGCCGACAAGGATGCGAAGACGCATTTTTCGTCCGCCCACAGAAACGGTGTGGCGGCGGCGTATGCAATAGCCGCCGCACGCAGGCCGTATGCGCAAAGCGCATAGGCCGCGCCCACAAAACCTATCACTTCATCGCGATTTCAACCCATTTTCGGCAGAATGCCACGCCATAACAACGTATCGTTTTTACATCGGGATGGCGTTTCATAAATCCCTCGGCATATCCCCGATCATCAATCTGTTGCAATGCCACATCCTTGAGCCGTGATGCACACAAAAACTTATGGAAATAGCTGTCTTTATGAACAATATCTGCTATAATCCTGTATATAACCTCTATCGAGGAGATGTGATATGAAACCGAGACTGATGCCTTTTATTTCTTGCTTAACGCTTGTCCTTGCGGGATGCGCGAATGAGCTGGTGCCTACGCTCTACATCGAGGTCCAGCCAGAAGAGACGCCCCTTGACGAACAGCCCGAAGATCCAAGTGTAGTCATGCCGCCCAACACTCACTGCACCTCAGGCGACCGCCAATGCGCTGACGATCAAGTCTTGGAATGCGCTGACGGCAACTGGGTATCAGTCATGCATTGTCATGGGCAGCTCGAATGCGACGGTGATACCATCGAATGCAGAACAGACACGCCGCAATGCTCACAAGACAAGTGCGAAAACGGTCAGATTTTTCATTGCCTCGATGGCGCTTATGATACAGGTGCCGCCTGCGAATCCGGACAATGCGCAGACAACACGCAATGCGCGCCTTCGTGCACCCAATCACAATGCGATTCCGGCATGCTCAGAGAATGTTCCGATCACCGCCTGCTCGCGGCCACGCAATGCCCCTCACATGCATGCAACGCCGAAAAAACAGCCTGCGAACCGCCATGCACAAATGACCGATGTCGAGACGGCCATATTCAGACCTGCAACAGCGGCATCTACGCCGATGCTATTCCCTGCCAGTCTCATCTTTGCGCAGACGAAACAGAATGCGCCGCTCCTTGCACACAAAACCTGTGCGCAGACGGAATCATTACTGAATGTGTCCAGGGCGTCATGAACGCCCCAGTCCCATGCGCCTCGAAACAATGCGCCAGCGAAACCGCGTGCGTTCCGCCCTGCACCCAGGATATCTGCGCCGATGGCAAACTTCAGGTCTGCAATTCCGGCATTCTGGCCGCCCCCGTCGACTGCGACATGCACATCTGCCTGGATGAGACACAGTGCAAGCCCCTGGGCGCCGAATGCGCCTCAAATGCCTGCAACGCCGGCACGCTTGCCATCTGCACAGACGGACATGTATCCGCATCAGGCGCATGCCCCAAGGGCTGCAGCGATTCCAAGCATTGCACAAAACATAAAGAAACGTTCACAAACTTTACTTCTAAAACCTCATTCAATCAGTCCTATAAAAGCAAAGATATAAGCGGCATCACCTGGAAAATATCAAACGGAGGCAATACCGGGATGTTTACAAGCTCTGTCCGCACCATCGAGGGTATCGGCGTATTCCTCCAATCCGATGCCGTCAAAGGGCACAAAACCTCTGAACCATGCCATCTGGACAAAGGCAACTGCACCACGGGCACCCTGACCGCAACCATTCCCAATGGCGTTTCCGAACTCTCCATGCAGGTCATCAAGTCAACAAACTGTCCAAGAACTCAAAATGCCATGCACATCCGCCTCTATCTCAATGACAAGCTCTGCCAAGATCTCCATTCACAACAAGGCGAACCCATGAAATGCACATTCAGCACCCAAGGCTCGACCAAGTTCAAAATAGAATTTGCTGGCAGAATTCCAGGCGTATTCGATAATATCGTTTGGTATGATTATCCGGCAGAAATTAAGTAAATATAAACGAATTTATAAAAATATTTTTTATAAATTCAAAATACCTCACAGTTTGTTACGACTCAGCCTCTGATGATTTGGCTGAAGAATTAAGGCTTTTACGAACAGGCCACAGGCAGTCGAGCATGATAAGGCTTCCGCCTTTGATTTCAACTGCATCGCTTGAATGCCGCAAACGAAACCACATCATGAGCGACGTATTGCCGCAGGCAATAGGCGCGAACACATGCGACGCGTATCCCCGCAGGGCATAGCGGCGCACAAAAAAACTCTTGACCCAGATAATCATCGTGCTAGACTCGCAAATGGTTGAACAATTGCTCAATCATCACACAATGAGGCAGATCATGACAAAACAAGCAAAGAGCATCGACAAAATAGCGACGGCACCGCGATGCGATTGTGAGATCATCCACGAAGACAGCGTGCGCGTGGCAAAATCAAATATGCTCGAAGCGCAGACCTACGAAGACCTCGCAAGCCTGCTCAAGCATTTCGGCGACCCCACGCGCGTTCGCATCCTCCATGTCCTCGCGAAACAGGAGCTCTGCGTCTGCGACCTCGCTGCCCTTCTCAACCTGACAAAATCCGCCATCTCACATCAGCTCAAAGCGCTCAGGCTCTCAAAGCTCATACGCTCCCGGAGAGATGGACAGGTCGTATTTTATACGGTCGCGGATGATCATGTCACTCAGATACTCAATATGGCTCTAGACCATATCTGCGAGGACGAAAACAGATCCTAATATCCTGCATGATGCACCAGCGACTGCTGATGCGTACCAAACGGTTGAGCAATTGAGCAATCTTTACACACAAAGTTGAATAATTGAGCAACCTTTAAAAAGATAAAGGCATCCATCATGAACAAAATCCTGTATCTCAGAGGTCTCACCTGCCCAAATTGCGCAGCACGGATCGAACATGAACTTCAAAGACTCGACTGGGTCAGAGATGCGCGGATCACCCTGCTCAAAGAAGAGCTCAGCATTGAGCTTGCGGACTCTGAACCTGAAGACCTGCAAGCTGTCGTGCAAAAGATCGTCCACACCTTTGAGCCCGATGTCCAGGTCACCGAAACGCCAGCCACGAACGCAGCATCCACCGAAGATGCAAAGGAAGAGGAATCACAGCTTCCACAGATCATTGCCGGCGCGGTGCTCGCAATGGCAGCCGCCTGCGTCTTCTACCTGCTCCCGGAACGCCATGCCGTCGGCATCGCTGGATTCATCCTGGCATATCTCCTGCTCGGCTATGATGTGATCATCAAATCATACAAGACAATCGTGAGCCGCCAGTTCTTTGACGAAAACCTTCTCATGACTGTCGCCACGCTCGGCGCATTCGCCATCGGCGAATATCCAGAAGCCGTCACCGTCATGCTCCTCTACCAGCTTGGAGAGTGGTTCCAGGACAAAGCTGTCGAAAAGTCGAAGCGCTCCATCGCAGAGATGCTGGACATCTGCCCGGAAACGGCATGTGTCCTGAAAAATGGCGAATTCGTGCAAGTCTCTGCAGAAGATGTGAAGATAGGTGACATCATTTTGGTCAAGCCAGGCGAAAAAGTGCCTGTCGACGGCCTTGTCAAAACCGGCGCCTCAAAGCTCGACACGCGTGCCCTTACTGGCGAATCGGCACCGAGAAGCATTCATCCAGGCGAAACGGCGCTCTCCGGAACAGTCAACATCGAGAGTTCACTGCAGATCGAAGTCACCAAGGCAAGCGGCGATTCGACGGCGGCCAAAGTCGTCAAGCTCGTGGAGGATGCCGCTGCGCACAAAGCGCCATCCGAAAAGTTCATCACCAAATTTGCCCGCTATTACACGCCGGCTGTCGTCATTCTGGCGCTCCTCATCGCCATCGTGCCCGCGCTCATCACCGGCGGATGGGCAGAATGGCTGCGGCGCGCCTGCATATTTCTCGTCATTTCCTGCCCATGCGCGCTCGTCATCTCTATTCCCCTGAGCTATTTCAGCGGAATAGGTGTCGCCTCCAGACATGGCATACTCGTCAAGGGCGGCAATCATCTGGAAACGCTCAGCCAGGTGCGCACGTTCGTCTTCGACAAGACCGGCACGCTGACAAAAGGCACGTTTGAAGTGACCCATATCGAACCAGCCGGCAGCGAAGAAGCGCTGATTCGCGCCGCATATCTCTCCGAACAGAACTCCAACCATCCGATTGCGCAGTCAATCCGCGCCCTGGGCAAAGACATCGCCCCCGCTCAGCCGGACAGCTTCAGCGAACTGCCAGGCAAAGGCGTTTCCGCAGTCTTCGGCCCCGACACCTATCATGCCGGAAATGCCGCAATGATGCAGGCCCTCAGAATTTCATACACGCCCTCATCGCAGGAAGGCACAGTCGTCCATGTCGCGCGTAATGAAACGTATCTCGGCTCGCTGACAATTTCCGACGCGCTCAAGCCTGAAGCCAAGCCTGCACTCGAATCGCTCCGCGCCCTGAACATCAGCAAAACAGCCATCCTGAGCGGCGATGCCAAACCTGTCGTTGCAAGCGTCGCAAACGCGCTTGATATCGATGCATACGAAGCGGAACTTCTCCCGCAAGACAAAGTCAGCGGCTTCCAGAAACTCCGCCAGTCGCAGAATGCCGGAAAAACAGCATACGTCGGAGACGGAATCAATGACGCCCCCGTGCTCGCGCTTGCAGATGTCGGGATTTCCATGGGATCGCTTGGTTCAGATGCTGCCGTCGAAGCCTCAGACATCGTCCTGATGTCAGACGACCTCTCGCTTCTCCCCAAAGGCATTCAAATCGCACAAAAAACACACCGGATCGTCATACAAAACATCGTCTTTGCGCTCACGATCAAGGCGCTATTCCTCTTCCTCGGCGCCATAGGCATTGCGAATCTGTGGACAGCAGTCTTCGCAGATGTCGGCGTCATGATACTCGCGGTACTCAACGCCATGCGCATGCTTAAAAAGTAAATGCTTTCCAGCTGATCAAATCACATTTTCGACTTTATAGTTTTTAATATATTGTCTTTATAAATATTATTGCCGTGCTATTTTGCCACAGACAAAATACGCACGGCTTTCGGCGCTATCGGCAAAGAGATGTTCGTCCAAACGAACATCCCTTTGCCGATACGCGCCTTTGCGCTCGTCTATGTCACTTCGTTCCATACGCCGAGCGCCTGAATCTTATGACATTCCATCAATCATTTTTTTATATAAAGGAAACTCTTCATCAGGTATCTTCATAACGCTTGCCGCTTGCTCAAAGGAAAGCTTCAGGGCTTGCATCATATTCACGATTCCTTCAGCTTTGCCTTCCGCCTTGCCTTCAGCTTTGCCTTTAGCCATTCCCTCTTCTTCACCCTCTCGATGCGCGTCCCGGTAGACGCGCTCGTAGTGTTTCACTTCATCATATTCTGTCAGCAACATGGTACCCACCTCAAGCTTATGTACAACCAAGAATAGTTTGAGTACAAACGAATCGGGAAGATCATCGATCACAGAATCAACAGCTGTTTTGATATCAGCTATTTTGGCACGCTCACGGATTTCCCGGACAATCCAAGCGTATTCCATCAGCGGCTTGCATTTTTCCAGCAGAGCCTGATTCTTCCCATAGTTGATGTCGAGCATTCTGACTCTGACTTCGACGTCTGCATCTGCTCCGGGCGGAAATGCATCGCTCAGGCGCAGTACGCTCTCTTCCGCGACTTTGCCCAATCCATTATAGAACACCATGAACTTCGGCACAGGCAACGGAATGAGTTTTCTGCCATACTTGTCGAAGTCATTCTTTTCGACATAGGCCTCATACAGATTACCCAGATATTGAAGCTGCCGCAGAGGCATATTGGGATTATACGAAGACTGCTGTTCATAAAGATTGAGCTCATTGGCAATGATGAACGACACGTCGTTATGCATGCCGAGATAAATCACTTCCTTGATCGTCGTGATCTCTATGGCAGACGCGTCCGTATAATGCGAATCATTCACCGCGTTATAGAGGCTGAGCGTCCACTCACGGTTCTCCTCACTGCCAAAAATGAAGGTAAACAGCCTGTCTTTGTACTCTCTTACCGCCTGCGCCATATACGCTCCTCTGCCGCAAAATTACACGGCTCAATAAAATTAGCATCTGTTTCCGGGTTCGTCAACGTATCCCCCGATTCCAAATACCCCGTAGCCCCATCAAGCGCTCTTCCAGTCCCCCACTTGCACTTCCAATATCTTGAACCCAATACGCCCCCTGTGATAAACTAGTGTGTTTGCAGCTGGCTCCTGTCCAGTCCAGCATGATGGGGTCTATATAATTGGAGTTTTGATATTATGGCAGATAAACAATCTCCCTTTTCATCATTTCTAAAAAAATTGGGCGATCCTAAATTCATTCAAGATTTAGGCGATGCCGCCGCAAAAGCCATTGATGCCGCCACAAAAGCCATAGAAAACGTCACTGAAGCCTTAGATGCATCCGAAGACAAACGCAAAGGCGAAAACCATACGGCAAAGCCTAAACAAGCAAACGCGCAAAATATCCAGCCTATTAAGCCCACCAACGAAAAAATCGATAACGGACGTGCCTCATACGTCTCCAATATTACACCGGCTTCACCTCCCCCAAGGCATGCCACTTCTACGCACAATGCTTCCAAACCTCAGAACCCCATCCACACATCCAAGGCATTCCCTACTTCCTCTAACAAGAACCAGAGCGATGGCTCTAGCATTTCCACACAATATGCTCAAAACAATATAAATGACACCGTCTCAGATATTCAGTTCAAATTTCCAGAAAATGCGACTTCCACATCCTGCACCCCGATACTTCTCCCCAACGGACTTCATATTCGACAATACCAATGGTACCAGCCTGCCACCTATCCAAACGCATGGGAAGCCCATGAAGGCCGGCCAAGCCAGGATGCCGGATGGCGCATCTGCGATGTCCTGACAGAAGCTCGGTCTGACCAGCAGACACTCATCATTGATAAGCCTGAACGAATCCTATCTGTTGAAGATAAACACTATGCATTTCATATCGCACCTTATGCTTTTCTACATGCACCTCATCTCAAATCTATTATTTTCAAGACACACAATACATCCGTTGCTGATCGCGCATTTGCAGGTCACAAATCACTCAAATCCGTCACTTTTGAACAAAGCGTCTCTCGCATCGGCAAAAAATCATTTTATGCCTGCAGTGCACTCAAGAATGTCATCTTTCAAAAAGATATCCGAAACATCGATGAAGAAGCTTTTGCAAACAGCACTCTTAAAGCCATCATATTCAAAAGTGCACTTCTGAATATCAGCGCCCGATGTTTTGCGAATTGCAAGCATTTGAAAAACATCTACATTCCAGATTCATGTTCTGCCCTTGGGAACGGATGTTTCGAGAACTGCACGACCTTGAAATATGCTACGCTTCCTCGATATCTTCGCATCATACCCGATAGAATCTTTGCTGGCTGTTACGCCCTGGAAGAAATCCAATGGCCTAACAGAAAAGTTTATGAAGGCCAGGAATACCCTCGCATCGGTAAAGACATTCTAGCAGACCACGAGCCCATGCCTGACAAGGTCAGGAATAATCGTGCACTTCGAGAACAATGGTTTCCAAGCACGCATTTTGAACTGATCAATGCCACAATGAAAAGAATTGAGAACTATAAAAACACATCTTTCCAAAACTATATTCAGATTATCATCGAAAAACGCAGATGGCATAATCGCCCCAAAACGCACAACAGGCCATCCAAACACCAGCCTGCATTTACCTTTACAACACCGCCTCAATACGAGATTACTTTCCCACACAAGCTTATCACGCACACATTCCAAAGCCACAAATTCACTGCGCCCATACCAAACCAAGATAATTCATCATCAACGGCACAAACACCCTCCCAAATTCAGAATGATTTCTCAGAAATCACAGGCCCAGTCCTCAAAGCGATCACCAATGCTTTCCAGAACCTCAAAACCAATGTGATCACCCAATCTCATTCGCTTCTGGACAATCTCAAAAATGCGTCAGCGCTCTCCTCTGAGTCAGGATTTCAGTTCACCCAGGGCAACTACGGCGTTAAGATTATCAGTTATAAGGGGTCTCAAAAAAGAATCGTCATTCCCGATGGCATCAAAGATATCGGAGCGAACGCTTTTCAAAATAATCAGACCATAGAAGAAGTTATTTTGCCCAATTCCGTGTGGAATATCGGTCAAGCGGCTTTCAAAAATTGCAAGTCACTCAAACACGTCAGCCTTCCAAATAATGAATATTTCGTCACAACGCCCTCAGAACTGTTCAAAGGCTGCACATCGCTGACGACAATCATCTGGAATCCCAAGTTTAAGCTTATTCGGAGAGACAGCATCGAGGATTGCCCTCTGTCTGGAAAATCACTGCAATTCCTACAAAGCAAATACGCCTATTCGAGCAAGCGAAACGCATACATCTTGCCCCAAATTGCTAAATCAGACGAATTCAGCGGCACATTCACAGATGATGATCAAAAGGCCCCATTCCCGTCAGAGCGTAATGATCGCCCACAGACCGCCCAAAGCGAACAACAGCTTGATATCATGAGTAAATTCGTGTCCGCTTTTAAGGATTCATTTAGCTCCCCACCGGATATTAAATCGCTCAAAGCAACATTCGATTTCAATCTTCCTCATTTTGGGAAATCATCCGACAGAGAAAAGCTCAACTCGAACCATCCCAACACGACCTGGGACAGCGATTTATATGTTCAGAACAATGTCCTTGTCGGTCTCAAAGAAAACCTAACCGAACTCATTATTCCTGAATATATTAATGAAGTAGAACCCAATGCCTTCAATCTTGGCACAAAGCTCAGAAGCATCACATTTAAGGGAAAAATTAACACCATCGGAGAAAATGCATTCTGCGGTCTCGACAACCTTCAATCGGTCATCTTTGAAGACGATGTTCAATCCATCGAAAGCTGTGCCTTCAAAGGCTG
Organism: Pseudomonadota bacterium; assembly: GCA_017464085.1. Lineage (GTDB taxonomy): Bacteria > Myxococcota_A > Bradymonadia > UBA4248 > UBA4248 > UBA4248. Next base: position 35,056 of record JAFUEE010000071.1, read on the forward strand.
CTCAAAGCTTGAAAACGTCATTTTTAAAAAAGACCTGATTGATTTGTGGAACAACTGTTTTGAAGACTGCCGGTCGCTTAAAGAAATTGTTATTCCAGATTCATGCGAGATTATTGGCGAAAATTGTTTTGCTTATTGTATATCGCTCAGGCAAGTACATCTTCCTGCAAACCTCAAATGCCTCAGCTCAGGCACATTCAACTTCTGCTTGTCATTGGAAAGTCTCGACTGGCCAGCCACGCGCACGATTGACAAGCACACATACCCCAAGCTTTCCCCGAACATCTTTACCAATGTACTGAGCGACGACAACTGGGAAAAATTTGAATTGCAGAACGGCACGTTCAGGCGCATCCTGGTGCCGGCGCTTTCCGAAGATCCAGATGGTCTGTTTGACATGATGCTGCCCGGCGAAGCAACTATCACTCGCCGCCTTCCGCAACTCGTCATGAATGCGACGCTCAATCATATCTGGGAACACAGTGCGAATGATGAACAATACGAACTGCTACTTACGCTCTTGAAGACATGTCTTTCAGTCGCACGAGTGTTTACCATTGTGCTCGAAGACGATCGCTCCGAACGGCTCTGCATTCTGGATGACCTCAGGCTTCTCCTGCACACCATCGCTCCTGTAACGGTAACGCCTAAAAAAATTGCAGATATCCTTCCCTCAGCGCTCTATGACACACTTTTTGCCATCTGCGGAAAAGGCAGCATCCGAAAATATTATGACAAGCAAATCTTAAAGCTGACCTGTCCTTATATGAATATCGATCCCAAAGATATAGATGCCATAACTCATGATACATCCGACAGCACGCTCAATGATATCAATCTCTTTAGAGAAAATATTTTTAAAGAATTACAAATCGGTCCTCACCAGCCATTCCGCTATGATGCCTGGCAAACAAGTCTGAATGTCATTCTCAACATGGATGATGCAGATTTTTATACTTTCAATAACTATATGTCTTCGTTAGCCGAATCAATATTCCATAAACGCCTCAGCCTTGATGTAGATATGATTGATTCTCATATAGATTCCTGGTGTCTTGCATGGAACAATTTGCTGCATGAAAGCTATTCCCAAGATTTTCATGTCGTCATGTTAAACCCTCATGATTTTGAAAAAGAACTTGCACATGAGGCCGACTGCCGTTACATCGCCATACTCACCTGGGAACAGATTTACGATCTGCGCAAACTACTCAAGCCATTCGAACTCGATCGAATGATTACGGTCTATACGATGGAACTGCATTCCGATGATCACGAAGCCCCCTCGGAACACGCATAAATCATATAAACATAAGGCTGTGTTCAACGACTGTGGATATGAAATACAAGGCAGCAGGCAATAGAAGGCAGGCAGCAGCGCGCATGGTAAAGACAATCGCTTTTATGCGGAGAGACTATCGATGCTCGATTGCCGATAATACCTGGCATTTTTGGGCCATATCCACGCTTGTTGAACAGAGCCAAACAAAAGGACAGAAACATGGCAGAAATCAACGTCTATCAGCAATATTTCGAAGCATGCGGAGAATTTAATGGACGCTTGCGGCATGCAGTCAATGTTATATTGAAGTCTGATTCATCAGCTGGCGTAATCAGCTATGACGTTCTAGTGAGCTTCTTCCCGCATGACGAGCCGGAAGATTTTGCGATATCTTATGACGCATGTTTTATAAAAACAATATATACGGGCAAAGGGCGGCGATCTAAAAAGCGCGAAGCCGAGTTTTTGAAAGACATCCGCAACACAGCGACCGCGCTTGCCGCAGAACATGGTGCTTCGATAGCCTGGGACAAGCCGCTCTGTGACGCACGCATGGGATAAAAAAGCCGGCGCGTATCGGCTCTGCCGATAGCGCCGGCCAAAGCGCCGTATGCGCCAAAGGCGCATAGGCGCGAACCCGAAGCGTGCCGGTGCAGCCGGCAGCCGGGAATCAGAGCATTTCCTTCACTGCGGCCTTGATGCGCGCGAGCTTGGCTTCAAGCGCAGCCTTGATGACCGGATATTCCTCTTTTGAGGCATGCCCGATGACGCCGAGATAGGATTTGAGTTTTGGCTCAGTGCCCGACGGGCGCAGGGAAATCCAGCTGTTGTCGGCCAGATAGAACGTGAGCATATCCTGTTTGGGGAGATGAATGACAGGCTCAGCCGCGCCAGTTTTGAGATCGATCGTGCGCGAATTGAGGAGGTCGCGGACGCGCACCACATCGATGCCGGCAATGGCATGCGGCGGATTGTTGCGGAGGTTTGCGAGGACATTTGCCATCGTATCTTTGCCCGAAAGGCCTTCATAGAAGCGCTCTGCGGCATCTTCGAAATGAATGCCGTTTTTGAGATAGATTTCGTCGAGGACATCGATGACGCGCTTGCCTTTTGCCTTGCAGTCTGCAGCGAGTTCGGCGAGCAGGAGAACGGAGATGATACCGTCCTTGTCGCGCGCATCGCTGTAGGTGAAGCCGAATGCCTCTTCATAAGCAAAGAGGAAATGCTGGCCGCGTTTGACGCGTTCGTCAGCGACATTTCCCATCCACTTGAAGCCGGTAAGCGTCTCCTGGAAATCGACGCCAGCATTTTCGCAGATCGCGCGAGTGAGCGGGCTTGAAACGACCGAGCAGATGGCGAAGCTGTCTGTATTGCGCTTGTCTTCGGGGAGATTTTCGATGATGTAGTTGAGCATGAGCGCGCCGATCTGGTTGCCGCCCAATATCTTGTACTCCCCATTGACGGGAATTGCGACACCGAGGCGATCGGCATCGCCGTCATTCGCGAGGACGATTTCGGCATTGACTTCTTTTGCGAGCTTGAGTGCGCGCGGCCAGGTGTCGGGACGTTCGGGATTCGGGGCATCGAGGCCAGCGAAATCGCCCGAAGGTGTTTTCTCCTCTTCGACGACGCGAACTTTCTTGAATCCCGCGCGATCGAACGAAGCTTTTGCGCATGCCCAGCCCGTGCCTCCGAGCGGCGTATAGACAATATCGACATCGTTCGCGCCTGTGTGGACGGCGCTCTTGACGACCCAGTCCGTATAGGCATCGATCATGTCGTCCGAAAGGATGCGTATCAGGCCGCGTTCGACGCCTTCTTCGACTGTAAGCGCGCGATTGCCGATGTCATCGAGCTTGTCCATACGCGAAGCGACCTGGGCATCGACGGGGCTGATGATCTGCGCGCCGTTCGACCAGAAGACCTTGTATCCATTATAAACCTTGGGATTATGTGAACTTGTGACCATGACGCCAGCAAACGCGCCCATCTTGCGAATTGCGAAAGGCACGAGATTTGTGGGCGTGAGACGGTCATAAAGATAAACCTGAATGCCGTTGGCGGCGAGCACGCCGGCGGTGACGCGCGCGAATTTTTCGGAGTTATGGCGGCAGTCATACCCGACGACGACGCCGCGATGCACAGCCTCATCGCCATATTCTTCTTCGAGGCAGAGCGCAAGCGCTTGCGTGGCCTTGGCAATCATATAGGCATTCATCATCGTGCGGCCAGCGCCCATCACGCCGCGCAGGCCAGCTGTGCCGAACTGCATGCTCGCACCAAAGCGATTCTTAATCGTCTCGATATCATTCGCATCGATCAATGCCTGTACTTCCGCCCGCGTATCCGCATCGAACGGCTCAGATGCCCATTTGCGCGCGATTTCAAGTGATTGTGCTGCAATGTCTGTCATGTCCAACTCCTGAAAAACAAAAAAGTGATACGGCATGCACTTTCGCATGCCGCAGAAAACACACTTGTTTATATCAAACTCTGTATCATTCCACTCAAAAAACGACTTATTGGCATGTGCCGCTCGTCATATTACATGTCTTGCCCTGAGCCTGACAATTCGTGCAGAGGAAATCTGTCGGCTTTGTCATGTTCAGATTTCGCGTTCCGCAGCATACATCTTTATGGATACAAGCGGTAATGTATTGGCGGTAATTAGCCGCACAATGATTATGTCCATTGACGCCCGTGCCATTTTCTTTGCCAATACAATAGCCCTTAGCCGAATATTTATATCCCAGACTTGAGCAATTATACGCCGAACTGCTCGGCAAACAGGCAAAATACTTGCCCTCGTTCCTCTGAGATACCTGTTTGTAGTTGGCAAGACACTTCGTGGGATTGCAGGCATATTCCGAATAGTTCTTATTATACCAGCTCTTGCTCAGCAACGAACCGACTTGCACACCGGGAATACCGCCACATGCCGCGATGACACATGCATTCCCGTCAAAATTGAGCACAGTGCTGCCATCAGCGGAACAAACGCATGTTCCGTTATTGCACACTTTCTGCACGCCGTTCGCGCAGTTCGTCGTGTGAGAACTGCCAGTGGAGCCACATGCAGTATTCGTATTGGCCGCACAGGAACGTCCATCCGACGCGATATGGAAGCCATTTGCACAGGTGACAACAGAGCAGGAACCGTCAGGCTGACATTTCACATTAGAGGCATTAACGATCTGGCTCTGGCAATTCGTCGTCTGCGTGCCAGTCGATGCGCCGCATGCTGTGACCGAGTTGGCAACACATGAGCGCTTATCCCCGGACAGATGCTGCCCGGCCGGGCATTCCTTGATTGCACAAGTCCCCGAAGGTGTGCACTCGACGGCGACAGCATTTGGAAACTCCCCCGTGCAATCCCTGACCTGCTGATCCGGCGTCATATCTTTGGATGCACAGACTCTCGGCGTGTTCTTTTCGCAACTCGTGATATCAGAACCAGAATAGACCGGATGTTCGCCATCGTTGCACGCACTGATCACGCAACTGCCGTTTTTGCAGAAGCCATTGGAATGCTTATTTTTACAGTCAAGACAGTCCGCGCCACACTTGTCATCCGTGCTGACGCACGAGACCTTGTCGCCCCCAAGCGGAATGGTGCACTGATTGGCCGCGCATGTCGTCGTGATGCATTCCCCGGCCTCGCAGATCTCTTTTGCTTTGCAAGCCTTGCCGCACGCGCCGCAGTCATAGACAGAATCCAGCTTGATGCAGTGAGGATAGAGTTCATTGCCACAATTCGTATAGCCATCATCGCACTCATAGTGGCATGTCGGAATATCCTTGTTATTCTTAACACAGCTTTTGGGGTGCGCATTTTCAAAACTATGTATATGGCAGTCGTTGAGGCAGCTGCCACAGAACTTCGTGTCCGTCACAGACACGCAAGCTTTTTCATCCTCAATCATGCAGAGCTGCTTCCCTGCGCCGCACTGGGACAGCTGGCACGCATAGGCATCGGCAGAGAGCAGCGCGCAGCTTTGCTCCTCATCGCATGTCAGCGCCTCACAATGGATTCCGTCTTCCATCAGATGTGCATTGCAAGACGCCTTGTCCTTAGGGTCATAACATCCAGGCTTTCCGTTGAGCACGCACCAGATTTCCCCCTCGCTACAGACGCATTTACCGTTGCTGCACAACGTCATGCCCGCCTCGCAGTTGTCGCCCTGATAATCCGGACTTGCAAACGCTTCACTGCTGCAAGTGCCGCGAGCACCGCAGTTCGTATTGCTGATCGATGGCGTGATGCATCGTCCGCCGCACAATACATCACCATCCGGACAGCCGCAGTAGTAGCCCTTGTCCCTGTCGCCACGGCATCTGGCGCGCCCATCAAGCGAAGCGCACACTTCCCCTATCTCATCACAGGATTTCGCGCCACATGACTCGTCCCCCGCAGGATTAAGGCATTGAAGGTTGCCCGCTTCGTCCTTGCATGGAATCTCCCCATAGGCGCACTGCGTGACGATCTTAGACTCTGCTTCGCAATGATAGCCTTTGTCACCTTCATTGGGCGCGCAGATGTTATAAAGACGCGGGCAGCGCTTTGCCTCAAAATACTTTTCGGGCTCTTTAAATCCTTCGCATTGCTCAAATTGGCCGTCCGTGCAATAGGGATTGCCGATATAGCTGATTTCCCCATCCTCTCCTTCAGGAGGGCAACTCTCCCCAAAGGAAAGAAGATCATCCAAGGCGCAACCAGACATCGTTCCGACAGAGATCATAAAAACGGCCCAAATCCACTGCGGAATGCAATGTTTCATATCAGCTTCTCCAGTTCTTAAGCAACACAACGCCGTGCCAGAGCACGGCAAGAACTTATGTTTTTTTCTCGCAGACTTCCAAGGCATGTTCCGCCATTTCGCGAGCGCTCGGGTCAGTCTCCATTTTAAGCATCATCTCAAGATCAGGCACGAAGGCAGACCACTGCGTGATCGCTGCCGCCCGTGCAGCGCAATAGCGCGCCTTGGGAAGATCATGATCCAAAGCCGCACTGATCGTGCGGATCATCTCGGCATCAGGCTTGCGCCCGAGCAATCCCAGGCAAATCAGAAGACGCGCATCAAAAAAGCGACGGCTGCAAAGCTCAATCAGCTCGTTGATCGTATAGCAGTCTATCAGAGTGTTGAACAATTCACGCGCACGCTTCGAAATCCACGACTGCTTCGACTTGATCGTCGCATAGCACACCTCATCGTGAAGATCACGGACAACCGAAAGCTCTGTCTGAAGCTCCTCGTCCACTGACTGCCATGTGATCTGATGAAGATGCGTCAGCTGTGATGCCTCATCGCTCACAAGCTCCAGATGCACCCCGTCCGATGCAAGCGCCTGTATCACACCCATGATCTTCTCAAAAAACTCAGGATCATTCGGATCCGGATTATCCCTGAAAACGCTTCTTCTGTTATGCATAGCCTTGCTTTGTCTTGCTTTATGGTAGATATCTCTGCATCCTTGTTGCAGAAATCTTCTTTCACCTTACACCAAAATTGCGCAAAAATATACGTTTACAAATGCCGATTTATAGTAAAATATTCACTTTCCATGAGTGGTCATTTTTTTCCTGGAGGATTTTATGCTTACACCGTACACACTTCGTTTTATCAGTCTTGCCATCCCAGCGCTGACACTCTGCGGATGCCGCGCTTCCGGCACAAACGAGACAAATCTGCAACCCGCCGCCCCGGCTCAAGACTCGGCAGAGCAGGCCAGCCTCACCGCCAATAACCCCAACATCCCCGCAGACCTCCAAGCCATCCTACAAAAACGCAAAGACCGCTCCCCCATACAAGACATCACCCAGGTCAGGCCGCTCGTCTTCGTCGTCTCAATTCCAACCGACGGCTTCAAATACTCCCTCTACAACCTTTACGCTCGCGATGAACGGGAACACATCAGCGCAGCATTCCCCGATTTCAAGCCGAATTTCGAGATCGACTTCGACGGCGATGGCATCTACGAAACGCAAAACGAGCTCAGCTTCACCTATCCCAAGGCCGGCACTTACCAGGTCTCCGTCCGTGGCGAGCTGGACACCATTATCATCGGCACAATAAATGAGCGGATACTGGATGCGCCCCCGAGCAGATACGAACCCCCGAAGGCCGACGTGCTCGCGCTCCTCCAGTGGGGCGACATCCGCTGGAAATCCATGGATAACTTCGCAAACAACTGCAAACACATGCAAGTCGTCGCCAAAGACACGCCTGATCTCACGGACGTGCGCTCGCTCGCATACATGTTCGCGAACGCCGAGGAGATGAACGCCGACCTCAGCCTCTGGGATATCTCAAACGTCACCACCCTTGAAGGCATGTTCCAAAATGCAAGATCATTCAATCAACCGCTCAACACCTGGAACACCTCAAAAGTCACGGATATCTCCAAAACCTTCGATGGCGCGTCCAGCTTCAATCAGCCTCTCGACAAGTGGGATGTCTCGAACGTCACCAAGATGAACCACACATTCGCCCACGCCTCATCATTCAACCAGCCGCTCAATGCCTGGAACACATCGAGACTCACCGAACTCGAACACACATTCTGGGGCGCCGATCATTTCAACCAGCCCCTCGATCATTGGGATGTCTCGAACGTCAACAGCTTCTATGAAACCTTCAGAAGCGCGGAAAGCTTCAACCAGCCCCTCGAAAGCTGGGATGTCTCGAACGCGCGCACTTTCTCCGGCATGTTCGACGACGCCGTCTCGTTCAACCAGCCCCTCGAAAAATGGAACGTCTCAAATGCCGATTCCATGTGGTACATGTTCCAGGGGGCCGAAAACTTCAACCAGCCCCTCGAAAAATGGGACGTCTCGAACGTCGATAACATGAACGACATGTTCAACAGGGCAATCCGTTTCAACCAGCCGCTCAACGCATGGAACACAAAATCCCTCAGATACATGAATCACACGTTCGAGCGCGCGGCCAGCTTCAATCAGCCACTCGACAAATGGGATGTCTCACACGTCGACGAAATGTACGGAACTTTCGATTCCGCCGTCTCGTTCAACCAACCGCTCGACGCCTGGAAAGTCAGCGAACAGGCCGCACAAACCGCCAACAAAATCCTCTCGGGCGCACGCAGCTACACCCAGAAACTCCCAGCATGGATCCCCGAACAGGACTTCCAGGCCAAAGACTGGGTCGCCGACGAAGCCATCAAAAAACTCGGTCTCAACGTCCCTGCCAAATAATCATTCGTATTTTAACGTGACGTTCAACGGAACGTCACAACTCCCCTATGCGCTTTCGGCGCATACGGCTCGTGATCGCGGCCATGCGACGCATACACCGCGCGAGAGACGTTCCACGTAACGCCTCTACTTTCAGCCAATTTCGGGCACTTCGCCTATGCGCCTTCGGCGCATACGGCTCACGGTCGCGGCTATCTGCTTCGCAGATACGCCGCTCCCCCTTCTTTACCTGACCAAAGGAACGCCCCATGACCGACAGGAACAAAGAACACGATCTATTTGATTTTTCTTCTGCGCTTGATGGCATGAGCAATGCCAGTGACCTCAGTAACAGCCTTTCCTCTGGCAGTTTAAGCAGTTTTGATTCAGATAGTACTGGAACCCCCTTCGGCGGCTCGGACACTTTCGGTTCGAGAAGTTCATTCGGAAGCTCGGACACTTTCGGTTCGGGAAGCTCATTCGGAAGCTCGGATGCTTTCGGTTCGGGAAGCTCATTCGGCGGCTCGGACGCTTTCGGTTCGGGAAGCTCATTCGGAAGCTCGGACGCTTTCGGTTCGGGAAGTTCATTCGGCGGCTCGGACGCTTTCGGTTCGGGAAGCTCATTCGGAAGCTCGGATGCTTTCGGTTCAACCATCCCCACAGAAAGCACCAACACACTCAATAGCCCCCCAATCGCTTCACCAGCAAATGCCCCCTCCCAAGCAAATACCCCATCGCCCAAGTCAGTCTTTGAACATGCTCGCGAAAGCGCAGATACATCAGCATCGACATTACAAGATACTGCGCATGCGGACGATTTCATCATCAGCCCAACAGTACAACCTGTCTACAGCGAGACTCAATTTTCAGCCTCCGACTTCAGACCTGGCGAAGCCGCACCAGTCACTGCCCCCCAAAAAGCCTCGGCGACACCTGCCAGCATGTCCGAGCGATGGAAAAACGCTTCGCTTGTCAACCAATACCTGCAAAAATCTAGCAGAAGCGCCACTGATCATCACACAAACACAAACGGTGCAGATACAATCGATGTCGCAGCCATCGAACAGCGCCTCAGAGCCGCAGAAGCCGCCAATCAGAATTCATCGAACAGCCCCCAGTCATCCGATTCAAAGAAATCCGGCTGCGGCTGCCTGCTCATCGTGCTATTCATATTCGTCGCACCGTTTGCTATTGCGATTATTATAACAATCTTTGCCGTCATCGGGGAGTTGCTCACATCCTCATCCTCAGATACCACATCCTCCCCATCATTTGAGTTCAGCAATACGCAAGACGATAACGACAATACATTGCATATTGACACCTCCTCGACCACATCCGATGATATGCCGCAGCCTGTCTTCGATTTTATGAAAAATGCTGATACCGAAACGCTCTATGAATGCATCCACAACAGTCCGCATAATAAATACCAAAAAGTGCGCGCAAGCGTTGAAATTAATTTCTACATTTCCGATAAATACCGTGCAAAGGATATATCACTGACTTCGAATGATTTCACGCTCGATACAAGCGAGATTGAAGAATGCACCGTGGAATTTTTTAATAAACTCCCAGACTTTCCATTGAGTTCCAACCGATATCAATTATATACTTGGAAATTTGAGCTTTATATGAATTAAATTATATATGTGGAAACATCTTCGATGTATGTTCGAGGGCATTTCTAATATCTATAAATAAACTAAACAACTTTCTATAAATAAATTAAACAACGAAAAAAACGCGCCCACAGGGCGCATCCACCAGCACCCCGTAGGGGTGCCCGAATGTAGCCCGGGGTAAGCGAAGCGCAACCCCGGGACAAAGCCCGAAGGCGTATCGGCCAGAGGCCGATAGCCGAGAACAGGAGGCGTATCGGCCAAAGGCCGATAGCCGAGAACAGGAGGCGTATCGGCCAGAGGCCGATAGCCGACCTCATCCAAACACATAAGCGATGACGTCATCAATCTTCGTGACGGGAACAAATTTAAGTTCTTCGCGCACGGAGGCGTCGACTTCCTCAAGATCGCGCTCATTCTGCGCAGGCAGGAGCACCGTCCGAATGCCGGCGCGATGCGCGGCGAGTACCTTTTCACGAATTCCGCCGACTGGAAGCACATTGCCTCTGAGCGAAATCTCCCCAGTCATCGCGAGCGTCGAGGGGATCGGCTTATTCTTGCAAAGGCTCAGAAGCGCGCAGAATATTGCCGTACCCGCAGACGGGCCGTCTTTAGGGATCGCGCCAGCAGGCACGTGCAGATGAATATCGTGCTCGGAAAACCAGGCCGGATCCAGTCCAAGTTTTTCAGCGCGCGACCGGACGAGTGTCAACGCAGCGCGCGCGCTTTCCTGCATCACATCGCCGAGCTTGCCTGTGATGACAAGATTGCCCTTTCCAGAGACTTCCGTCGTCTCAATGAACAGGATATCGCCGCCTGCGGGCGTCCAGGCAAGACCAGTAGATATGCCGGGGAGGCGGTCTTTCTCGATGCGATCGAAGTCATATTTTTTCTTGCCGACGAACGTCTCAAGATTTTTCCTACCGATCGAAACGCGCACGGATTTCTTGCCCTCTTCGGCGCCGCGCACGACACGCGCAGCGACTTTCCGGCAGATTGCGCCGATTTTCTGTTCGAGCTGGCGCACGCCCGCCTCGCGCGTGTGATAAGCAATCAGGTCATCAAGCGCATCATCCGTGATGCTGAGGTTGGATTTTTTGAGCCCGTGTTCGGATATGGCTTTGGGGATGAGGAAATCGCGGCCGATATGGCGCTTATCGATATGTGTATAGCTCGGAAGCTCGATGATCTCCATGCGGTCTCGCAACGGTCCAGGGATCGTATCGAGGCTGTTTGCCGTGGTGATGAAAAGCACCCGGGATAGGTCAATCGGCGTTTCGATATAGTTGTCGACGAATGCGTTGTTGAGCTCGGGATCGAGCACTTCGAGAAGCGCGCTGGCGGGGTCGCCGTGAATATCGCTCGTCAGCTTGTCGATTTCATCGAGCAGAATGACAGGATTGCGAGTCTTGGCATGTCGCAAGGCCTGAACGATGCGCCCCGGCATGCTGCCGACATACGTGCGACGATGGCCGCGTATCTCGGACTCGTCATGGATGCCGCCAAGGCTCACGCGCTCAAATTTACGTCCCAGCGCGCGCGCGATGCTCTTCGTGATGCTCGTCTTGCCGACGCCAGGCGGGCCATACAGGCACAAGATCGCGCCTTTGAAATCCTTGCGCAACGCAAGCACTGACAGATGCTCAAGAATGCGCTCCTTCACTTTCTCAAGGCCATAGTGGTCTTCGTCAAGGATCCGAGCCGCATCCGAAATGCTGAGATTGTCTTCAGTCAAGACGCGCCAGGGGATGTCCAGAATGGCCTCGATATGCGTGCGCGCAACCGCATATTCCGCGCTTGCCTGCGGAAGCATCACGAGGCGGTTCACCTGCTTGAGGGCGTATTCCTTCACTTCTTTGTCCGCATCGAGCGCCTCGACTTTTGCCTTGAGCTCATCTGCATCGTTCTCGGGCGCATCCTCGATCTGCTCCTTGAGCACCTTGATATGCTGTCGGATGAAATACTCGCGCTGCTGCTTGTCCATATCCGTGCGCACTTTCTGAGCCGTCGATGCGATCAGCTTGGCGACCTCGAGATGATTGGCGATGATGTCAATCAGGAGGCGCAGGCGCTTCGAGATTTCGAGTTCCTCAAGAAGCGCGACGCGCTGCTCGTAAGGCATCTCGACATGGACAGACAGATAATCTGTCAGCGCAGAGGGATCCGTCATCTGATCAATCAGGCGCATGATTTCTTTTGAATCCGTGTTGATGAGCCTGCATCGCTCGAAGTACAGGCGAGCGGACTGACGCACCTGACGGAGAAGGTTCTGGTCTGTATAGACATCTTCACCGATGATCGCGAGCGGGACTTCGAGCGCCTCCACAAGTGACATGCGAGGGATGCTGCCAGGCCCATCGCACATCAGGTTAGTCGGATGCACGCGCTTCTCCCCCTTGAGCGTGAGCTGCCAAGCCTCCCCGTTGTCGACGCGCAGGATTTTGAGGATGCGCGTATACGTGCCTGTCTTATAATATGAATTGATATCTGTCAGGTCGCGGATCGGAAACTCGTCTGTGCGCGGACGCACCGGCATCGCGACCAAGTGCTCAGACCTCTCCATCGCGCTGAGTGCAGAATTGACCTGCTCCCTTGCCGCAATCTTGATGACTGACAACCCCGTGGGGTAAATCACGATATCGTCAAGCGGCAGAATCGGGACATCATTCATATCGCTATCACTATTGCCGTCCTGTTCAAAAAGCCCCTTAATCAGATCTTCGCTCAGTATCTTTTGGGGTGACCTTCGCTTCTTTCCATCCTGAGAATCCATTTAATTGCTCCAACTGATAATTTTAAAATTTCCCCGCTGAATCAGCGAGTGCGAAGTATCTAAGCACACTGTTCCATTTGGCAATAGCTGAAAGTGTCGAAGAATTCCCAGAAAGTCTTCCAGAGCTCGCCAGACAAACGGCCCGACACTCATCATTTTCGCAGGCTTGCGCCAGCACTCTGCCAAAAAAATCGCGCAAAGGATTTTCATAGTTCCAAAAGTTGTTTAAAACGCCGTCCTTTACGGCGGCATCCTTTGCAGCCGGTCATCACAAGAGGTACTGAATGAGCGAAAAGAGCGAATATACAGCAAAAGACATAGAGATTCTTGAAGGTCTGGAAGCCGTCAGGCTGCGCCCGGGCATGTATATCGGATCGACCGGCAAACCCGGTCTCCATCACCTTCTGTGGGAGATTCTGGACAACTCCATCGACGAGGCAATGAACGGCTATGCGCGTCGCATCGGCGTGACGCTGCATGAAGACGGCTCATCCATCACAGTCTCGGATGACGGCCGTGGCATACCGGTCGATGAACACCCCGTAGCCAAGGAAAGCGTGCTTCAGGTCATCTTGACGCGCCTGCATGCCGGCGGCAAATTCAACAACAATAATTATAAGACATCCGGCGGCCTCCATGGCGTAGGCTCAAGTGTCGTCAACGCGCTGAGCGTTGATTTTCGAGTCCATGTCGAGCGCGACGGCGGAATCTTCGAACAGCGATACAGCCAAGGCCAGCCCAAGACAAAAGTGCGTCGCGTCGGCAACAGCAGACTTACCGGGACCACGATCTTCTTCAGGCCTGATCCGGAAATTTTCCCTGAAACGACTTTCGATACAGACCTCATTCGCGAACGCCTCGAAATCAAGGCCTACCTACTCAACGGCATTGAGATCACATACGACGACAAAGTCAATGGCACACACGAAGTGTTCTGCTTCGCAGGCGGCCTGAGCGACCTCATCACGCACATGATCGATGCCGCCAAAACCGAAAAAATCCATAACGATATCTTCACGCTTTCGCGCGAAGACGAACAGGGGCGTTTCAATGTCGCGCTCTGCTGGTGCGACCAGACGCATGAAGTCACGCAGAGCTTCGTCAACGCCATCCCCACCCCCGATGGCGGCACGCACGAAGGCGCCATGCGCGACGGCATACAGCGCGCCATGAAAGCCTATATGGAGACCCACAGCCAGATTCCGCGCGGCGTCACCGTCAACACGGAGGACATCCGCGAAGGGCTGTTCTCTGCAATCAGCCTGTTCATCCCAAATCCGCAGTTCCAAGGACAGACAAAAGGCAGGCTGGGAAACGTCGACATCCGGACATGGATCTCCAATGCCGTTAAATCAGAAATGGAAACATTCCTCACGGCGCATCCCAAAGCCGGACAGACGATTGCGGACAAAATCATACTTGCCGCGCGCGCAAGGCAGGCTTCCAAACAGGCCGCGCTCAATGTGACGCAGAACCGCACCACCAAAAAAGTCACACTCCCCGGAAAACTCGCTGAATGCTCCTCGGACAATCCGGCTGAATGCGAGCTCTTCCTTGTCGAAGGCGACTCCGCAGGCGGCTCCGCAAAACAAGGCAGAGACAGAAGAATCCAAGCCATCCTGCCGCTCCGAGGAAAAGTTCAGAACGCAGAAACAGCAGGCAGCGGCAAAGTCCAGCAGAACAAAGAACTGTGCGATATCGCAAGCGCACTCGGATGCGCGCTTGGCAAAGATTGCACACTCGATCACCTGAGATATCACAAAGTCATCATCCTCGCGGATGCAGACAGCGACGGGCACCACATCTCCACACTGCTCCTCACATTTTTTTACAGGCAGATGCGCCCCCTTATCGATGCAGGATGCGTATACATCGGCCAGCCGCCGCTCTTCAGGGTCGATATCGGCAAAAAAACATACTGGGTCCTTGATGAAAAAGAACGCGATGAACTGTTGCGAAAAAATCACAAAAAAATCGAAGACGTGCAGATTTCACGCTTCAAGGGACTTGGCGAAATGATGCCTCAGACGCTGTTTGAAACAACGCTCAATCCTGCCACAAGGCATCTGTTGCGCGTCGAAATCGCCCCCGAAGACGAACAAGAGACCGAAAAAGTCGTCTCCGAGCTCATGGGCAATGATCCCAAGCCGCGTTTCAAATTCGTCATGGCTCATGCAGACAAGGCCGAAGAACTCGACTTCTAGTTTTGGCACGATGTTTGAATATATTTCTCTTCGTGCTTTTTAAGCCGATCAGTGACCTATTCAAGCGCAAAGAGACGTAAATTCACAGATATCCCCACATAAAGGAGAAGAGATATGGCATCAAAACTTAATTCGTTTTTACTCGCCGCTGCCCTGTTACTCATCCCGGTGTCCGCGATGGCAGAAGTATCCCTTTCTGACATGCTCCCCGAAGATGACTCCGTGGCCAATTTCCAGCTTTCTCCGGAACTCGATTTCAACCTGGCGCAGCCTTACCATCACCACCGCACGACCTATTACAGGTCTGCACCTGTCAGACGCCATGTGACAGTTCATCGCACCTATCGTCCTGTCCGCCCGGTCGTCGTCGTGGAACAGCCCGCCACAGTCGTCGTGGAAAACAATGATGCCGAAGAGACAGTTTCCAACCGCAAACTCGGCGCCAGATTTGGCCTTGGCCTTCGCGGCAATGTCCTGACGACGAGCGATATCTATCTCGATGACGGTGCCAGACTTTACAGCAAAGTCTCCGGCGGCATCGGCTGGTACATCAAGCTTCGCCCCATACGCTGGATTTCTGTCGAATTTATCAACGACTATTCATTCGGAAAATTTGAAGTCAGTGAGGACCAGCCTCACGAATACTTCAGAGTGCCCGTGGTCGTCGGTCTGCGCGGACATTTCTTTGACTACGGCTCGCTCGATGTCTACGGTGTCGTGGCAGCATCCTGCACGTTCGTCACCCTTGATGACGGCAATGATCACATAGATCGCGAAAAACGCTTCCCGCAGTTCGGCGGACAGATCGGCGGCGGCGTCAGCCTCATCGCCGGCGGCTTTGAAATCGGTCTCGATGCGCGTTACACCATCGAAGAAGCCCCCGATGAATCCTTCTTCGGACCAGTTGACAGCGGCATCCCCATCCACGGCTTCCTCTTCAGCCTCAACATGGGCTTTGGCATCTAATTCACACAGCCTCTGCTGACGCATTCGTCCCCCGCATCTGATGATACGGGGGCTTTTTTGTAAACAGAATACCCTATATGCTCTTGCCAAATGGCACCTCAAATGCTCATTGCACGCTTTGCAACGCATTTTGCTCAATCCGTTTTTGCATCTGTTGCCATATCTGCCACGCCGAATGGTTGACACTTTGTGCATTTAAGTGTAGGCATGATTGACTTTTCTGTTTTCTGGAGGTCTCTTGATGAATTGGTGTCGTTCTTTTGGTCTTGTTGCTCTTTCCTTGATGCTTGCATCTAACGCTTTCGCCGATACGCCGAACGGTGATGCGGCTCCCGAAAAATACGACGGCGGCACTTTCTCGCTTATCCCCCCAAAAGGATGGCTCATCGTCAGCGGAAATCTGTCCGAAAAAGAAGTTCAGAAATTGCCGGAAAATGTTCGCGAACACTATACCCTGCGAAATACCGATGTCATTTATATGAACCTCGATGCGCCAGATGCAGACACCAAAGGCTTCAAAGACAGCCTCAATATCGTCACCATCAACGAGCCAATCCCGCTCTCCGATGAACTCATCAAAGAACTCACCACGGTCCTCACTCAGCAGTATGAGACCATGTTCGAAAACTTCGAGTTCGAAAGCGCAAAACAGATTAAGCTCGGGGAGATCGATGTCCTCCAGGTCAAAGGCGGCTACAAAGTCCTCAATTACGATGTCAGAATGGAACAATACCTCGTTCCGTCCTCAAAAGAATCAGTCGTTCTGACCTGCACCTACGATGCCTCCAAGGACAAAGCTGCCGAAATCATCAAGGCATGCACCGATTCCGTCCATTCTCTCGTCATCTCAAAATAATCAGACGACTTCCAGCGCTGTTCAAAAGCACCCGCACACGGGTGCTTTTTTTTGTATCCTCAGAATCCTGAACACCCTGGCCAAAATTTAATTGCTTTTTCGGGGAATGTGTACAGTCTGAAGCGCCGTTTATCAGGCTGTCGCCCTGGAGTCGGTCAGGGCCAGTCATCGTTTAATATCACATGGAGTTTCTTCAATGAGTAGTGAAGGCGAAATTTCAAAGTTTCAGAAGCAGTTTTCCGACGTCAAGTCCGAGATCGCAAAAGTCGTCGTAGGCCAGGATGCGCTCGTCCATCGCCTGCTGATCGGCCTCATCACAGGCGGGCATGTCCTCGTCGAAGGCGTGCCCGGGCTTGCAAAGACCCTTCTGATCCGCACGCTCTCTGAATGCATGGATGCCAGCTTTTCACGCATCCAGTTTACCCCGGACATGCTTCCGGTCGATGTCATCGGGACGGAAATCTTCAACCCCAAAGACGCATCGTTCTCCGTCAAAAAAGGCCCCGTCTTCGGAAACCTCGTCCTCGCAGACGAAATCAACCGCGCGCCCGCCAAAGTCCAGTCTGCTCTGCTCGAAGCAATGCAGGAAAAACAGGTGACGATCGGACGCGAAACATTCAAACTCGAAGCGCCGTTCCTCGTCATGGCCACACAGAACCCGATCGAACAGGAAGGCACCTACCCTCTCCCTGAAGCTCAGCTCGATCGCTTCATGCTCAAAGTCATGGTCGGATACCTCAGCCGTGACGAAGAAATCAAAGTCGTGGAACGCATGGCCGGCGGCACCCCGGTGCCCGAAGTCCGCAAAGTCATGGAGCTTTCCGACGTGCTCGCGGCGAAAAAAGCCGCCGAGACCATACTCACCGAAAATAAAGTCCTCGGCTATGCTGTCGACCTCGTTGAAATGACGCGCTACCCGCAAAAACACGGTCTTTCATCGATCGCATCCTTCATAGAGATGGGCGCTTCCCCGCGTGCCTCGATCAACCTCGTCAAAGCCGCCAAAGCGCACGCGCTCCTCTGCGGCCGCGATTTCTGCAAGCCGCAAGACATCAAGACGATCGCGCCAGACGTCCTCCGTCACAGAATCGCCCTCTCATACGAGGCTGAAGCACAGGGAAAGACCGCCGACGACATCATCAACACGATTCTCGAAACGTGCATCGTTCCCTGATTTTTTCGGTCTCCGGACGGGGGATGCCCCCCGCGCGGCTATCGCATAGCGATACGCCGCTCCCCCCAGCGCGGCTATCGCGCAGCGATACGCCGCGCCGGCTCCCCCTCCTGTGCGCCGTCCTATCCTCTGATCAGGCACTCCTATGCTTACCCCTGAAATCATCAAACAGGTCAAACAAATTCAGATCCGTACTGGCCGACAGGTCTCCGATGTGCTCGCGGGCGCTTATCTCTCCGTCTTCAAAGGCGTCGGCATGGAATTCGACGAAGTCCGGCCATACGTCCCCGGGGATGACATACGAAGCATCGACTGGAACGTCACAGCTCGCACGGGCACGCCATACATCAAGCGCTTCGTCGAAGAACGCGAACTCACAGTCCTTCTCGTCGTCGATATCAGCCCAAGCCTCGATTTCGGCAGCTCCAACCGCTCAAAGCGCGAAGCCGCCACCGAACTCAGCGCTCTGCTCGCTTTCGCCGCCATCGAAAATGACGACAACATCGGGCTGCTGCTCTTCCAGAACGGCGTGGACGAATTCATCCCGCCAAGGAAAGGCCAAAAACATGCGCTCCGCATCGTCCGCGAAGTCCTCGCGCGCTCAAAAGGCTCCGAACAGCCCTACGACGAAGCCGCAGGCGAAACAAGCTTCTGGCGAAAGATCGGCTTGCACCTCCGGCACAAGTTCGAAGCCTTCAAAAAACGCTCAAAACACCAGGATCGACAGACAAATATCGCGCAGGCGCTGGAATTCTGCCATCAGGTGCTGCACCGGCGCGCAGTCATCTTCCTGATCTCAGACTTTCTCGATGACGGCTATATCGATGTCGCGAGAAGCGTTCACAGAAAGCACGATCTCATCAGTATTCTGGTCAACGACGCGCGCGAATTCGAAATCGCAGACGAAGGCCTTCTCACGCTTGAAGACGCGGAAACGGGCGAAATCTGCGAAGTGGACACGAGCTCAAAAGCGTTCAGGGAAATGGCTTCCGCGCAAGCGCATGCCCGAGTCAACAGGCTGCGCGATTCCTTCGAGGCCTCCGGCTTCGACCTGATCGAAGTCGATGCCACCAAGCCAATCATCGACCCGCTGCTCGCGTTCTTCAAAAAACGTCAGAAGAGATTCCGATAAAACGCTGTGGCGTGCCCCAAGCGCCACAGTCCTGGATACAGCTGATTGATATGAAACGATTATTTTGTTTGATGCCGCTCATATTTTGCGCTTCTCTCGCGGGCTGCGCCCCGCAACAGAATGCGCCGACGGACGAAAAGCCCGCAATCACGGCAGACACCAATGCGACCCCCGCATTTCGCGAAACGACCCTTGGCCCAGTGCATGCCGTTGTCGAACTGAGCAACGCGCATCCCACGCTAGGCGATCCGATTCGCCTCTCGCTCACTGTCGATGCCGACAGCGAAGTCGCTGTCGTCATGCCCGACTTCGGAGACCAGCTCGGAAAATTCAGCATCGCCGACTATAAAGCAACCGACACAGTCCGCGAAGACGGCAGAAATGAATACAAGCAGTTATACACACTTGACCTGCCGATGTCCGGAAACCTCAGAACGCCTTCATTCCTCGTGGAATTCACCGACAACCGGCAAGACTCCGAACAAAAAGGCAAGCTTCAAGAGCTGCTGACTGAAGAAATCCCGTTTGAAGTCGCTTCGGTCTTTGCGGACGGACAAGTCCAGGAAGACCTTTATCCTGCCCTCGGCACGCTCGACGAACTCGTGCTTCCCAGCAGCGAAAAGACAAACTGGACACTGTGGAGTTTGCTCGGCCTCGCGGGCGCAGCGGCCATCGGCGCTTTCGTCTTGCTCCGCGCCAAAAAAGCCCAAAAGCCCGCGTTGCCCCCCGATGTCGTTGCGCTCAGCGCGATCGGCGACATGGAAAAAGCCGCCATCCCGACAGATGCACGCGAAATCGATGCCTGGTACGTCAAGCTCTCGGGCATCATGAGAACATACGTCGAAGACCGCTTCTCACTCCATGCGCCGCGACTGACAACCGAAGAATTTTTCGAGCTCGCGAAAGACTTCAAAGCGCTCAAAGAAGACGAAAAATTCCTCATCCGAAGACTTCTCGAGCGCTCGGACCGCGTCAAGTTCGCAAACTATCTGCCCACAGAAAAGGAATCCTCTGACATGCTCGTCGATGCACGGGCTTTTGTGGAGAAAACACGTGAACTTTCTGATGCGCACGCGCAGAACACGACAGTCGTGGTAAAACATAGCAAATCCTCTGCATCCGCATAGGCATCCAACGCTTAGGCATACGCCCTGTACCGCATGCGCTTTGCCCAAAGCCGCTCTGCTGCGCAAACGCTGCACAGCACACGGACAGATGACCGGCATCCCTCTTATTAAAACATCAATCTTTCTGGCATTATAAAATGTTTGAATTTCGCGAACCATGGTTTCTGGCGCTGGCTATTTTGGCCATTCCGCTGTTCATTGTGCTGAAACGTCCCATCGGGCGCATCAGATTTTCAAGCCTGAAAATCTGGCCCGACAAGTCCCGAAGCTTCAAGGCACGCACGACATTTATACCGCCGCTCCTTCTGTCGCTCGCGTTCATCGCGTTCTGTGTCACGCTTGCCGGTCCACGCATTCCTGGCGGCGTTGTCCACAAGCACAAAGAGGGCATCTCGATCATGCTCGTCGTGGACAAGTCCGGATCGATGGAAGCGCTCGACATGTCCAAGGATGACAAGGAACAGAACCGACTGGAAGCACTCAAAGAAGTGCTGGCCGACTTTATCAACGGCAACGGCGGCACGCTTCGCGGTCGTCCCGATGACGCGATCGGACTGGTCAGTTTCGCGCTCTATCCGGACTCCGATTGCCCGCTGACGCTCGACCATGTGACCCTGATGGAACTCATCCGCGACATCAAGATTGCTGACCGCGACGAATCTCAAACCGCGATCGGCGATGCACTCGGACTTGCGGCCGAACGCCTCCGCGATGCACCGGGAAAATCCAAGGTCATGATCCTGCTGACCGACGGCGTGAACAATGCCGGCTATGAAGACCCGCTCGAAACAGCCAGAATGGCCGCGCAGTTCGGAATAAAGATTTATACGATCGGCATTGGAACAAACGGCACAGCGCCGATATATCTGACAAACCCATTCACGGGACGCAAATATATCGACCAGATCCCCGTGGAACTCGACGAGGAAAGCCTGACTCAGATCGCAGAAATGACCGGCGGGGAGTATTTCAGGGCAAAAGACAGGACAGGGCTTGAAGAGATCTATGAAAAGATCGACCAGCTTGAAAAGACGAAGATCAACGAAGACCGCACGCTCCACTATGATGAGAAATACGCACAATTCCTCATCATCGGCCTGATACTGGCGCTTCTGGGCGTGCTTCTCAAAGTGACGTATTACCGCCGTTCTCCGATGTAACTTCAAGCGAGGGGGGAGCGGCGTATTTCGCGAACAGACAAGCGGCATGCCCCTTGTCTGGCGTGAAATAGCCGCGCGGGGGGAGGCTTCCCCCCGTCCCCAACACAAAAAACAAAAGAGCAATGATGAACTGGATAGAATTTGAACATGGCGACCGCGCGATATGTCTTCTTGCGGTTCTTCTTGTCGTTTTATTTTTTACATATCAGGTATTTTCGCAGCGCAAGAAGCTGGGCTCATTTGTGGGCAAAGAGCTTCAGCCGGCGCTTGTAACGCGCGTCACATTCCGAAGCCGCGTCCTGCAGATCGCCTGCATCGCGCTCAGCGGCATTCTGTTCGTCATCGCGCTGATGCAGCCCCAGGTCGTGCAAAAAGAACATGTCATTGCCTCAAAAGACAAGGCTAATATCTTTATCGCGCTCGATGTTTCCAAGAGCATGCTTGCGACAGATGTGGCGCCCGACCGTCTGGAACGTGCGAAATCCGAGATCCGCGACATGCTTCCGTCATTTGCTGCGCATAACGTCGGCCTGCTCGCTTTTGCGGGGCGGACGACTGTCCTCTCCCCCTTGACCATGGACCATGGCTTTTTCCGCCTCGTCCTCGACAATGCATCCCCAAGAAGCGTGACGCTGGGCGGCACAAATATTGGCGAAGTCATCCGCAAGGGCACCAAACTGCTCAGCGCGCATGAAGGCCCCAAGGCCATGATCCTGATCACCGATGGCGAAGACCACGACTCCTATCCGCTCGAAGCGGCGGAGACCGCAAGACGCGCAGGCGTTGTCATCGTCACCGTCGGTTTCGGCTCAGAGACCGGCTCAACCATCGAAGTGCTCGACAAAAAAACAGGCATCAAGCAGCGCATCAAAGATTCTTCAGGCGCAGATGTCGTATCGCGACTCGATGGAGAGACATTGCGAAAGATCGCATCGACAACCGGCGGCGTTTATGTGCCGGCAGAAACGGGCGTACTCGATCTCGAAAGCATCATGACCACGCATATCCTGCCGCTCGTCAACGAAACAAACCAAGAAAATGTCCGCGAAGTCCGCATCGAACTCTTCCAATGGTTCGTCGGGCTCGGACTGATATTCTTCTTCGGGTTCCTCGTCAGCGATGGAAGACTTTTGAGGCGCACAAGAAAGGAGAAAAACGCATGAAACGCGGTCTGATCTGTTCACTGGCAATCCTGTTATTGACCGGGACACAAGCATTTGCACAGAGCGCTGCCCCGGCTGATCCGAATGCAGCCGCAACTGCTGAAGCAGCCGACGAAAGCGCCAAACAAATCAGCATCTATGACGATGCCTCGCTCAAACCGCGCGACATCTACAATCTCGCCGTGCAAAAACTCGGCGCGAATGAATTTGACTCCGCCATCGAAGGCTTGGGACGCGCGCGAGACGTGGCCGCTTTCGACAACGAACTCAGATATGCCGCCGCATATAATCTGGGCTTTGCGTATGCCCAGCGCGCTGCAAGCGCCGGCGATCTGAACGCGCTCGACATGAACGCGCTTCAGAACGTCCTCAATGACCTCAACATGAGCATCGCCTGGTTCCGCGATGCCGCGCATCAGCGGCCAAGCCTCAAAGAAGCCAAAGGAAATCTCGAAATCGTCCTCAAGCGCCAGCTCATGGTCAAAGACATCATGGCGCAAAAATTCAACACGCTCGAACACCAGCTCGACGCGCTCATTCAGAACGAGCGCAATATCCGCGAAAATTCACGCGCACTTTCGGAACGCATCCAGGCCGCAAATGCCGGACGCGATCCGCTCGCGTTCCAAGAAGATTTCAAGAGCCTTGCAAAGCTCCAGCGTCAAGCCGTCACGGATGCCAATCAGACAGCCGAAGATCTGGCGCATGCCATCTCAAACATCGAAACAAAGCCAGAAAATGAGCGCACACAGGAAGAAGCCTTCAAGCTCTTCCAGCTCAAAAGCGCTGCACCGTTCCTCGACAACGCGCGTCAGGCCATGGCAGGCGCGCGCAGGCAGCTGCGCGAATATTCCATGGCTGAAGCACTACGCCTCACGAACAAATCGTTCAAAGCACTCAAACAAGCGCGCGAACAGCTTGAAGATCCCCTCAATGTCCTCGGGCATATCCTCGAAGACGAGACGAATTTCGTCCGCATTGCATCCGCCAAGCACATGTTTGAAACGCCCGAACTGCTCGCGAAATACAAAGCTCAGCTCCAGCGCGAAGACCTCGAAACACCCCCGTGGCTCACGAGCGAGCTCCTCAGTGACGACCAGACGGATACCCTTGAACGCACCTCCCGCGTCTCTGCTTTCCTCAAAGCCATGGTCGATGCCGCTGCACAACAGCCTCAAAATGCCCAGCAAGATCCCAAACAGGCCGAAGCCGCCAAAGAACAGATCGAACTGATCAAAGAAGCTCTGCCGCTCATCAACGAAGCCGCAGACGCCATGCAGCGCGCCACGCAGGCCATCGAGCGCAACGACTTCGAGGACACCGTCAAGCAAGGCTCCGAGGCCATCGAAAAACTCGCGCTCGCGATGGAACGCTTCACTGACCTCAAGCATCTCATCGAAATCGCTTATGCCACCCAGGAAAGCCTGGCCCCCGTCATCCGTGGCGAACTCGAAGGCAACGAAAATCTGCTCAGCCGCTCGCAACAACGGCAGCTCCTCGCGCCCGCGCTCCAAAAGAATATCGCGCGCCTCGAACGACTCTCGACGCTGCTCGCGAAAGAATCTGCAAAGATGAACCAGCAGGCCATGCAGGGGGCACAAAACGGTCAGCAGATTTCCGAAGAACAACAGCAGCAGATGCAACAGCTCTTTGAAACAGCCGAAACGCTCAGAAATCAAGCCAAACAGGCAGAAGAACGGCTTCTGCAAAAAGTGACGGAACCGCCTGCCGAAGGCACGGATGAGTCCATCGTCCCCACGGTCATCGAAGATGCCACCTGGGGCGACCTTGCTGAAGATGCCGAAACTGCCAAACAATCTCTCGAACAGCTCAGAATCCTTTTCTTCACGGTCATTGAGCACATTCAGGAACTGCTCAAACAGCAGTCCGAAACGCTCGACAAGACAACAGACATCTCTTCGGCAGATGCTTCAGAACTCGAACTCAAGCTGCCTCCGGTCATCGACCGTCAGCGCATTCACGAGCTCACTGCCGAAAAGCTCTCCGAAGTACTCACGAAACAGGCAGAAAGCCTCCAGAACCAGCAACAGCAACAAGGCGGGCCTGATCCCGCAGAAATGGCCAAACGCTATACGGAAGCCGCCAGCGAACTCCAAGTCGCCGCAACAGCCATGCGGCAAGCTCAGAGCGACATGCAGAACGATGAACACCTCTTCACAGAAGCCATCGAACAGCAGAACACCGCAGTCGAGCACATTCAGAAAGCGCTCGAACTCCTGCAGCCGCCACAGCAACAACAAAATCAACAGCAAAATCAAGATCAGCAGAACCAAGATCAGAACCAAAAGGATCAGCAAAAACAGCAGCAACAGAAAATGTCCAAGGAACAGGCAGACAAAAAAATCCAGCAGATACGAACGCGCGATCAAGAACGCCGAAGATCCAAGGAAAAAACTGATGCCGGCATGCCAGTCGTCGAAAAAGATTGGTGAGTTGTTGTGATCTGAATAGGATTAAAAGGAAATCGGGTATAACGTGTCTGATTTCATAGCCCCCTCGCAGAACGCGAGGGGATTCACGTTTTTTCACGATCGCAAACGGCACATTTTCATCGCACATAAAGCGATGCAATGAAGCCAAGTTCCTGATTAGGAAAACAGAATATGCATTCGATTCACAGATATATCGCGAGCGCGGCATTCGCACTGAGCCTGTCAGCCACCCAGTTCATCATTCCTGATATCGCCGAAGCGCAGACCGTAGAACTTCAGGCATCCGGTTCAGAAATCTATGCCGACATGCCCTTTCAGCTGTCTGTCATCGCGACAGATTTTGACGAAAAACCGCAACCCGAAGTGCTGCCATTCGAAATCGAAGATGCAGATATCCAGTTCATCGCCGCATCTCCGCGCATATCGTCCATGACGACGATCATCAACGGCAAGCGCACGTCCAAAAAAGATGTCTCCTTTGTCTTTACATATCAGGTCACGCCCAAGCGCGAAGGCATGTTCACGATACCCCAGGTCGTCGTTCAACAGGGCAGCCGCACCGCAAGCACAGCCAACAGCGTGCGTTTTACGGCATCCACAGTCCCGATGACGAACGACATGAAAATCGAGCTTCAGCTTCCCGACCGCAAATTCTGGGTCGGGGAGACTTTTGAAGCCACACTCGCGTGGTACCTGCGCAAACAGGTCGGCAACCGCAGCTTCAACATTCCGATTCTCCGCATGCCCGATACGTTTGATATCAGCGAGCCAGATGACGTGCCGCGCGGCGGCATCGCGCTTCAGGTCGGCAGCCGCACGATTGCTTTCCCATTCTCCGAAGATGATGTCATGGTCAACGGCATCGAATACACGCGCGTCTCCATCCCGCTCAAACTCACGCCGCTCAAAAGCGGCGTCATCAACGTCCCGGCATCTTCTGTTCAAGCAGAGCTCGTCACCGGACAGCAGCAGGATTTCTTCGGTTTCGGCAAAGCCAGCTACACGCTCTATCGCGCCACAGACATCGCGCGTACCTGCACCGTGCGCGACCTGCCTCAGGCCTCCAAACCCGAGACATTCTCAAACGCCATGGGCAGCGATTACGCCATCGAAGTCAAGGCTGACCGCACGATTGTCAAAGCCGGCGATTCCATCACGCTCACGATCGATATCTCTTCTCCGAGCTCGCTCGACGGCCTCATCCTTCCGCCGCTCACGAAAGCCGGTCTCAGCGAACAGCTCTTCACCGTCTCGACTGACGATCCGGTCGGCGAAAATATCAAAAGCGATCAAAAGCGAAACATCAAGCGCTTCAACATCCCAGTCAGGATTCAGTCTGAGCGTGTGACAGAGATTCCGCCGATCGCGTTTTCCTATTTCAACCCCAAAACAGAGGAATTTTCGACCGTCAGAAGCCAGCCCATTGCCCTGAGCGTCACAGCTGTCAACAAAATCAGCGCCTCTGATGTCTTCACGACAAAGCGCGAAGCCCAGCCTCAGGCACAGCCAGCCGCCGAAAACGCCCCTGCCCCCGTGCCTGTGCTCTCCAATCAGGCAGCAGCCGCGCTCGAACTCAGCCTCAACGCGACAGCGAAAGACCTCGAAGATGCCCCATCAAGCGCCCATGCGCGACTGATACGCATCGCGTGCTACATCCTTCCGGCACTGCTCTGGGCAGGGCTTGCCACTGTGCGACGCATCCGCAAAAAACAGTCGGCACATGCACCGCAACGCGAAGCCGCGCTCGCACTCAAAAAAGCATTCGACGATGCCACGGGCATGCAGGCACGCGAAGCCTCCCCAGCCATTTCCAATGCGCTCAACGCATTCTGTCAGGCCACAGAAACTCCCGCAAAGGCATTCGACGCGCTCAACGAAGAGCTCAGCGACCTCGCTTATCGCCCCTCAACCACAGACAAACCCGTCGATAAAGCGCTCATCGACAAGTTCCGAAGCGCCGTCAAAGAACATGTCAATCCGGCATTTGCAAAGCTCGTATCCTCCCTGTTCGCGCTCCTGTTCGCCATCGGCGTCACCCTGTCACCGCAGGCCGCGCAGGCGCAGCCCGCTTCCGAAGCCGAAACGCTCACGCTCGCGTCACAGGCCTATCACCGAGCCATGGATGCCGAAGACCGCGCCGAACGACTCAACCAGTTCAAACGCGCATACGCCCTATTCGATTCGCTGGCGCAAAAACATCCTGAAAACGCCGCGCTCCTCGTCGATTCCGGACACGCCGCACTCGGGGCGACCGACTTCGGACACGCCGCGCTCGCTTACAGCCGCGCCCTCAAAATCGATCCCACGCTCGAAGACGCACAGAAAAACCTCGCCTATATCAAGAGCATACAAAGCGAACCCGCGCCTTCCGGCTCAAACTTCTCCTCATCTGTATTCCTCAACTCGATCTTCTCGCGCGATACGCGCCTGCTGCTCGCGGCCATCTGCTTCGCCATCGGCATGCTCCTCATCATCCCATGGAACCCCAAACACCGACGCTGGCTCAGCTACCTCGCGACGATTCCCTTCATCCTCTGGCTCTGGCTGCTCGCCGGCGCCATGCTCGAACCCAAATCCGACGACGCGATTGTCATGACCGAAACCTATCTCAAAGCCGCCGACAACACCGGCGCCGCAAACGTCTCCCCAGCGCCGCTCGAACCCGGCTTCACCGTCGAAATCCTCAAGACATCAAACGGCTGGCATCAGGTGCGCACATCCAACCAAGACAAAGGCTGGCTTCAGGCATCCGCCGTCGAGCGCATCAGCCGAAAGCCATAACACCTAAGCAGGGACCATGCGTTCCTGCTTTTTCTTTTTTCGGGCAGGGGGAAGCCTCCCCCTGCGCGGCTATGTGCTCCCCTGCGGCTGCGCGCATACGCCGCTACCCCCTCTCGGCGATACCAACATTCAGGACTCGTTTTATTCAGCAGACATTTATTGAATGGATATAAACATGAACTCCGAGCACATCCCTGCGGCACCAGCACTACAGCAACCTCTTTCCGAAATCGTGGAATCTGTCCGAAAACGATATGCAGATAGAAATAGACCAGATACTCCAACTCTCCCCCCTTGGAATATCGGGACATTCCCATCCGGTGGGCCAAATGTTCCCCCCAATGCAACCAACCTCAGATGGCGAAACAGAAAGCTGGATATCGGCTTACACATCGCAGAATATACCTGGTCAGAGCCCCCGATCCGCGAATCCCCCGAAGCCCTGCGCGCAGGCTGTCTAGATCGCGGTGGCGACCAATACCACATCGCCATCACAGGCATAGATGAAAACGTGGGCGAACTCTATATCGATGAATATAACATTAGGGATCTCGGCATTTCCTATGATTTTTGCAAAATCGAAGTCACACAAAATGCGTTCAGTCACGCCACGCATCTCCGCACAGCCGTCTTTGATCTCTATATATTGAATGTGCAGAAGCACGCATTCTCACAAGCAGACAATCTGCAAGCAGTCTATTTCAAGCATCTCGGCAATATCGCAGAAGAAGCCTTTTCGCATTGCAAAGCATTGCAGATGGTCGAGTTGCGCGCCATCTGGAACGTCGGAGAGCGATGTTTTTTCGGCTGTCCGCAGCTCAGAAGCGTCACACTCACCGGTAGTTCAGACATGAAAATTGGAAACGATTGTTTCTCAGAATGTCCGGCATTGCAAAAGCTCACTATCCCTGATGATGTTCGATATAAGAAGCCAAGATCAGGCTTTCGATATAAAAACCAAAATTGATGATGGATTAAGCCTATACGCCAAGGTAAGCGAGCAAGTGACTTTTTTACGCTTACTTGATGTTCGGATGTGAACTTTTACCAGAAGCTTCACGCATAGAGTGCGGATAAATTGATAATGCCAAACGAATGTATCCATGTTGCATGACGCTTAATGAATTCCAACAATTATTTCCATAATATTGAAATTGAAATCTCCACCGGCCGAAAATTGTTATTTTCAATAAGATTAAAATAAGGTAGAATAGCCTTAAGTGGATGTGGTAATACGTCCGCCTCTTGAGAGAGTTACTGCTAGTGAGGATTGAAATGGAAAAAAACGTTACCAATAATCCAGTTCAGCTTGAACTTTTTAAAGCATATTCGCACCAAAGTAACCCCTCATTCTCAGACAATAGCCATCAGCCATTATCTGAGAACTCAGAAAAGAACAATCATGCCAAATGGACCATGCATGAATTTTTTGCAGGAAGCGGTATGGCCTCATATGGTCTCAAGGGGATGTTTACTCCGATATGGGCAAATGATATTAGTGAGAAGAAAGCGGCAGTATATCAAGCAAATTTCAAATCCGATTACTTTATATTAGATGATATTTGTAATATTCAAGGCAAAAACTTGCCTTTTGCACATTTATCTTGGGCCAGTTTTCCATGTCAAGATTTGTCCCTTGCTGGTTCAATTGGAGGCATCCACGCTGCTCGAAGCGGTTTGATTTGGGAATGGATGAGAGTCTTTGATGAGTTAATTAAAAAACCCAAAATTATTATTATGGAAAATGTCATCGGTTTAGTTTCTGCACATAACGGTGATAATTATCGAGCAATACATAATGCACTTCTTAAAAGAGGCTTTGCATGCGGTTGTATTGCAATTAACGCCAACAAATTTGTACCGCAATCGCGTCCCCGTGTATTCATTATTGCAGTTGAACAATCATGCCCCATTAGCAAAACAATTACATCTAATAATCCTTGTTGGCTTCACAATGATGCAATCATCAAATTAGGCAACACTCTTCCTAGATGGATTTGGTGGAATGTGCCTGAGCCATCTACCACCCCTATTCCTCTTCAAAACATTATTGATGAGACCATTCCGTATAATAAAGATGAGGTATTAAAATTGATTCCCAATAAGCACTGGGAAGAATTGTTAAAACATGAATCCATAATAGCAACAGGATATCGTCGCACCCGTCAAGGAAAACAACAACTGGAATTACGATTTGACGGCATTGCTGGTTGCCTAAGAACACCTGAAGGCGGAAGCAGTAAACAATTTGTAATCATCAAAAAGGGGAATGACATTCATGCAAGATTACTAACCACTCGTGAAGCCGCAAGATTAATGGGAGCTCCTGAGTCTTTTCTTCTACCAGGATCTGATAATGATGGATACAAGGCTATGGGTGATGCAGTGGTTGCTCCAGTAGTACGTTTTCTCGGTACAAACATTTTAAAAATACTCGCAGAAACAATATACGACAAGTAGGAAAGAATATGATTAATCACGAAGCCCGATTACATCAGTTTCAAAAAGACAATAACATATACACCAAAGGACCATTATCATTAGTAATTCAATTTACTCGCCTAATTCGTGGAAAATCATTTCCATTAAACGCATCCGATTTTCAAACAGAAAGCAAGGGCCAGGTTGCCGGATTGGGAGGAAGTTCACTAAAAAAAATATTAAAAGAACATGGAATTCTCCAGACCCTTTCAGCTGAAGGAGGAAGAACAAGCAGAGGAAGCATGGGATTGATGCACTGCTGTCCCACAAAAATGTGGCGTTATAGTTGGTTCGGAACCGATTTCTTGCTAAAAGGAAATTCAGCAAAACCACCTTTTGCAAGGAGTTCCGAACCATGGCGCAGTATAACACAGTTTTTCACACATTGACAA
>JAFUEE010000072.1 GCA_017464085.1 Pseudomonadota bacterium
CTAATTCCTCAATCAATTCCTAATTCCTCAATCAATTCCTAATTCCTAATTCCTAATTTCTCTATGATGTACCGCCCAGTTCTTGCCGCCAAAGCGCCTGCAAATCTCCTCAGCCAGCGCGACGCTCCGATGCTGCCCCCCCGTACACCCGATACCGATCGTCAGATACCGCTTGCCTTCGCTCTGATAACGCGGCACCAGAAATTCAAGCAAGCCGCCGACATGCTCGAGGAAACGCTCCGCATCCGGATTCGACAGGACATAATCGGCGACAGGCTTGTCCAGGCCGTTCAGCTTGGAAAGCTCCGGCACGAAATACGGATTCTTTAAGAACCGGACATCGAACACGAGATCCGCATCGAGCAGGATGCCATATTTATAGCCAAAGCTGACCACCGCGACGCGCATTTCTGGCGTCTCGTTGCTGTACCGAGTCCGGATAAGGTCGCGCAGCTGATGCGGTGAAAGCGCGCTCGTATCGATACGCGTCTGGATATAAGGATGCAGCACGCGCAAAATCCTGCGCTCGCGCTCGATCGCATTGCTCAGGCTGCCCCCCGATTTATCCAACGGATGCGAACGCCGCGTCTCCTTATACCGCCGCATCAAGACCTTGTTCTCCGCATCCAGAAACACGATTTCTGGCGCAAGCCCCTTCGCAGCCAGGTTTTCAATCACCTTCGGCGCAAGCGGCAAGAACAGCGCATCCCTAACATCCACGCCGATCGCCACTCTTCTGATCTCCGGATGCGCATCCAGCAGATCCAGAAGCCGCGTCAAAAGCACAAGCGGAAGATTGTCCACACAATAAAAGCCGAGATCTTCGAGCGTGTGGAGCGCGGTCGTCTTTCCGGCGCCCCCCATCCCGGAAATGAGTACGAGTTGTATTGGATTCATAAAGCCCTCTGGTGTAAAAGACGGTCTGCTGCCGCCCGGCGGTATATTACACGGATTTTACAAGGGACGATAATTTCCATGAAACGTGTGCTTTTGTGTTTGTTTATTCTCTTCTTCCTGTCTGGCTGTGACGATGCCCAAAAGCGCTTCTGCCGCGAAGCGGCTGAATCCCTCTGCGACCGCTGCGCCTCATGCGGCGGCGATTTCACGGCTTGCGGCCTCAAACACGCATCCAACAAAACCGAATGCGTCGACACGCTCAAACACGTCTGTTCCGCATACGACAGCCTTTACAACAAAGAAGCCGGGCGCGCCTGCCTACAAGGCCTCTCTTCCCTGAACTGCGAACAGCTCAAAACGGAAGGCAAGCCAGAAATCTGCACGCGGCTGTTTTAAATTTTTATCGCGCCGTTCGCGGCCAGGGCCGCCACACGGCCGCGCGGCGCTATCTCCGATACGCGCCGACACTCATTGAACTGCCGTTCGCGGCCAAGGCCGCCACACGGCCGCGCGGCGCTATCTCCAATACGCGCCGCTCCCCCACTTCATCCCATGAACACTCGCTCGCTCCCCTTTTTCGCCATCCCCCTCTTATTGCTCATCAGCTGTGCGGCATGTTTCTGCGGCTGCGCCGGTACAAGCGCCAATGACACATACGAAGGCTATGTCCGGGCTTGCCAGAAGGAAAACACCGACAAAGCCGCGCAATATCTCGCAAATCCAGATACGCCAGATCCCTGCCCGGATCCCGACACCGCTCGCGATCTCCCCTCACATGCCGAACTCTTCATGCGCGCCGATGTCGGCTCCGGACAGCTCACTTCGGAACAGAACAAATGGCGCGTCCTCATACCGCCAGAATTTGAACCCAACACGCCATTCCTGTTCTATTACGCGCTCAAAACCGCACTCAAGACAAAAGATCACATACGGCTCGCAAAGCTCCTGCCCACAGAAGACGCACGAAACTGGCCCGAAAAAGACCTCAAAACCTGGCTGGAAAGCGCTGAAGCAAACGACCTCTATGCGGCGCTTTCCGCATCCCCTGCGCCTTGGTTCGAAATCGATGGCAATCGCGCCACATGCGAAGCCGGAGGCAGACACCTCACTTTCGAAATGAACGCCGGAAAATGGCAGGTCGCAAAGGCCGTATTGACGGAACGTCAATAGGCCCGCACGGGCGGCGCGTATTGTGCCTGCACAATAGCGCCGCCCCAAAAGGCCGTATCGAGCGCCAGCGAGAAAGGCCGATCACATATCGGCTAAAATCACGACTTATGAATATCTACCTTGACCTGTTCCTGACCTTTGCCAAAGTCGGCGTCTGCACGTTCGGCGGCGGATACGCCATGCTCCCTATACTCCAGCGCGAAATCGTCGATGGCAAGCACTGGGCGACTGACGAAGAACTCAACGATTATTTCGCCATCGGACAATGCACGCCGGGCATCATCGCCGTCAACACCGCCACATTCATCGGATGCAGGCTCAAAAAGGCACCAGGCGGCATCATCGCGACACTCGGCGTCGTCTTCCCGAGCATCGTCATCATCACGGTCATCGCCGCATGCCTCAGCAACTTTCAAGATTCGCTGATTGTCCAGCACGCCTTTGCAGGCATCCGCGCGTGCGTCTGCATCCTCATCCTCAATGCCGTCCTCAAGCTGCGCAAGTCGAGCATCATCGACCTGCCCACAGCCATCCTTTTCGCGCTCGTCTTCGCAGCATCCGCCGCATTCGGGCTCTCCCCCGCGCTTCTCGTCATCACATGCGGCCTGATCGGGCTCGGGCTCAGCCGCTTCAGAAATGAACACCCGCAGACCTCCGGCGACAACCCCACCGCTCCCACTGAAGTTGCGCACGCTTCCGGCGAACAATCAGCCTCTGATCCCTCACAAACCTCAGCTGATGCTCAGAGCAATAGCATTTCCCAAGTTCCATCAGACACGCGAGCCACAAAATGATCTATCTCCAGCTGTTCATAGAATTCTTTCTTGTTGGCCTGCTCTCTGTCGGCGGCGGCCTTGCGACCATCCCATTCCTGACCGACATGGGCCAGCGCACCGGATGGTTCTCCCTGGACCAGCTCACTAACATGATCGCGATCAGCGAATCGACGCCCGGCCCCCTCGGCGTCAACATGGCCTCCTATGTCGGCTATGAAACCGCAGGCATCTTTGGCGGCGCAGTCGCCACTGTCGGGCTCATCACCCCCTCCATCATCGTCATCCTCATCGTCGCAGCGATACTCGTCAAGTTTCGCGACAACCCGCATGTCAAGGCCGTCTTCTACGGGCTCCGCCCGGCCTCCATGGGACTGATTGCCGCCGCAGGCTGGAGCGTGATATGCCTAACATTCTTCACACTCACTTGGGGCAACGGCTTCCTCCCAGAACATATCGCCATCAGCTGGAAATGCCTCGCGGTCGCCGCGGCCGTCCTCTTCTTCACACACTGGTCAAAGACAAAAAAGGCACATCCCGTCCTCTGGATCGCGCTCTCCGCCATCGCAGGCATTGCTTTTGAGATGTAAACGCTTTGAGCGCCAGACTGGTCAAGAAACCTCTGAACATTCGCACTCATCCTAAAGATGCGGACATCACAAAACTTATCTCACAGATATGTCACTGACTCAATGCGGCATTTGTTCAGAGTTTTCCCTCTCCTGATTCACCAAACATTCACCAGAAACGCCCTCCTCATTCAAAGATATAGACTTTATCTGACAGAACGACGAGCTTGTCATCAAAGCAGAACAGTTCATTATATCCGCCAAAAGAGATGTCCTCTCCGATATCGACCTGCCAGACCTATTTGCCACTCTTGCGATCCAGAGCGGTGACCACCGAGCCATCTGTGCGTCCAAAGATGATGACATCCCTGGTCACGATAGGCGATCTGAACTCAAATTCTCCCTGCAGCTCGTAGCGCCACAGCTCACTGCTGTCGCGGCTGTCTAATGCCACCAGAAGCGGATGCGAGTCTGTGGCCGTGAAATATATGATGCCATCATACAGTGCTTCAATCTTTGTATCTGGATATAACTCTCTCAGTGGA
>JAFUEE010000073.1 GCA_017464085.1 Pseudomonadota bacterium
CGTCGTCTCCGAAGACGGCACTTCCACCGACATCATGCTCTCGCTTGCTTCAATCCCGACCGCCCCGGTCACGGTCTACCTCCAGGCAAGCAGTTCCGAAGAAATCTCTATCTCCAAAGACAAACTTGAGTTCACGCCCGAAAACTGGAACGTCGAGCAGAAGCTCACTGTGACCGGCGAAGATGACCTCATCATTGATGGCGACCAGATTTCCAAAGTCTCCTTCCGTACGGAATCAGAAGACAAGAACTTCAACGAGCTCCTCGACGAGCTCGAAATCACGACGCTCGACAACGACGTCGCTCAGATCGTCGTCGCGTCCTCTGGCGTGGAAATGCTCGAAAACAGCGCTGCCACGCCCGAATTCAAAGTCATGCTCTCTGCTCAGCCGACCTCAAAGGTCACGGTCAAGATGAAATCGAATGACGAATCGGAGCTCAAGATCCTCGGACAATCGACGCTGATTTTCGATCCCGAAAATTGGAATGTTCCGCAGGCTGTCATGCTCCAGGTCCAGGATGACTCAATCGCTGACGGCACGCAGAAAGCCCATATCGAACTGACAAGCACTTCAACGGATGCCAACTTCAACAACCTGAGCGCCACGACAGAAGATTACAGCATCCTTGATAACGAATCCGCTTCTGTCACGCTGACGCTGGCCAAGACAGTCCTCAAACCCGGCGGCTACACCACCTCCATGACTGTCGCGCTCTCCTCACCGCCCGTCGACACCGTCACGGTCACGCTCAGCTCCTCGCAGAGCAATATCACGACATTCGACAAGACGACGCTCACGTTTACGACAGAAAACTGGAACCAGCCGCAGACAGTCAACATCGTGAACAATAACCCGCACGACGCGCCTGCCGCAAAAACTGTCGTCACGCTCACCGGCACGGCTTCTGGCAAAGGCCAGTACAACAACCTCAAAGGCAATGCCACACTGACAATCTACGAGTTCGAATCACAAAACTTCGCTTTCAGCGGCAAACATGATGCGATCACGCTCCTGCCCGGCACTTACAAACTCCAGCTCTGGGGCGCAGCTGGCGGCGAATCCAAATCCGATTGGGCAAAGGCTGGCCCCGGCGGCTATGCCGAAGGCGTCCTCACGCTCAAATCCAAGACCTCCGCTTGGGTCGTCGTCGGCGGGCGAGGCAACGCTTCACAATGCTCCGCACCTGGCGTCGATGGCGGCGGCGGCGGCTATAACGGCGGCGGCGCGAGCTACAATACCGGCTGGGGCGGCGGCGGCGGCACCGATATCCGCCTGCTCAAAGACGACCTCTACAACCGCGTCATCGTCGCCGGCGGCGGTGGCGGCGGCGCGCTTTGCTATTATTCTGAAATCACTTCCTATAAGGGGAACGGCGGTTACGGCGGTGGAGAGACCGGCGGCGCAGCCACGGGCGATACCTATCTGACTGTGACTTATGCAGGCGCCACACAAACGTCTGGTTACAAATTCGGCGTCGGCCAGGATGCCTACAACTACTATCAGTGCGGCAGCGTACCTTACGGAGGCGGCGGCGGCGGCTGGTACGGCGGTTATGCGCGTGTTGTAAGCGTCTACGCCCAAGGTACAGCCGGCAGCGGCGGTTCCGGCTATGTCAATACATCCGCTTCAACCAAACCCGCTGGCTATGCGCTGACCTCGGCAGACTATTTCCTCACGTCCCCGAAACTCATCGGCGGCAATTCCAGCATGCCCTCGACGAGCGGTGCGACCGAAACAGGCCATCAGGGCAACGGCTACGCACGCATCACCCTCATGGATTAATGATCTGCACGCCAGCGCCATACGGCGCTGGAAATTTTCTCAAAGCCGCAAGCCCCTTGCGGCTTTTTTTGCTACCCTTGCACACAAAAAAAGCCGAGAGCACAAAACTCCCGGCTCTTTCAGCCATCTTCACATCACGAAAGCTCGAGCATGCGCTCGATCGGACGCACCGCCGTCTCCATGATATCCTGCGGCAGAGTAATCTCAAATCCGTGCCCCATCAGGCAATCGCGCACATTCTCAAGCGTGATCTTTTTCATGTTCTTGCAGATCGGGGTGGGCTCGATGATATAAAACTTCCGATCCGGGAACGCGCATTCCAGGCGATGAATCATGCCTGCCTCCGTGCCCACGATGAACTCGCGTGCATCAGAATTTTCAACAAATTTCAGCATACCTGACGTCGAGACTGCGGCATCTGAAATCGCGACAATTTCCGGACGGCATTCGAGATGCACCACCACCGGCGCATTCGGATGTGCAACGCGTGCAGCCTCGATCGAACTCGCGGCTATCGCGTGATGCACCGGGCAGCATCCGGGCCACAGATCCATCTTCATGCCGAGGCGGTTGTTCAGATTTGCCCCGAGATTCTGATCCGGCAAAAACATGATCGGGCGCTCCGGGCCGAGCTTCTTTACAATCCGCTCGGCATTGCCAGAGGTCACGCAGATATCAACAAGCGACTTCGTCTCCGCTGTCGTGTTCACATACGCCACAAGCAGATGATCCGGATGATTTGCTTTATATGCGCGTATCCGCTCGGGGTCGCACATATCCGCCATCAGGCATCCAGCATCTTTCGAAGGCATCAGCACGCGCGCATCAGGAGAGAGCAGCTTTGCCGTCTCACCCATAAAGCGAACGCCGCAGAAAATAATCGTCTCCGCATCATTTGCTTTAGCCTTGCGGCTCAGTTCCAAAGAATCCCCACAAAAATCCGCAATATCCTGAACTTCGGCATCCACATAATTGTGCACGAGAATCGTTGCACCCATACGCGCCTTCAGTTCAAGGATCTCTTCCTGTATCGTATTCATCGGGCACTCCTTCAAAGTCAACGCACGGCAAGCCCCACATCCCTTTTTCGATCAAGCTGCCGCATACACTCTATTTCACGGAAGCGCCATCCAGGCTTCCGGCCGTTACAGGCACTTACCAGCCACTCAGCCGTGCCTGCTTTTCGATAGCGAGAATTCCCCTCTGCCGCCCCCAAACCCCAGGATAATTTGTGAAGCATGCACCTCACTCGATTTCCCCGCTCACATCGCGATTGACAAGGATCGAAACATAATTCTTGCCCAACAAGTCGCTCAGCCACGACTCGATCAGACGCTGGCTTTCCCGCATCGCAATCTGATCCCGGCACTGCTCTTTCGCGCGCTTCCAAGACTCGGATTCGCCCTCTGTCACATCCTCTGCCATCATTACATGATAGCCCGCTCCAGAAGTGATCAAGGGGGCAATCTCCCCTTTTTTCAGCGCAAACACAGGCGCAAAATCGCGCGTCAAATCCCCTGGGGAAAACGCCCCCAAAAGGCCGTCGCGCTCAACGCTTCGCCCGGTCGAATACTGATGCACATATTTCACAAAATCTTCCGGATGAGCGGACACCAGCTTGTGAACGCCTGCCGCATACTGCTTGTGCGCGCTGTCAAGGCTGTTCCACCATGCCCCGTTAAATGCGCTGCCTGCCGCAGTCGAAAGCCCTGACACGCTGTCCACATCCAGTTCGGGAATCAAGATCTGCCTAAGCGTCACCGTCACGCTGTTCTCTGCATCGGGCGCCTTTTCCTGTGCACAGGCAATCACATCCGACTCTGAAGGCGCGACCTGCCCTGCAAGCTCGCTGCGAATCACAAACTGTGCCTCGATCTCGCTGCGCATATAGGCGCGATAGGATGCCCAGTCGAGCCCTTCCTGCTCAAGCATCGCGCGGTAATCCTCCTCCCCATGCCCGGACTGCCGATACATCTCCTGCATCTGCATATCGACTTCGCGATCGCCCACAGAAATATTGTTCTTCTTCGCCTGACGCGCAATCAGACGCACCTGCACGAGCTCTTTGACAAGCGCTTCAAGCTCCTCCGCACGCCTGGGCGACGCATCAAGATCGCTCAGATCCTTGCCCTTCACCGCAAAGCGAAGCTTGCCCTCGCTGCGCACGTCGTTCAATGTGATCACATCATCACCCGCCACGGCCGCAATGCGTTCAATCGTCTCCGCATGCGCGCTCACCGGCATTATTACTGCCGACAACATGCCGGCCAAAATCCATTTCAGCTTCATTACATTTTCCTGCATGATCCGTTACCCCCAATCCCCTCCTATATACTCCGCATACCTACATTTCAAGGTGTTTTCGCAACGGGCCGCGCTATGGACATAGCCATACGCGCGGCTTGGGCGGCGCCTATCGCTCACGCGATACACCGCCGCACTGCAGCCCCGATATGCGCGACGATATGCGTTCCTCTCAAAATACAAAAAACTTCTGTAAAACCATGATATATATTATAATATTAGCAAGTTTTACATATATATCATTATATTGTCATGCTATTTATGACTTAACAACACACTGTTCGCATGATTTATCTT
The DNA here is from genome assembly GCA_017464085.1 of Pseudomonadota bacterium. Classification (GTDB taxonomy): domain Bacteria; phylum Myxococcota_A; class Bradymonadia; order UBA4248; family UBA4248; genus UBA4248. Next base: position 4,385 of record JAFUEE010000073.1, read on the forward strand.
GCAGAGAACTGCCCATTGCGTCTATACGCCGCCATCCGCCGAATCACATTCGACGCATTGAGTTCATATACGAGCAGATATCACCGCATGATGCCTCATCGCGCTGCTTTGCTGTTTTTTCAAGCAGCAGACGCTTGCCCTCAGGATACCCCCTGAACACGTGCCATGCGCGATCGCCCTCAATACAGCCGCAAACAGCCCCAGCACAGGACCAAACGATGGATCTTCCCTCGATCTATAACATATTCCTCATCGTCATGGCGGTCATCGCCGTCATCGTTTTTATCTCCCTATTCTTCGTCAATGCCGGATACGGCATGTTCCAGACAAAAAAATGGGGTCCCTCGATCAACAACAAGATCGGCTGGATCCTGATGGAATGCCCCGTATTCATACTGATGCTCGTGTTCTTTTTCCTTTCGGACAGGACATCAAACATCGCCTGCATCGCCATGCTCGCGATATTCGAGCTCCACTACTTCCAGAGATCGTTCATCTTTCCGCTCCTCATCAAGGGCAAGAAGACGATGCCGCTTTCCATCATCGCCATGGGCGTCCTGTTCAACTCGCTCAATGCCCTCATGCAGGCCGGCTGGCTCTTTTATGTCTCCCCCGAAGACATGTACACGACAGCCTGGCTAGCAACGCCGCAATTCATCCTCGGCTCCCTCATCTTTGCCGCAGGCATGATCATCAATATCCATTCAGATCATGTCATACGAACGCTCAGAAAACCAGGCGACACGGCCTATCACTTCCCGAACAGGGGCATGTACCGCTATGTGACGAGCGGAAACTATTTCGGAGAATGCCTTGAGTGGCTCGGATTCGCCTGTCTCACCTGGTCATGGGCAGGGCTAATCTTCTTCATCTGGACATTCGCGAACCTCGCGCCACGTGCCAAGCGGCTCAATGACCAGTACAAAAAACAATTCCCAGAAGAATTCTCAAAATCAAATCCAAAATCATTGATTCCATTCATTTTTTAACAAATATCAAAATACCGCCTAGCCCCCAAAACAATCGCCTAGCCCCCAAAACAATCGCCTAGCACCCAAAACAATCGCCTAGCACCCAAAACAATCGCCTAGCACCCAAAACAATCGCCTGGCACCCAAAACAATCGCCTGGCACCCAAAACAATCGCCTGGCACCCAAAACAATCGCCTGGCACCCAAAACAATCGCCTAGCACCCAAAACAATCGCCTGGCACCCAAAACAATCGCCTGGCACCCAAAACAATCGCCTGGC
>JAFUEE010000074.1 GCA_017464085.1 Pseudomonadota bacterium
CGCGAATGTCGAATCATAAAATGACAGGCATTCCAGCGCCGCTTGCGACTCGCTGGTATCTGGCGCATCTGTGCAGGCTTGAGCAAATATGAGCGAAAAGAGAACAAGTAAAATTTTTTTAGAATCCATAATAATCCTTTGTGTTTATGTATAAAATACCCCCCCCCATTATTTATAAAATATTGATATTGTCAATATGGAATTTGATTATTTTTGACAGATTTTGCAATGATATCAGATGGGGTGTGAAATGAGTGCAAATCACTTTGTTTCGCATCATTTGTATGGGAAGCGTGATGCGTTCTCACATAAACTTAGGCGTGTGATATCGTGTTCGCACTTGCCTGCAAGCAAGCTAAGAACTGAATAGTCACATTGAAATTCAGTCGAGGGGGTAGCGGCGTATTTCATGCAAGGGGAGGAGCCCCCTTGCATGAAATAGACGCGCAGGGGGAGTCTTCCCCCTTGTAAAAAAATCCGCCATTCTGAGGGAACGGCGGATATCTCAGATTTATATATTATTTGCAGCGGCCTGTTTTCGCGTCACATCCGTTGTTGCAGGTTTCAAAGTCCTGGAAGACATTGTGCAATTTGTTATCGCTCATCTTTTTGCAGATATATTCTGTTGAAGATGAGTAATTGCCTGAGTCTGAACATTTATAGGAAAGTTCGCCTGCTTTATTGCAGAGGCTTTCGACGTTGTCATAGCAGCCGGCATCATTGGTGTATTTGTCGGGTTCCGTCAGGCAGGTGAAACCGGTTTTGCAGTAAATGACATCGACCATTTCAGAGAATGGATCGCAGAAGACCGCGCCATTGTTCTGGCAGCGCTGCTCATAGGTGTATTCGCTGCACTCCTTGCCTTCGTCTTTGACAGGAAGGACGCATCCCCGTGCTGGATCGCATCTGTACTCGCAATAATTATATTCGAGCTGATAGGAATAGTTTTTCCCGTCTTTTGCGGTCATGCAGACATCGATGGAGGCGAAATCATCCGTATCATCGCCCGATGAGGTTGGGATATATTTGCATGTGATTGTTTCTCCGATGTCATTGCATGGGGTGGGGGAAGTGCATTTGGCTGTGTTCTTTGAGGGAAATTCGTTGCAGATTTGCGAGGACGGGCAGGCGGTGTGTACGATCCGGCCATTTTTGCATGAAATGATCTGGTTGGATTCGCATGTCTCGACAAACGAACCTGGGTCGCATTTTTCATTTTCTGGAATTTCGACGCAGCCGACACCCTCTTTGCATTCACCGGCGCAGAGTTTTGAGAAGGCATCAAAGCTGTAGAGCTTTCCGTCTTCTGCTTTGCCGCAGCCTTCGTGTATTTCAGAAGGCGTGTCGCTCTTGCTGCATCTGACGGTTTCGGATTCGCTGGTGCATGTGTCTTCTTCGAGGACGCATCCGGCGATTCCATTGATGATATGGCATTTCATGTCGACGCCGCTGTATTCCAGCCAGAGATCGCAGAGATCGGAGGATTCAATTTTTCCGTTTGAAGCGCAGAAGATGATCTGGTTGGAATCGCAGGAATCTTTGAAAGTGTCGATATTGCAAGCTTTGCCGACATCCGCGAGCGTTCCTGTCGTGGGGAGTGCCGGTTCGGTCGAAACGCACTTGCCAGCAGTACATACCTGTGCATCGCCGCAAGCGGAAGTCTGCCATTTGCCGTCGACACAAGATTTGAGCGTGTTTGAGCCGACGCAGGCGGGAAGATCTGCGATTGTGCATTCATTTGTGGGCTGCGAGGCCTGGCAGGCGCCTGCGGTGCAGGTCTGTCCATTGGGGCATGCGGATGACTGCCATTTGCCATTGACACAGGATTTGAGCGCGTTTGGGCCTTCGCAAACAGGGAGGTCAGCGACGGTGCATTCTGTCGTGGGCTGCGAGGCTTTGCACGAACCGGCGGAACAGGTCTGCCCGTTGGGGCATGCGGATGACTGCCATTTGCCATTGACACATGACTTGATGGCGTTTGTGCCTTCGCAGACCGGGCGGTCGGAAGCCGAGCATTCGGTGATCGGAGTGTCGGAAGCGCATTTGCCGTTGACGCAAGTGTAATTCGCCGCGCATGGGGAGGAGACCCAGGTGCCGTTGTAGCAGCTCTTGACGGAATTGGCGCTCTCGCATACGGGGACATCGGCAGACGTGCATCCGGGCTGTTCGATCGAGCTTGGGACGCAGATGCCGTTGGCACACACCTGCGCATCCGGACATGTCGAATTCTGCCATTTGCCGCCGGTGCAGCTGCGGACTGCATTGGGGCCGGCGCAGACCGGCTGGTCAGCGGCGGTGCAGTCGTGGTCTTCGGGGATAACCGGGGGCACGACCGGAACACATTGGCCGTTCAGGCAGGAAGTGCCGATATTGCATGAGTTGCCGATCAGGCTGCCGTTCCGGCAGACCGCAAATGCGTTAGGGCCGAGACATATCGCCGGATCTGTCTCGGCGCATTGGGAGGCAGGCGTGTTGCCTTCCGTACAGGCGATCACACTACTGGAAATGCAGAATAATACTGATAACAAGCTGAGTCTTTTCATAGCAAACCTAAAAAGAATGAGTGAATAAAAGACCGCTCTTTCAACCTTCTCCATATTGGAAGAACATCGTCTATGCACTTACATACACCGACATGCATGCGGTTTCAAGCTAATCGTGAATGGCGCTTGGGATAAAATTGTATCCGAATGGGCTTCATTTCAAGGAAAGCCAGGGAAGGTGGCGTGATTTCGCGACGCAGGGGGAGGAACATGGCTGTGAAAAATAGCGCGCATTAATAGAATGTATGTGGACTGTTATTCAAAGTATGGTATTCTGTGCAGAGGTGTTTTGGCGGAATGAGCCATCCATTTGAATGAGGTCGTGTATGAACAGTGATGATGGTCCTGAGCATAGTAAAGAGTCAGAGTGCGCGGTGTTTTCAGCGGCGGAGGGGCTGGATCGGCAGGCGCTTGTGGTGTCTCATCTGAAGTTTGTCATTCAGATTATCAAGCGATATTATCTTGCGAGCATCAAAGAAAATTCATTTTTGATGTTTGAAGACCTGTTTCAGGACGGCTGTATCGGTCTGATCAAGGCTGCTATGGCTTATCAGCCTGAGATCGGGCCATTTTCGACGTATGCTTATTACTGGATTCGGCAGGCGATTTCGCGTGCGATCTGCGAGAATGATTCACTCATCCGTATCCCCGTGCATCTGTGGGAGAAGATTGCGCAGTACCATCGGGTATATGGCAGCCTGAGGCTTGATCTTGGACGTGAGCCGACATGCGGGGAGCTTTCGGAAGCATTGGACATGTCGCCAGAAAGGGTTGGCAAGGTGCAGCATTGTCTGGCGCTGATGGCTCATGCGGAAGACATTTATGGTATGGGGGATATCGAGGCGGAGGTCAAGCCGCTCCTGATCACTGATGCGGAAAAGCGGGTTCTTGCGGGGGAATGCGAGTTTGAAAGCGATTCAGAGGATGTGGGTGGGATAGACGAATATGTCTATTCAGCGATGGATCTTCAGATGTTTTATGACGATCCAGAGGAGATGCTCTATGAGGAGATTGTCGATCCGTATGTGCTTACGCCCGAGGAGAACGCGATTGTCAATGAGATTTCTTCTGTGCTGACGAGCTTGATGCAGGAGCGTCTCTCTGAACGCGAACGCGACATCCTGCGCAGGCGCACCGGCATGAATGCAGAACAGCGAGATGAGACGCTTGAGGAGATTGCTGGTTCGTATGGCCTGACGCGCGAACGCATCCGGCAGATGGAAGCAAAGGCGCTCAACAAGCTGAATCATCCGTCATGCGCGCGGCGGATCGAAGGCTATCTGGATGAACTGGGATGAGCCTGGTGAACGAACGGTTCGATCGCATTCGGCTGCAGAACGAGACATTGCGGTATTATGCAGAACATGCCGAAGAATTTTCAAAAGATACGCAGCTTTTGGAATTTTCTGCAATGCAATCGCTTTTCCTTCGCGAGCTGCCAGAACATGCGGATATACTTGATTTTGGATGCGGCGCAGGCCGGGATGTAAAGGCTTTTTTGACTGCTGGTCATCGCGTCAGGGCAGTGGACGGCTGTCCTGAGCTATGCTGGATCGCATCGCAATTTTCAGGCATCCCGGTAGAATGCATGACGTTTGAGGCGTTAAGCGAGATTTCCTGTTATGACGGTATCTGGGCATCTGCGTCTCTGTTGCATCTTCCGTGGGATGCGCTTGCGGATGTTCTGATTAAAATTCGATGTGCGCTTCGAAATGGCGGGATTCTGTATGCATCATTTAAATATGGAGAATTTGAGGGCATGCGGAAGGGGCGGTATTTTATGGATATGACCGAGTCACGGTTTGAGGCTTTGGCATGTCGGGTGCCGGGGTTGAACGTGATCCGATATCTGGTGACGGAGGATGTGCGTCCCGGTCGAGTGGGGGAGCGGTGGCTCAACCTTTTTATGAAGAGAAATGTGCAGTGATATAAAAAAACGCTCCGCGAGCGGCAGTGCGGCAGAAGATCTGTTTATAGACATATTCTGTCAGACGTTTGGAATCGACAAGGCCGATTATCTGTATTCCCAGTATCCGTTTTACGATATCTACCAGAACAGGCGTTATGCGGATTTTGTCATAGAGAATGGTCCGAAGCGCATTGCGATCGAGATAGACGATGACGCCACGCATCATCCGGGTGTCGTGTCGAATGACAAATATTATGATGATATGCTCAAGCATAACAGCATGGTGCATCTGGGCTGGTATGTGTTCCGTTGGGCGGTGCGTCAGCTTATGGAGCAGGCTGATACGGTCGGGGATGAGCTTCGCGTATTCCTCGGGCGATTTCCGCATTTCCGGCTGATTGACGATCATCTGCCTGTTCAGCGCGGCCGGAGCTTGGCCTGTGCTGGCTCCCTGGAATTGCGGGATTACCAGAATGATGCGCTGGATGCCCTTGAGAATCTTCGAAAAGAGGGGGACACGATCGCGCTGCTGCATCAGGCAACGGGGACAGGGAAGACCGTTGTCGCCGTCATGGATGCTATGCGCATAGGGGGCAGGACATTGTTCGTCGCGCATACGCGCGACCTTGTCCGGCAGGCGCATGACAAGTTTTCGGAATTGTGGCCAGAAGTCTCGGTCGGGCTGTTCGTGGATCAGATACACGACACGCAGGCGCATGTGATCTGTGCCAGCATTCAGAGTCTTGCTCTGAATCTTGAGGATTTTGCAGAAGATGCTTTCGACTATCTGATCATAGATGAGGCGCATCATGCTTCAGCAGACAGTTACCAGAAGGTTTTGGCGTGGTTCAGGCCAGTGTTTACGCTCGGACTGACGGCGACGCCGGAGCGGATGGATGGGGAGGACATCCTGCAGATTTTCCAGAAGACCGCGCACCGCCTAGATATACAGACGGCGGTTGAAATCGGTGCGCTTGTATCTGTGAGGTGTTTTCGTATCCATACCAATATTGATCTGAGTGACGTGCGGTTTAATGGGAGCCGGTATTTTGCGCGCGAGCTGGAGCAGAAGATTTTTGTGCCGGAACGGAACCAGTTGATTGTGGATACTTGGCTGGATTTTGCAAAGGGCAAGCGCACAGTGATATTTTGCGCATCAGTGGCGCATGCGCGGGATATCGCGCAGCGGCTTCAGAAAGCTGCCGTGAGTGCCTGTGCGGTTTCCGGCAGCATGACAGCGGATGAGCGCGCGTCGTTCACTGAGCGCTTCAGTTCTGGTGATCTTGAGGTTCTGTGTGCCTGTGACCTGCTCAATGAGGGTTGGGACTGTCCGGAGACAGAGGTGCTGTTCATGGCGAGGCCGACGATGTCGAAGACGCTGTATCTGCAGCAGCTCGGGCGCGGCATGCGCAGAGCACCGGGCAAGGAGGCGCTGATTGTTTTTGATTTTGTCGACAATGCATCGCTGTTCAATGCGCCGTGTACGCTGCACCGCATCTTCAAGCTCAGGGAATATCATGCCGGGGAGCTTGTTCTCGCGCCGAAGGAGGCGCGAGCCGCCGAGGCAGCGCTGTATGTGCGCGGGGAGAAGCCGGATCTGCTGATTGACTGGCCGGTCTATGCGCTGGATTATGAGCGTGTCGATCTCTTCAACTGGCAGGACGAAGCGGCTTCGATGATCTCGCAGATGGAATTCGTGCGTCGCGTGTCGGTTCAGTCGGGGACTGTTGAGAACTATATCAAAACCGGGAAGATCAAGGCTGATCTGGAGATACCGATGTCAGGCCGGAGAGCTTTCAGATATTTCAAGGAAGAGACCGTGCAGAAGTATGCCGAAGAATTCGGCTGGACGCTGATCACCAGGGAAAACCGCAGGGAACTCTTTTGGGCGATGATTCAGAGAATGGATATGACTTTTTCGTACAAGCCAGTATTCGTCAAAGCTGTGATGGCGCATGCGGATAAGCACGGGCGCGTGCGCTTGGCGGATATCGCGAGCTATTGCAGAAAATATTACGAAGGCCGCAAACAGGCGGGGCTTGTCGTTGAAAAACAGAAATCGCTTTATTGCCGTGAAGATTATTCGGATGAGGAGATCATCAGGAATATTTTGGCCAATCCTTTCCGCAGGTTCGATGAGATGCAGGTGATGCATCACACGCGTTCGCTGGGGATCATCCAGATTGACGAGGACGTCTGGCCCATGACGGATGAGGAAGTCGCGAAGATTTGCCAGATTTGTGATGAAAAATTGGCGCAGTACTATCGGCGCTTTGAAAAGTGAGCGAGGAAAATCAGATAAAAAAAGCCCAGACAGCGCGTTGCTGTCTGAGCTATGCTATTTAGATCGCGTATTCGAGGGAATATCCGTTTTCTTCCTTGATGGAGGAGAAAATCAAGAATGTTTCCTGTCTGTCGAGGCCTGGAAGTTTTGACAGCGTGTCTTTGAGCAGTGTCGCAAGGTGATCGATGTCGCGGAGGACCACGTGCAGGGCGTAGTCATAGCGGCCGGTGATGTGGTAGCCGACCTTGACTTCGGGAATCTGAATGAGTTTTTCCTCAAACGAAGCGATGGACTGCATCTGATGCTGGCTGAGGTTGATCATGATCAGGGCTTGGACATTGTATCCGATGGCCTTGGGGTTGATAATCGCGCGATAGCCTTTGATGACGCCTTTTTCCTTGAGGTTTTTGACACGGTTGAGCATGGAGCTTTCTGCCATGTTGTGCCGTGAAGCGAGTTCTTTATTGGATATATCTGCCTGCCGCTGAAGGGTCTCAAGAATATTTTTATCCAGCTGATTCATAGATACGCACACTCCTCATGTTGGAAATTGTCTGGATGATAGCATATACACCTACATCCGCCGTGCAGTGCTTTTAGCGTGAATTGATGATTGATGCAAGTGGAAAATCTAATTTTCCCCGTGCAAAGAGGTGGATTTTTGAATTTTTTTCACGCTTTTAATCAAATTATGATTTATTTTGTATTTTAGTTCAAAACACAGCCATGCAGCGAATGAGCGCGTGTCGTTGTGTGGCAGAGGGTTGCGCTTGGCGTGTGGGCAGGCGGGAGGAATGGGGCAATAAAAAAGCGCCGCGTATCCGGATGGATAGCGGCGCTGAGGCGCGCCGTATCGGCGGGGCCGATAGGCGCGCGTATAGGTCATGACATTGGATTATTTCCAACCCTCAAGCGGATTGGGATAAGCAGCGAGTTCTTCTGGCGTGCGTTCGCGCATCGTGATGGCTTTGGCGATGCACTTCTGGGCGCAGATGGTGCAGCCGACGCAGTTTTCAGGGTGAGCGACGATTTTGTCGCCTTCCTGGATGAGGCCGAAGTAAGAGCAGCGCGTGCAGTTTCCGCATTTGACGCAGAGGTCTTCGTCGATCTGCGGGATGCGTTTGACCGGGGAGAGGTCCATGAAATCGGTGAGCGAATTTTTGCCGCGTCCGATGAGTTCGTCGATCGATTTGATGCCGCGTTCTTCCATATTTTTGGAGAGGCCTTCGCAGAGGTGGCGGATGATGCCGACGCCGTATTTCATCGCGATGGTGCAGAACTGGACGTTGATGGCGCCGAGTGCGAGGAAGTTGGCAGCATCTTTGTAGTTCATGGGGCCGCCGTTGCCGCTGACCGCGATGCCGCTGTTGCGGACCGACCACAGCGAGTTATTGGAGATGGCGGTGACGCCATGGCCGGACATGCCGATGACGACGCCCTGATCCCATTCGTGCTCTTTGCCGTCGATGTGTTTGCGGAAAGTGAACGAGGGGAAGGTGTTCGCGAGCGTGACGCCGGCTTTTTTGTTGGGATACTTGTCGAAGACTGCCTTGATGGCCTTGAGGATGACGGCGATGCTGGTGACAGCGGCTGTGAGTTTGAAGAGTTTTGGAATTTCGGGATCGGAGATTTCCATGACCCAGTCGATGATTTTTGCGGTCAGCGCTGCGTTCTGGGAGACGATATCGCCTTCGGTGCCGTCGCCGCCCTGAGGGCATGAGAGCGAGTATTCGATGGCCATGCATCCGGCTGCTTCGAGTTTTTTGGTGTTGGACTGCCAGCCAGCGCGGTCGTGTTCGTCATGTCCGGTGACAGGACCGCCGGTGGATGCGGCGATGAGGCGGTCTGGGAATTCTTCGCGCAGGATTTTGACTTCGTGCGCGACTCGGTTGATCGGATGTTCGGAGACGTTGTCGCAGTTCGCGTAAGTCTCATTTTCGAGCTGGAACATGTACCCGGCAGGAATGTGGATATCGAGGCCGTCAAAAGCGGTTTTCATGAAGCCGCCAGCCCATCCAGCTTTGAGTGCACGTCGCATCTGTTCGAGGCCATCCGAGGGAGGTGCGGCAGAGAGGAGGAACGGGTTGGGAAGTTTGCGGCCGAAGAAATCGGTTTCGAGCGAAACCGGTGTGGCATCATAGCCGCCGAGTTTCACTGTGCTCTTGGCGGGGCGTTCGATTTTGAGCTCAGCGGCTTTGCCGTTGAGGTAGGCGTCAATTGCGTCAGCTGCGTTTTTGCCCGTGGCGACGGCTTCGACAGCTGTCGAGGGGCCATGCCAGCAGTCGCCTGCATAGAAAACGCCTTTCTTGTTTTCGATGGCGATTTCGCTTGCGTTGCCGATGGCGATGATGACGTTCTTGACGTTCATCATGGTGCATTCCGAGCCGTCGACATCGACCATATCGCGGATGCTGAATTTTTCGCCGTTGAGGCGTACGCGTTTCGTGGTGATGCCAGCGACGGCGCCGTCTTTGACGATGATCTTGGTGACGCGTGTGCGGCCCGTGACTTCGATGCCGGCATCTTCGATGTGTTTTTTCTCGTTGGGGGTAAGCGGGAGCTCGGACCATTTTTCGTTGGCGATCATCTCGACGCAGCAGGCGCCGAGGCGGAGCGCTTCGAGCGCGCAGTCAACGGCGATGGCGCCGCCGCCGATGATGACGGTGCGGCCGCTCAGGGCGGGCTTTTTCGCGAGGAATTCGTTGCCGAAGAGCGCTTTGTCTTCGCCTTCGATGTTGAGCTTGTAGGGCTTGTAGCGTCCGACGGCGACGCAGCATGCATCATGTTTCGCGGCGATTTCATCCACGGTCAAGGAAACGCCGGTCTTGACTGTGACGCCGTTGCCTTTGAGCGCCCATTCGATATCGCTTGCGAGGACATCTTTTGGGAGGCGGTCATCGGGGATGAGGTTGAGCGCGCCGCCGAGCTTGTCGTTGCGGTCGTAGATGGTCACATCATAGCCGCGCTGCGCGAGGACAGCCGCCGCCGCGATGCCGGCAGGCCCGCCGCCGAGGATGCCCACGGATTTGCCCTTGGCAGCCGCGCGCGCGATTTTAGGCATCAAGCCGAGTTTTTTGGCCTTGTTGACGACATAGGCCTGCATCTTGGGAATTTCGATTGCAGAGCCGTCAAGCGCTTTGTGGCTGCATGCATTCTGGCAGTACTGGTTCGGGCAGATCAGGCCGCAGACGCCGCCGATCGGGTTGGCGGTCAGAATTTCGGCTGCTGCACGGGCGATATCGCTCTTTTCTCCCTGTTTCGCGGCCATGATGAAGTCGGCCGGGGAGCAGTTGACCGGACATGCGGCCATGCAGGGCTTGTTCTCGCAGAATTCACAGCTCGTTGCCTGACATGCAAACTGGGCGTCTGTCATAAATGTTGTTTCTTTCACGGTTACCTCGCAAAAAAAAGAAGGGTTCCGGGACCATCCCGCCATACCCGATAGAATTGACGCCTATTTATCAGATAAAAATACATTAATTGCAAGCGGCGTGTCGCGCAAATCGCTTAAAATATACCTCGTCCTATGTGGTTCAGTGTGGGTGTTTTGCATATCCATGGATTGGTTTGGTGATGTGATTAGATAGCTCTAAAAGTGTTAGATTTATCTAATAAATTATCATGTCTGCAGCCGAGGCTGATGAGTCCGTCAGCTGGTTCATGTTCTGTGATGCATCGGGGGCATGATTTGGGTTTTATGGGGCGTGCATGCCAGCTGGAAAGATATGGCAGGCATAGGAATATATCTAATTGAAATCTTTTATGTATTTATATCTATTATGAACCTATTGATTAATGTTTCATATTTCTAAATAATTAATTCATTATTAGAAAAGGATTGATTAATTCGTGATAGTTAAAGGTTTCGCTGCTGTGTTCGCAGACGAGATGCCTGCGTTCAGTATCTCGTATAGAGATTGTTAGCGGCTGGAAAATTTATGATTTGCAGGGAGAAAGCGCTAACATTATAAAAAGATCTGCTTATAAAAGAGCTGCGCTATAAAAGCATGAGCTGAATTTGACATAGAGGTGCGCTTTGGGTATAATTGGAATTTGTTTTGGATTTTGGTCCAATGAAGTCAGGAGACGTTATGCGAAATCAATTGAGTATTTTGTTGCTATTATTCCTGTGTTTCAGCGCGCAAGCGGCTTTTGCGCAGGAGCAGTGTCCGGTCGGGTATGTCAGCTTTATCAATACAAAGACTTACGAAAGTGTGTGTCTGCCGGTGGATGCGATGTCACAGCCTGTCATCGATAAGCCTGAAGCGGATAAGCCTGAAGCGAATCAAGACATTCTGACGGGCGATGCTCAGGATGCAGGCGCAGAGGATGTTGATGGGTACGAAGACGGGGAGGAAGCGGGTGATGAGCTGATATGGGGCAATGGCAATAGCGCTGCGCCTTATGGCGGATATGTGGAGCCGTCGCAGAACAATGTCTCTCAAGAAGTGGTGACACAGCTGTCCGAGTCCCAGCTGATACATCAGGGGGTGATGCGTCCGGGCTGGTCTGTGCAATTCGGCTTGGGTTATGGCATGGTCGATGCGATCGATATTCAGCTTGTGACTGGTTATCATTTTACGACAGGGGATGATGTCGCCAGTTTTGGTCTGTATCTGGATCTCGATTTTAGACCTGGCAATTCTATTGATTTCAGTATGGATGCGACGGTCAAGCCGACGCTTCATGTCTCCAAGGGGAATTTCAGATTCTCACTGGCACTGGGCTTGGGCATCTTTGCGCTCGTGGATGAATCGTGGAGCGAATGGGACGGGCATGAGACTGCAAAAACAATTGCATTTGCGCTCAAGCCGGGACTTGCCTTCGACTGGTTCCTTTCAGAAAATGCATTTATGGGGTTCAGCTTTTCTGTGCCGCTCATTATCGGGAGCGAGTATTTTACCGATATGTCAGTGATGCCGTGGTTCAGCTTGGATCTGCATCTCGGATACAGATTTTGATACAAGGAGATAAGATATGAGCAAGCACATCGTACCCTTACTATCAGTCGTGATGTTGATCTTGGGGCTGGGCTCACAGGCATTTGCTGAAGATATCTGCCCAGAAGGCACACAGAAAGTCATCCAGCCAGAGACTCAGGAAGTTTTTTGCATAGGCAATCTGCCCCCGGCTGAGAGTAATGTGAATGCCAATGCAGTGCGGAAGAAGAAGGCGGCGAATAATTCTGCCGATGCCCAGAGAAAGCGCCAGGAAGCCATGGAGATGCGGGCGCATGAGGAAATGGTTCGGAAAGACGAAATACAGCAGGAGATCCGCGAAGGCGGATTCGCGTTCGACTTCGGCCTTGGGTATGCCATGGCAGCGGCATTTGAACTGCGCGTGTCGTTTGGATATCAGTTTGCGCAGACGCTTTCTGCCATGAGCTTTGGTTTGTATGCTGATCTCGGTGTAAATTTTGGCCTTCCCAATTCGGTAGAAGCTGCAGTTGTGCCTATGGTTCACGTCAATACCAAAATATTCAGGTACAGCATGGGATTGGGCATTGGCGTTTTTTCAGTCTGGGGGGAGAACGACACGGGATTGGGGGGTAAAGACGCATGTCTGGAACTCAAACCGGAAATCCGCTTTGACTGGTTCCTGTCAAGGCACGCATTTTTAGGGGTCGGCATGGACATGCCTTTGATTTTTACTCAAGAGGAGAAGCAAGGCACTGAGGTTCAGCCGTGGGTGATGATGAATATTCATATTGGGTATTTGTTCTGATTTGCACCAAAGAGACTTTCAGCCCGTTTGGATGGTGCTGAAAGTCTGAGGCAGCGTCGGCCTTTTGCTGTGTTGCGTCCGCCCTTGTCAGATGCCTGTATGAGGCAAAGTCGCGCTCCTCTCTGGGGATGATGCTTTTTTTTCGCTTGCTCGTGAGGGCATCTGTTATTATTCTCCGCGCCCGCTTCCGGTATTTCGGGAGTATGACTGGGGGAGGCGAATATGTTTGAGTGTATCATTGATAAATTTTACGAGACCAGGGATGCTTCTGACGAAGTCCTGAAGTGCCTGATTGATCTGAGTGATTCTGAACATTTATATGAATGTGCCATGAGGCGTCGGAGGGAATTTTATCAGGATGACGTCTATACGCGCGGTTTGATCGAGTTCACGAACTACTGTAAAAATAACTGTTATTATTGCGGTCTTCGCGCGCAAAATCACAACGTGGAACGATATCGCCTGACGCCTGAAGAGATTTATGAATGTGCGGATGAAGGCTATGCGCTTGGGTACCGCACGTTTGTGCTTCAGGGCGGCGAAGATAGGTATTTCAGTGATGATATGATTTGCGAGATAGTTCGCCGGCTTCACTCCGATCATCCCGACTGCGCGGTCACGCTTTCTATTGGGGAACGGGAGCGTGAATCATATCAGGCATTTTATGATGCGGGGGCACGGCGGTATCTGTTGCGCCATGAGACGGCCAATGATGCGCATTACGGCAAGCTGCATCCTGAGACGATGAGCCTGGAGCATCGCAAGCAGTGTCTTTGGGATCTCAAAGACATCGGTTTTCAGGTCGGCTCCGGTTTTATGGTCGGCTCCCCATTTCAGACCTTGGATGACCTTGTGGCTGATCTGCGTTTTCTGCAGGAACTTCAGCCTGACATGATCGGGATAGGGCCGTTTCTTCCGCAGGCGGATACGCCGTTTGGGGATCGGCCTGCCGGCTCGCTGAAGCGGACGCTCAATCTTGTGGCGATATTGCGATTGATGTTTCCGTATGCGCTGATACCCTCGACAACGGCGCTCGGGACGATTGATCCGAAAGGGCGCGAGCTCGGCCTGAAGGCAGGCGCGAATGTCGTCATGCCCAATCTCTCCCCGACACGTTTCCGGAAGCTCTATGCGATTTATGATAACAAAATCTGCACGGGGGATGAGTCTGCGCAGTGCAGGCATTGTCTTGAAAAACGTGTCGAAACAGTCGGACTGCGTCTGGTGATAGACCGTGGTGATGTCAGGCGGTAGGATAGGCATTGAGCGTTTGACTTTGTACTTTTTGGGGGGGCGAGGGGACATATATGCTTTTGGGGCGGCTTTTGCTAGGGCTGAGGTATCCCTGTTTTAGTAGACAGTAATTACTAGCTTACGTTAGGGCTGCTTGGTATTCAAGCAAAACTTCTTGTGGTGTTCGATATGCTAAACGTGCTTGAACGCGTTTAGTCCTATAATACGCAATGTAATCCCTA
>JAFUEE010000075.1 GCA_017464085.1 Pseudomonadota bacterium
AATGCGTGAAATTCTGAATTGGATACGTATTAATTTGTTCTCAAACGAAATTCTCGACGATTACCTCATACCTAAGATGACTGAACCTATTGTGAATCCTCAGCTTGCGCTGTTCTGAAAAGTTGTGGGACAGCAGTGGGGGGGAGGTATGTTAAAGGCAGAAGCTGTTGATATTAAAGATCATGCAGTCCTATTTAACTTTGTTATTAATGATGATGTTAGAAGGTTGTTTGATTTGGGGGTATCTGAGAAAGTTAGATGTGTAGAGGATGAATTGAATACAGAATATCATCAACAAATTGATGATATCGTGTTTAACTATTTTGAATTGAATGATGAACAAAGAAGATATGTGTTAATTTCACTGAGAAATAGGATTTCTGAACGTAACAATAAGCCAAAAAAGTGTAACAATAAGTTGAGGGCGTGTAGTAGTAAGCCGAAGAAATGATTTCAGACAGTTTTATTGTGTGTCTGCATGGTTTTGAGAGTCGCCCTATTGGAAACGTGTGGAAGCGTAGACTGTGTGTGTTCGTTTGATTGCCGATGTTTACGCGCTACTCGCGTAAACATCGGCTAATCCGCATTCGCTCCCTCGAGCGGCGATGCAATTTGATGTGTGATGGGACGATGGCGTATCATATCGTATGTCCCATGATGCGTGTACGTGTGTTACGCGTTATCCCTGAACCGTGTGTTACGCGTTGTGTGTTATGTGTTATCCCTGAACCGTGTGTTACGCGCGATGCGCTTACCCGCGGCTAATATCAATCGCCCCGTCGGGGCGATGGTGTTTTGATGTATAATGTGCCGATTATCATACCGTATGATATCCCCATGATGCGTATGACCTGCGGTGCATACGTCCGGCGCGTCTGCGGCGCACCCATGCCGCAAGCACGACTACCATTAGGGATTAGAATCGTGGCACAGCCGCGTATCGCAGATAGCGGCTGTGGGGCGGCGTATCGCTTGCGATAGCCGCCCGGCGCAAGCGTATCGGCCGCAGGGCGATAGCGGCGCGCGAAAAAAAACGCCTCGCTAAATTTGGGAAGTGCGAGGCGTTTGGGAAAGGTCTGACAAAAGGTCAGGCCTTGCTTGCCTTATCTGTCATAGGTGTGCTTGATGACGACATCGTGGGGCGTGCGGCCGGGTTTGAACTTGATGAAGCCCGGTGTGATGGCGCCGAGGACGGGGCAGACATTGAGGCAGAGGTGGCAGCCGACGCATTTGTCTGTGATGAGCGGCTTGCGCGTGCCTTTTTCGATCTCGATGGCCTGGTGGCCGCCGTCGTAGCAGCTGATGGCGCATCGGCCGCATCGGACGCAGAGGTCGTCGTGGATTTCGGGGATGATCTGGAAATCGCGGTCAAGATCCTCGCAGGGGATGATGTTGGGGAGCGCCTTGCCGATGAAGTCGCGCAGTGAGGTGAAGCCATGTTCGAGCATGAAGATCTCGAGGCCGTCTTTCATGTCTTCGACGACGCGATAACCGTACTGCATGACGGATGTCGTGACCTGGAGATTCTCGGCGCCGAGGAGGAGGAACTCGACGGCGTCCTGCCAGGTTTCGATGCCGCCGATGCCGGAGACGGGGACGTTCGCGAGATCTTTGTCCATCTTGAGCTGAGCGAGGAAGCGGAGCGCAATGGGCTTGACGGCGGCGCCGGAGTAACCGGAGATCGAGGATTTGCCGTTGACGACGGGCATGCCGGTGACATTTTCGAGGTCAAGGTTGCAGATCGACTTGATCGTGTTGA
The DNA here is from genome assembly GCA_017464085.1 of Pseudomonadota bacterium. Lineage (GTDB taxonomy): Bacteria > Myxococcota_A > Bradymonadia > UBA4248 > UBA4248 > UBA4248. Next base: position 1,760 of record JAFUEE010000075.1, read on the forward strand.
TGGAGGAGATGGCGTCCGCACCGCCTTTGACTGCGGCTTTGGAGGGGACTTCCATGTGAGAGATGTTCGGGGTCATTTTGGCGATGACGGGAACATTTGTGTTTTCCTTGACGACGCGCGTATATTTTTCGACGAGTTCGGGGGTCTGTCCGACATCGGACCCCATGGCGTGCGAGGTCATCTGGGGGCATGAGAAGTTGAGTTCGAGCATGTCGGCGCCGGCTTTTGTCATTTCGCGGGCGAGGAGAGCCCATTCTTCTTCGTTGGCGCCCATGATGGAGACGCCCATGACTTTTGTGGGATAGTCATGTTTGAGGCGTTTGATGATTTCTGCATTTTCCTGCCAGCAGTGTTCGGAGATCTGCTCCATGTTTTTGAAGCCGACCCATCCGATGTCTTCTTTGCGGACGTTGTCGAAGCGCGGGGAGCATTCGTTCATGCCGTTGATGCCGACGGTTTTGTAGAAGACGCCGCCCCAGCCGAGATCGAAGCATTTGGCGATCATTTCGTAGTTGTGGCAGACCGGGGATGAGGAAAGGAAGAACGGATTTTCGCAGTGGACGCCGAGGAAATCGATCGAGAGATCAACTTTTTTGGACATATTTAAACTCCTTCAAATAGTAATTGTTAAAACCAGAGGTCCATGCAGATCAGATCTGAAGGAATTTCGCGATGGCTTCGGCGATTTCCTTACCGGATTTGACAGCTTCGACGACAGTTGCGCCACGTACGAGCGCAGCGTCGCCGCCGACAAAGAGCTTGCCGTCGGCTTTGATGTCTTTGTAATCGTCAGAGACTTTCTGCCCGACAGCAAAGATGACGGTATCGGCATCGAGCGTCATGGACGAATTGCCTTCCATTGCAGCGAGCTTGACAGCGGAGACTTTGTCATCGCCGATGACTTCGAGCGGTTTGAAGGCCGGAATGATGGTGACGCCGAGGTCGACGACGTAGTCGACTTCTTTTTTGGAAGCTGGCATGGTTTCCCAGGTTTCGACGAAGGAGACGGTGACAGATTTCGCGCCGCACTGACGGGCAGTGGAAGCGCAGTCCATGGCGACATCGCCGCCGCCGATGATGACGACGTTGCCGAGATCGCCGATTTTTCCGTTGGCGATGCGTGCTTTTTTGAGGAACGGCAGGGCGGTGTCGACGCCTTTGAGATCAGCGCCTTTCATGTTGGGGATCATTTTGGAGGCTGACTGTCCGACGCCGACATAGACGGCATCGTATTCGGCCATGAGGGCGCAGAGATCGTCTTTGGAGACGTGTTTGTTGAGGACGATCTTGACGCCGAGGTCGGTGACGGCCTTGATGTCCTGATCGATCACGTCGTCGCTGAGGCGGCTCGGTGTGATGCCGTAGCGGAGGACGCCGCCGGCTTTTTCGTTTTCATCGAGGATCGTGACGGAGACACCTTTTTTAGCGAGTTCGGCGGCAACAGCGAGGCTGGATGGGCCGGCGCCAATGCATGCGACCTTTTTGCCGCAGGGCTTGCCAGCTTCGAGAACCTGGAACTTCATGTCTTTTTCCATGCTCATTGCAAAGGCCTGTAGACGGCCGATGTTGATCGGCTTGTCAATGCCGCAGCGCGAGCAGGCTTTTTCGCAAAGGCGTTCCTGGGGGCAGATTTCCGCACATGTGGCGCCGAGAATGTTGTTCTCGCGGATGATACGGGCGGCTCCCTTGAAGTTGCGGAAGCGGATCGCACGGATGAAGCGGCCGGGATCTGTGCCGGCAGGGCAGTCATGCGAGCAGGGGGCGTCGTCACACAGGAGGCAGCGTGTCGCCTCTTCCATTGCAAGACGAATGTTCAATCCGTTCTCAGCCAGTTCACCGTACGGTAACTGTCGTACTTTTGTCATGATCCTTCTCCTAATCACGAAGTAAACAAAAAAATCGCCACGCGCTGTGGCGAAAAAGACGTCCCCTTTTGTACACTTTTTGACGCTCGCTTAAAAGACAAAAACAACGCTCAGATCCGCTTATTTCCTTGATGTGCGCACATTTGCATACATGTGGTCAAATCGCGTTGTGAGAAAATGTGATGGATTTCAGATCTCGGATAAAATATGGATGTGTTTAACGTCTATGGATATGAGTTAATAGACAGCAGTCAGGAACCAGCATGATCAAGGTATAGATTTTATGCAGAGAGGCTGGCGTTGCTCGATTGCGATTGCTGGTGATACATGCACTTTTCTGCCATATCCACGCTTGTTGAACAGAGCCTAAAAAATAGTGCTGCTGCAGATGACGAAAATACACAGTTGTTTTATTTATCTCTGAAAGTCGTTTGTCTGTATCTGAACAGTTGCATTGCTTGAACTATTGGGCTTTACAAATTCATCTGAGTGGAATAATCAGAGAATGTGATGAATGTAGGTGTTAAACCTATATTCGGATCGGTTTGTTCGAAAGGTCGTTAAACGATTTCCCGCGGCATGGTGCTGGGAGAAATTCGAAGCGGAAAGACCGTTCGGCAGATTCCGAAACAGTGTTTAAGGCGCGTAGGTTTGCGCCGGAGGTTGTTATGATTTTGGATTTGTCGCAGCTTTCAGATACGACACGAATTCTTCTCGAAGTGATCGGCTATATTGGATCCGCAGTGTGCGTGGCGTCTTTTGCCATGACGAGCGTAAAAAAACTCAGGATTGTCAACTGCACCGGAGCGATCATTTCCACGATATATGCGCTTCTGATCTGGGCGCTTCCCATTGCCCTGATGAATTTTATCATTGCTATACTCGATATCTATCAGCTCCATAAGATGCACAAGTTCAACGAGGCATTTGACCTGATGCCCGCTTCGGTGGATGGTGCATATTTCAAATGGTTTGTCGAGAGATATCGTGATGAACTAAAGACCTTTGACGAGAGCATGACGTTCGACAATGCTCAGCACGTCCTGTATTATGTTCGCGACAATGAGGTCGCAGGCGTTCTCGCATACGACACCAAGGAAAACGGGGAGGCTGATGTCCGCATCGATTTCGTGATTCCCAAATATCGAGATTTTCAGCTTGGAAACTACTTCTTCAATGCGCGCAATCCGTTCTTTAAGGAAGCCGGGATACACAAGTTCGTGACGAAGACGACGAACCCGATTCACGAGATATATCTGAAGCGCATCAATTTCAAGCATCACCAGAGCGGTGAATGGGTCAAGGAGATATAGACATTTTGCAAGCGCGCATAAGGCTGAGAGAGCGATGACGCGCTCTCAGCCTTATGCATGCCAGATCTGGATGATCAGATTCTTCTGAGTTTTTTCTGCCATTTGTAGAGCAAGTTGAGCGCTTGAATGGGCGTGGTGGCATCGAGTGACAGGCCTTGCAGCTCATTGAAGAGTTCCAGATATTTGGGATCCATTTCGGGGGCTGTGGGTTCGTCGCCAAAGAGCGAGCGTTGTCGCGAGGGCTTTTCGGGCTCTGGAGCCGCTTGTGGGGAGGGTTCTGCGAGTTCGCGATGCGCATTTTTTTCGAGCGTTTCGAGGATTTGCTCGGCTCGGTCGAGGACATCTGACGGGATGCCTGCCAGGCGTGCGACCTGGATGCCGTAGCTTCTGTTTGCTGCGCCGTCGATGAGCTTTCTCAAAAAGATGATATCTTTTTTATATTCCTTGACGGCAATCGAGGCATTTTTGACCCCGGGGAGGACGTTCGCGAGCTCAGTGAGTTCGTGATAATGCGTCGCAAAGAGCGCGCGAGCCCCGATTTTGGTGTGCAGGTATTCCGCGATTGCCCACGCGAGTGAGAGACCGTCATAAGTCGAAGTGCCTCGCCCGATTTCGTCGAGTATCACGAGGCTTCTGGATGTGGCATTCTTGAGGATGTTCGCAGTCTCGGTCATTTCGACCATGAAAGTGGATTGTCCGAGCGCTAGGTTGTCGCTTGCGCCGACGCGCGAGAAAATGCGATCCACGATGCCGATGACGGCAGATTCTGCGGGTACGAAAGCGCCCATCTGAGCCATCAGAGTGATGATGGCGGCCTGACGGATGATTGTCGATTTGCCGGCCATATTGGGCCCGGTGATGATCATCAATCTGCCAGAATCGTCCAGTTTGATATCGTTGGGGACGAAACGTTCGCCTTTTGGCAGGAAGCGCTCGACAACGGGGTGGCGCGCATTTTTGAGCATGAAGACGTTCGATTCCTCAAGTTTCGGGCGCGTATAGTTGCGGTGATGCGCGGTGTGCGCGAGGCTTGTCAGGACATCGAGGTGTGCCAGGAGGCGAGCGTCTTTGAGGAGCTGCGCGAGATGCGCGGCTGCAAGCCGCTTCAAGTCCTGATAGAGCTCGAGCTCACGTTCGTTGCGGAGCGATTCGGCATTGAGCAGTGTTTCTTCATATTCTTTGAGCTCGATCGTGTGGAAGCGTTCGCTGTTCACGAGCGTTTGCGTGCGCGTGTAATTGTCTGGCACCAGGGAAAGGTTGCTTTTGGTCACTTCGAGGAAATAGCCATAAATGCGCTGATATTTGACCTTGAGCGAGCTGATGCCCGTTTTCTGACGTTGCTCGGCTTCGTAGTTGAGCAGCCACTGCTGTCCGTTTTCAGCAATTTCGCGGTATTCATCGAGCTTGTCGTCATAACCGGGATTGAAGAAATGCGTGTCGTTGAGATTTGACGGCGCATCGGGTTTGAGGGCAGCTTCGATGCTCTGCGCGAGCATTTCGAGCGGGTCGAGCTGTGATGCAGCGCGCTTGAAATAAGCCGATTCGCAGTCTTCGCACCGTGCGATGAGGGCGGGAAGAGTCTGGAGCGTCCGTTTGAGCGCGATGAGTTCCGAGGGGACGATTTTGTCTTTCGCAAGTTTTGTCGCGAGTCGTTCAAGATCGGAAGTTTCCTTGAGATGCTTGCGAATGTCATCGCGGCATTCAAATTTGCGCACGAGCTCTTCGACTGCATCGTGGCGTTCGCGGATTTTCCGCATGTCCTTGAGCGGATATGCCAGCCAGTTCTGAAGCAAGCGAGAGCCTGAGCCCGTCACCGTGTCATCGATTTCGCCAAGCAGCGAGCCGGATCTTTGGCCGCCGCGAAGCGTCGTGTAGATCTCGAGGTTCTGAAATGTCGCGGCATCGATCTGCATGTAATCTTCTGCGCGATAGGGATAGATCTGCTCGATGTTGGCCGTGAGCGGAAAATGAAGGTCGCGCAGGTATTGCAAGATGCCGCAAAACGCGCGAACGACAAACGCGGGCTGAACAAAATCTGAATTGTCGATCTGATCGATGAAGGACAGGAACTTGTCTTTAGGCATCTGGATGATGTCGGTATCGTCTTCCGAGATCCAATGGTCCAGAAAATTCTGTACTTCAAAAAGATCGGGTTCTCTGAACGTGATTGGCGTGCCGTGGAACAATGTGTTGATTGCGTCATCTTGGTCGCTGTGGTGCGTGATGACTTCGCGCACGTTGAGCCTGAGCAGTTCGGACTGAAGCGCCTGCAGGGCGGTCAGTTCCGTCATCGTGCAATAGCCGGTGGAGAGATCGATGGACGCGATGGCGCAGAGCGCGTCGCAGTCATTCTTTTTGTGCGAGAGGTTCCAGACGATGGCGGTCAGGAAACGTGCGGTTTTGTCAAAGCCCGGGCGTTCGTCGCAGAGCGTGCCTGCTGTGACGATCTGCGTGATGCCGCGCCTGACGACCTGACCTGTGGCAGACGCGGGATCTTCGAGCTGTTCGCATACGGCTACTTTGAAACCCTGTTCGACGAGCTGGAACAGATATTCATTGATCGCCTTGTGCGGCACGCCTGCCATCGGGATTCCCTCTCCATCCTCCCCTTTGCTCCGGCTCGTCAGTGTCAGGTCGGCCGCTTTGCTGATGATTTTGGCATCATCAAAAAATGTTTCATAAAAATCGCCCATCCTGAAGAGCAGAAGGGCGTCAGGCGCCTGTTTTTTGGCATCTAGAAATTGTTCAATCCATGGCGTGACTTTGATCTTGCAGCCCTGGTAGATGGCCATGCCGGGCTGAATCCATGTAAGACCTTCGAGTTGTTCTTCAAATTGCATGATATTTATATATGTGTGGATATGATAGGTTTCACCTTGCGCATACAGAAAACTCTATAGAAATCATGTATCGCGTTCAAAGGCATATATTCCGCCATACGGATATTGTTGCATGGCGGAATATTTAAATGAGCAAAAATATTATCTGTTTCTGAGCCTGAGCGCGTCATAAAGCGCGCAAATCTGTGCGCAGGCGGTGTCCAGATCGTCGTTGACGATTGTGAAATCGAAGAGATCGGTCTGTGCGAGCTCGTGCTTTGCAGTGTTGAGCCTTCGTTCGATGACTTCCGGGGCATCCGTGCCGCGCGAGCGCAGGCGGTGTTCGAGGACTTCAAACGAGGGCGGCGCGATCAGGACGCACCACACGCCCGGATATTTCGCGCGAAGCTGGCGCGCGCCCTGGACATCGATGTCAAACAGGACATCCATGTGTTTTTCTTCGACGGTCGAGCGGATCATCTCGTGCGGCGTGCCATAATAATTGCCGAACACTTCTGCATATTCGGCAAATTCGTCGTTGGCGATTCTCTGCCTGAATGTTTCGACATCGACAAAATCATATTCCTCCCCGTTTTTTTCTTTGCCGCGCGGCGCGCGAGTCGTCGTCGATCTGGAGAGGCAGCATGTATTGCGATGCGAGAGCAGATGCCCGAGAAGCGTGGATTTGCCTGTTCCCGATGGGCCGCAGACGATCAGCATGTGCGGGGAGATTTGGGATTTGTCTGTCATCTTAAATATCCTTTGTGCAAGAAGTGGAGCGGATCTGACGCTTGCAGACCCATGACACATGCTTTTTTACTCGTTTTGTCCGGGGATTCCAAAAAACATTTTTGTGTTTCGCCTATGCTGTCGCATACGGCTCGCTTTTGTCCTATCGGCTGTTGCCGATACGGACAAAACTGCATTTGGGACAGGCGCTGCTTTGGGAAGGTCTGTATATAGAGGAATGGTTTGCTAAAGGCGTTTGTTTGGCCTGAGCGGGGCGCGGCGTATCGCGGCAACGATAGCCGCGCGCAAAAAAAGGCGCGGCGTATCGGCAAGTGCCGATAGCCGCGCCCGGCGCGCGTGTGCAACAGCGCGCCGCACAGAGGAGAGATCAGATTTGTCGGCGTCTTCTGAGGGAGAGCCCTAGGAGGCCCAGGAGCGTCATGATGCCGAACGCATGCGGGGAGCGGCTGCCGAGCGGTGTCGCGGCGCAGCTTTCTGAATAGGAGAGCGCGATGGTCGGGTCAGGGGAGGTCTTGCAGACGTTATCTTCGTCGATTTTTCCGTCGCAGTCGTTGTCTTTTCCGTCGCAGACTTCGTCGGCCGGGACGCAATCGCCAGGCGCGTCGCAGGCGCTGTCTTCGTCGATCTGCCCGTCGCAGTCGTTGTCGATGTTGTCGCAGATTTCGTCGGTCGGGACGCAGTCGGCCTGATCGCAGATGCCGTATTCATCGACGAGGCCGTTGCAGTCGTTGTCGATGCCGTCGCAGATTTCATCGGTCGGGACGCAGTCTGGGAGGTTGCAGACGTTGTTTTCGTCGATTTTTCCGTTGCAGTCGTTGTCGATGCCGTCGCAGATCTCGTCAGAGGGGACGCAGTCGGCAGGCGTATCGCAAGCGCCATCTTCGTCGATTTTTCCGTCGCAGTCGTTGTCGATGCCGTCGCAGATCTCGTCAGAGGGGACGCAGGCAGGCTTGTCGCAGATGCCGTCCTCGTCGATTTTTCCGTCGCAGTCGTTGTCTTCGCCATCGCAGACTTCATCGGAGGGGATGCAGGGCGGAGCGCAGACGTTGTCTTCGTCGACTTTTCCGTCGCAGTCATTGTCTTTTCCGTCGCAGATTTCTTCGGAAGGCGTGCAGCAGACGTTGTCTTCGTCTGTCTTGCCGTTGCAGTTGTTGTCTTTTCCGTCGCAGACTTCTTTTTGAAGTGTGCATGGCTTTGTGAGCGGTCCGCCGAAGCGGAATGTTGAGTAGAACTGTACGTCGCCCCATCCGCTGCCGTTTGAGAAGGGAGGCCCGGCGATCTGGTCGAAGCCGTTCCCGTTGAAGAGGAAGCACTGGATGCCGTTCGCGCCGCGTCCGCAGACATCCATTTTGCCGTCGCCGTTGATGTCGCCCAGCCGGATTGTCCTGTACTGGTTGGGGTTGTTCCATCCGTTGGCGTCGCTGAGCTCGGAGATATCGAACTGCTTGCCGAAGCCGTTGCCCGTGGAGAGGAAGCATGAGAAGTTGGCGTTTGCGCGGATGCAGAGGTCGTCTTTTCCGTCGCCGTCGATGTCGCCGGTGTGCGCGGTGGAGTAATTGTCGTAATCGCCCCAGCCCCAGCTGTCGGAGAGCCCGGGTCCTCTGAAGCCGTTCGTGAAGCTCTTTCCGTCAGAGAGGAGGCATGTGATGCCCTGGCTGTCGCGCGCGCAGACGTCAGCCATGCCGTCGCCGTTGAGGTCGAGCATGCGTATGGTGGCGTAGTATTTGGGGTCGCCCCATCCGTTGTCGTTGCTCCACGGGAGCGCGGGATAGGTTTCCTTGAGGGACGAGCCGTCGGAAGTCCAGCATCGGAAGCCGGCGCTTCCGCGCGCGCAGACGTCTGTCATGCCGTCGCCGTTGATATCCGCGAGCCTGATGGTGGAATAGTATTTGGGGTCGCCCCATCCCTGGTTGTCGCCCATGTCGCCGAGCTCGATCGGGTTGCCCCATCCGTCGCCCGTGGAGGGATAGCACTTGAAGCCGTCCTTGAATCTGGCGCAGGCATCGTCTTTGCCGTCGCCGTTGATGTCGCCGAATCGTATCGTGGAATAGTATTTGACATCGTTGTAACCGTCCGCGTCGCTGAAGGGTATGGTCGGGCCGCCGCCCGCGAAGCCCTGTCCGTTCGAGGGCCAGCACATGATGCCGGCATCGGAGCGCGCGCAGAGGTCAGCCTTGTTGTCGCCGTTGATGTCCGCGAACTTGATCGTCGCATAGTTGGAGACATCGCCCCAGCCCTGTTCGTTGCTCAGGCCGAGGACGAGCGCGTGGTTGGTGTGGTCGTCGTTGCTCGAGAACGAGCAGTAGATGCCGGCATAGCCGCGTGCGCAGAGGTCAGCGCGCCCGTCGCCGTCGATGTCCGTATTCTGCGGGTCATAGACCATCGACTGGAATTTGGGGTCATAGGTGGGTTCGCAGACGCCGTCTTCGTCGACCTGCCCGTCGCAGTCGTTGTCCTGTCCGTCGCAGACCTCGGCGCTGGGGACGCATGTGACTGGGCATGTGTAGTTGCCCTGCGTGACGTAGTTCATCGGGTTCCGGTGAGTGGGGTAGGGATCGTACACCATGAAGTGGAGGTGCTGTCCGGTGGAGCATCCGGTGGTGCCCATGACGCCGATTTCCTGGCCGCATTTGACTTCCTGGCCGACAGAGACATAGACCTCTTTCATGTGTAGGTAGTTCGTCTGAATGCCGCCGCCGTGGTCGATGCGCACCGAGTTTCCGTTGTGGTTGTCGCATGACGGGCATGTGCCGTAATAGCTGCTGTACTGGCATTGCCCGGAGGAGTAGGTGCGGTTGACGACTTTTCCGTCCCCTGCCGCGATGATTTTGACGGTTCCGCCGCAGGAAATGTCGGTGCCAGAGTGGACATTGCCGGTGGAGCCGCGAGGTCCGTAAGGGCTCGTGATGTACGTGCAGTTGTAGGCCGGCCAGATCAGGGCCTGTGCTTCGGCCTGTGTCAGGCAGGTGCCCGCCAGGACTGCAGTGAGGATGATCAGGAATTTCTTTCGGTCAGTCATGCGTTCACCCCATGTTTGAAAATTTGGGCAGTCGTGATTTGTGTGGCAAGATAAGATTCGGGTAAGTTTATTCCCGGAGCCATAAAAATTTATTATAGCAGGGTAAAAGGATTTATGAAGCGCTTTTGCCTCATGTTTTTTTATTTTTGCGGCTTTGCTATGCGCGCTTCGCTTCATACGCAAAGCTAGTTTGCGGCTTTGCTATGCGCGCTTCGCTTCATACGCAAAGCTAGTTTGCGGCTTTGCTATGCGCGCTTCGCTTCATACGCAAAGCTGTTTTTCCCGTGGTTGCGCTCATCGGGACTACCCCGGACTGAATTCAATCGCCCAGTCAGGGCGATTGTTGAAGTCAGGCTTGTATCATTTGAGCAGATCCCGATTTCGTCTGTCATGTGCAGAAGGTGAAATTCATGCTATAAGATGAAGGTCTTCTGCATGTCTGTTAGTGGCATGCAGAGTTGAGATTTAGTCGTTCGGGACACCGGGCGCCATCCACCATCGAGGGCAGAGAAATGACGGAAATCACGCAGCTTCCCATATACAAGCATCAGAGCGAGATCAACGAGGCGCTTGCTTCGCATCAGGTGATCGTGGTCCAGGGGCCGACAGGGTGCGGCAAGACGACGCAGCTTCCGCGCATTCTTCTTCGCAATCCGCAGATCACAGGGCGCATTGGTCTGACACAGCCGAGGCGAATCGCCGCCGTGAGTGTCGCGATGCGAATCGCGCATGAAATCGGCTGCGAGCTTGGGGAGGAAGTCGGGTATGCGATCCGCTTTGACGACAAGACGAGCGATGATACGATTGTCAAGGTCATGACGGACGGCATTTTGCTGCAGGAATCCCGCACCGATCATTTGTATGAGCAATATCAGGTCATCATTATAGATGAGGCGCACGAGCGTTCTCTGAACATCGATCTCGCGATGGGGCTTTTGCGGACGGCGATTGAGAAGCGCCCGGAATTGCGCGTGATCATCAGTTCGGCGACGATTCGCGCGGAGACGTTCCAGAAGTATTTTTCGCGCACCGGCGATGGCAGCGATGTGCCGCTGATTTCGATTCAGGCGCGCACCTATCCTGTCGATATTCAGTATCGAGATGTGGACGGGCGAGATCGCGACGAGATGCCGACGGCGCTGGTGGATGAGGTGAAGCGCATTCACAAGAGTGGGGAAGAAGGGCATATTTTGGCGTTTTTGCCGGGTCAGGCGGCGATTCTACAGTGTCAGGAGCTTTTGCAGGTGGCGCAGGCGACCCAGAAAGGGTTTGGCGATCTTTGGATTTTGCCGCTGTATGGCGCGCTTTCGCGCGAGGAACAGGAGCGCGTGTTCGACGAGCGTCCGGGGATGCGCAAGGTCGTGCTTGCGACGAACATCGCGGAGACATCGATCACGATACCGGATGTTCGCTTTGTGATTGACAGTGGCATCGCGAAGATTCCGCGCTTTAGCAATGATACACATATCACGATGCTCAAGGAAGAAGGCGTGAGCCATGCGTCCTTGGCGCAGCGCGCGGGGCGCGCTGGGCGCACGGCGCCGGGGCAGTGCATCCGCCTGTTTCCCGAAAAGAAGCTCAAGGACCGCGTCGAGTTTACCGATGAGGAGATCACGCGCTTGGAGCTGAGCGAAGTCTTGCTGCGCTTGATCGATATCGGCATATTGGATGTGGAGAGTTTCCCGTTCCCGACCCGGCCGCCGCATCAGGCTATTGTGGAGGCGCTTGCGGAACTGCGCCGCCTTGGGGCAATCGACGAGACTAACCAGCTGACGAACATCGGGCAGAAGATGGTCGTATTCCCGCTGTCTCCGCGCTTGGCGCGCGTTGTCGTCGAGGCTGGGATGAAATATCCTGCTGTGCTCGAGGATGTGGTGATCGCAGTGGCGTGGCTGTCTGTGAAATCGCCGTTGCTGTATCCGCCGGAGCACGAGGCGCAGGCACGCCGCGTTCATGGCAAGCTCGCGCACGCGATGGGCGATCTTCTGACTGCTGTCGGCATCGTGCACAAGTATAATGAGGCGGAGATGAAAAAGGATTTCTGCCACAAGAATTTCCTCGATCCGGATACGATGGCGTTCATCGCGAAATCGACGCTTCAGCTCATCGATATTGGGGAGACTGTCGGGTTGATCGGTCAGCCCGGAGGGCAGGAGAATGATGTGATCCGGGCATTTTTGTCGGCGTATGGCGATCAGGTGCTCGTGCTGAAAGGCCGCAGCTATGTGACGCCGCTCGATATCAATGTCGTGCTGCATCCGTCGTCGTCGCTGTATCAGGCGATGCCGAAGCTGATCATGTGCCTTGAGTTCATCCAGTCGACGCGGACGTATGCGGAGCAGGCTTCAGTGGTGCGCTCGACGTGGCTCGATGAATATGGCATCAAGGTCGATATGTCACAGGATTCGTCGCGGCCTGGGCGCGGCGCGTACCAGGAGTTTGGTGCAGACCGCAAGAAGCAGCGCCGTTTCGAGCGCTCTCGCGCGGCGCTTGGTTATACGGAGGAATCGCTTCGCCGCGCGCAGCGCGGTTATGATCCGAAGGCTGCGAACAGCGTCCAGAACTTGCCGACTTCGAACGGGCGCAAGCTCTTCAGGGTGCAGAATGCGTCCGTGTCTGCGGAGGATATCCGCCGCAGGCAGGGGGAGGTTACGGCGGATCGCACGACTTCCAGAAAGGTGTCTGAGGAGATTATTGTCGGCGGGCGCGCATTGCGGTGCGTATCGATGGCGCAGAAGCAGGTGCTCGTAATCATGACGATTGACGAGCTGCGAGCAATCGCGCCAGTGCAGCCGCTGACAGATCAGAAAAGCGTGCTCAACTATCGCGTTTCGCTGCGTGATTCTGCGGGCAGATACGAGATATTGCACAACTTCAGGTTAGGGGAAATCGTCGGCGTCGCGCGTGCACTCGGGCTTTTGGACGGCAAATTGATCGTGCCGGACAGCATCCCCATTGGCGCGAGTCTGAGCGCGGGCGCGAATGTGAAGGTATTGCTGCGCGCGTTGCCTTTCCTCGCGCATTGTCATGTCGGCGCGCGTGGCAAGAATGGCTGGCTGACGCTCGCAGGCACCGAGGATATTTTCTGGTTTGAGTTCAATGACAAGCCACAGGATGCGCTCGAATTTTCTATTCAGACGCTTCAGAATCTTTCGGAATATATCTATGACACGGAAGCGCTCGCGCAGATGTCCGGGTGGCTGCAGCGCCTCGCGAGCGCGCAGCGCAGCGTGAAAGCCGCAGTGGTGGATAATTATTAGCGCGTGATTTGTGGGGGAACCTCTTTCTTTTGTGCCAAAAGAAAGAAGGTTCCCCCACACCCCCTCCAGAAAGAAAGGCGATGGGGGAGTTTTGGTTAATGGCAGGTGTAGTCCATGCCGAGATTGCTTCGGTTCCAGGCGTTGGAGACTTTGCAGTAATTTTCCTGGGACATGCCTGAAGACATGAAAATATTTTCAGTATCTGCAACATGCGTTTGCCAGCGACTGATATCTTGATTGAAGGATGATGCACTCGTAAACATGCAACTCATATTCGTAACATTTGAGGTATCCCAATTATTGAGCGGTTGGTTGAAGGCCGATGCACTCGTAAACATCCAGCTCATATTTGTGACCATTGAGGTATTCCAATTATTGAGCGGTTGATTGAAGGCCGATGCGTGGGAAAACATCCGACTCATATCCGTGACATTTGAGGTATCCCAATTATTGAGCGGTTGGTTGAAGGCCGATGCGTGGGAAAACATGCCACTCATATACGTAACATTTGAAGTATCCCAATTATTGAGCGGTTGGTTGAAGGATGATGCGTCATAAA
>JAFUEE010000076.1 GCA_017464085.1 Pseudomonadota bacterium
GGCCTACATTATCGAGTATACTGACAATTGGCAAAACACGGGGAGGGCATACATTGATGCAAGTTCTCTCCAAAATTATGTTAGGTGATGTTCGCCGAGACTGGATTTCTGGTTTTTGCGAACTTTTATGGACACTACCCGGCATTGCGATCGTGGAGCTCAAGCGCGATGGCAGGACGCCGTCACCAATGCATGATCTGTTCATCCGGACGCATGTCCATACGATGAGCTTTAGCAAATACTGCGTCGGCTGCGCGCTGACGGATCCCGCGCTCAAGCAGAATCGCTTTAAGGAAAGGATTCGCTGGGTGCTGAAAATGAATGAGGTTTCCCATGTATGATTTTCTCATAAACAATGCGGGCGGTGTCTGGCTGTTCCTGATCGGTTTTTGCGTCAATCTCCTTGTCGTGTTTATCGTGGTCAGATGCTTTTATTTTCCGAAGAGCCAGAGGCGCGATTATTTCTTTACTTATATATTGATGAGCATCAGCATTTTCCTGCTGATATTCATCCTGAATGATGTCAAGTTCAAGACCGGGTTTGCGCTCGGCCTGTTCGCCATTTTCAGCATCATCCGGTACCGCACGGACTCGATGCCCGTGCGCGAGATGACATATTTGTTTGCGGTCATTGCGATTTCTGTTATCAATGCGGTGATCGGGGGCGTGCCCTGGCAGATCACGGTTGGTGCCAATGCGCTCATGCTCGCGAGCATCGCATGCATGGAGGCTGTACGCGGGCGCCAGCTTGTTTCGACCAAACTCGTGATGTATGACCGCATCGACCTGATCCCTGAGGAAAAGCGTGAAGAGATGCTTGAGGATCTCAAGACGCGGACCGGGCTCGATATCGTCAAGGTCGAAGTCGGACACATCGATTTCCTCAAGGATTCCGCTATGCTCAAAGTGCATTATCGCTCTGAGGGTGGCGACAACTCGGTCGATCGGACGGTCAAATTCCCCAAGCCCGATGAGGACAGTGATGACTAGACAGGTGTTTCGCACGCTTCTAATCGCGGTGCTCATGCTGTTGCCGGCATGTGCATTCGCGCAGGATTTCGGACTCAGCATCAATGCCGGCGTGAAGAAGAAGATCGTTAAAGGCTTGAATATCGCGGCGGCGTTTGAGCTGCGCACTCAGGATCTGAGTTCGGAGATGGAGCGCATCGATGTCGGGCTTGATGTCGGCTATAAGCCGATCGAATACTTTAAGTTCGGCGTCGGATATGATTTTATTTATAAATATGCGCCGAAGCATGAGACCGACAGCATGAATGTCGTCGACAGCTATTGGTCGCCCCGGAACCGCGTGAATGTCTATGTGACCGGCATCCTGCCGATCGGCGATTTCGAGCTCTCTTTGCGCGAGCGCTACCAGTTCACGCATCGCTCGCGCAGCACGGCAAAAAAGTGGAACAGCCTCGGTGTCGCGCAGGAGGACAAAGTCATCAGCGCCAAGAATGATCACGAGTTCCGCTCTCGATTGAAAGGCGAATATAAGATCAGGCCGGTCCATCTGACGCCGTATCTCGCGCTCGAGATGTATAATGATCTGACCGACAGCTTTGCCGTCGACAAGCTCAAGGTCACGGTCGGCCTCGGATATACGCTCAAGAAGAAACATGGCTTTGATCTCTATTACCGATATACCGCAGGAATCGCCGATGCAGAGGACGAGATGCACCTGCTCGCGGTCGGGTATGAATTCAAATTCTGAGGCATAGCCGCGCCCGATGCGCGAGCGTATGCGCAGCATAGCCGCGCCCGATGCGCGAGCGTATGCGCAGCATAGCCGCGCCCCATGTCACGGCGCCCTCGATGCGGAGCTGATATCACGTTGAATTTGCACACGCATACAGTATAATACTATAATGGAAGTCTCTTGTTATTCTTCAACAAATAGAGGTATGTATGCGAAAACAATATGCAATCTTGGTTGCAGGTCTGCTGCTTGCGGGATGCGGCAATGATGCGCCGATCAACGGCAATCCTAAAGATAATGGCGATGCGTGCAAGTGTTCGGGGGCGCAGGTGTGCGTCAACGGGGCGTGTGTGGATGAAGCTTCTCCGTGTGCGAAGTGTGATGCGGACGAAGTGTGCGTCAATGATGCGTGCGTGGATGCCGATTCGCCATGCGCGAAATGCGATAAAACTCAAGTCTGTGTGAATAATTCATGCGTGGATGCCGCTTCTCCGTGCGCGAAATGCGGCGAAGGCCAGGTGTGCGTGAATGATGCGTGTGTGGATGCCGCTTCTCCGTGCGCGAAATGCGGCGAAGGCCAGGTGTGCGTGAATGCGACGTGTTATGATCGCGGCGACCCGTGCGCGAAGTGCGGCGAAGGCCAGGTGTGCAACAAGGGCGCGTGCTATGATGCGGCCGATCCGTGCGCGAAATGCAGCGAAGCGGAGGTCTGCGATGACGGTGCATGCAGGGTGCCGTCTGATCCGTGCGAAGCGTGCGCGCCGACTGATTCGTGTGTCGAAGGCAAGTGCGTGCCCTGTGCGACATCTGTGTGCGGCTCGAAATGCTGCTTTGAAGGCGAAGTCTGCGATGTGACGGGGACATTCTGCACGTTCGCGTGTGACGACGGCAGGCCGATGTGCGATTCGGAATGCTGCGCGGCAGATATGTTCTGCTCGGAGGCAGGCTATTGCGACAGGAAATGCGAATTTGGCGCGAGCTGCGGGAACGATCGCGTATGCTGCGGCGCGGACCAGCAGTGCTATCAGGACAGTTACTGCGCGCCTGCCTGCGATTCGCCGCGCGTCTTGTGCGGGGATGCGCGGAAGGAGGTCTGCTGCGAGGAAGGGCAGGTCTGCCTGAACAATGAATGCCATAAGGATTGCGCGGCCGGCACGATAAGGTGCGGCGCGGATCAGAATCTTTGCTGCGACGGGGCGTCTCAGATCTGCATCTTCAACAAGTGTCTGCCCAAAGGCGCTTCCTGCGAGAAAAACGAAGACTGCGAGCTCTGGGAGTTCTGCGATGTCGAGGGCAGCAAGACCTGCGTCTCGCAGGACGAAAACGACGCGCAGTGCATCTATCGCCCGCCGTTTGCGGAGTTCAAGCCGAAGATCAAGTGGCATTATTCTGAATATCAGGTCGAGAACACGCCGGCTGTCGGCGATATCACCGGCGACGGCATGCCCGAGGTCGTGTTCACAAACATGAGATTCGAGCTCATCGCGCTCGACGGCGACACGGGAAAGATCCTCGCGAAATCAACCGCGCGCCAGTGGAACAGCTACGACGGCATGGCGCTCGCGGATGTCGATAATGACGGCAAGGTCGAGGTCATCGCCACGACCGCCACGCCCACATCGAGCGGCGATTCCACCGGCCTTGCGGTGCTCAATCTCGTCAAAGATGGCGACACTTATAAGTGGGTTGAAAAAGCTTTCGTCAATGTCGATAAATCCGCGCTCGGAACTGCGGGCAACCGCTATTGGGTCGATATCCATCCCGCCATTGCGGACATCGATTCCGACACGATTCCCGAGATCGTCACGACACAGGGCATCATCAAGGGCAACAAGCTCAACGAATTCCAGTGCAGGCTGCCCAAATTCCAGCAATACTATTCGTGGTATCAGTTCGGATTCGTCATTGCCGACCTCGATCAGGATGGCCAGAGCGAGATCATCGCCCACAAGATGTTCGACAACAAGTGCAACCTGATCATGGACGAGACCGAAAAGGATTGGGGCTTCTCGGCAGTCGCAGACCTTATCCCCGATCAGGGCGGCGAAGGGGAGCTCGTGCCTGAGATCGTCCGCGTCAAATCGCTCAGCACGAATGTGAATACCGGCGGCTTCGTCAGCGTCTGGAAAGTCTATAAGAACGGCTCTACCTGGACACAGAAGAAGATGTGGGAAACCAAGCATCCTGGCGGCGGCGGCGGCCACCCGAACATTGCCGACTTCGACGGCGACAAAAAAGCGGAAATCGGCATCGCCGGCGGTTCCAAATATGCTGTTTTCAAAGGCGACACGGGCGCGATCATCTGGAGCACCCCGACCAACGACTCCTCAAGCTACCGGACGGGCTCATCCGTCTTTGACTTCGAGGGCGACGGCAAGGCCGAAGTCGTCTATCGCGACCAGTGTTATCTGCGCGTCTATAGCGGCGTGGATGGCAAGGTCTTGATGGAAGAGCCCTGCACGTCGGGCACCGTCATCGATTACCCGCTCATTGTCGATGTCGATGCCGACGGAAAAACCGAAATCATCACGACGAGCTCCCCGTACGACTGCGGCGGCTTCAAAAATAAGCCGCTCGGCGTCATAGCCTACGAAGACAGCTTCAGCCGCTGGGTGCGCACGCGCAAGATCTGGAACCAGCACACCTATCACGTTACGAACATCAACGAAGATGGCTCTGTGCCTGTCAAAGAACCCGCAAACTGGCTCAACAAGCGCCTCAACAACTACCGCGCCAACACGCAGCCCGATGATATGTTCAACGCGCCGAACCTGAAGGCGGGCGACCTCAAGGCCGAAAAAGCCTGCCCGAACTACAAGCTTACGGCGACCATCCGCAACGAAGGCTCGCTGAGCGCCCGCAATGTCTGGGTGTCGTTCTACATTCGCGGCTATGATACGGGCAATGGCAAGGCCGATCTGCTGCTGGGCTCCGTCCGCGCAGAGGGCACTGTCGCGCCCGGCGGTTCGCTCGATGTGCCGTTTACCTGGAACTTGTCTGGCAAGAACGTCGCCACCGGGGAGGAGATTGCCAAGGTCAAACTGCCGGAGCACGTCTCCTTCAGCGTCGATGATGCGCCCGGACAGAATACCGCCGATTTCTTCAACGAATGCATCGAAGATGACAATGATTCGCAGGCCACCGAACTCGAAGCCTGTCCGATCGACGTGAATTAGTTTTCGCGGGCGCGGCTATGCCTGACGGCATACGTCGCATCAGAGCCGTTCGACCGAACGGCTCTACTTTGGGCGCGGCTATCGCGTTGCGATACGCCGCGCGTTGACCGCCGTGGGTTACGCTTCGCTCACCCACGGCTGATTTCAAGCGCCCCGTCGTGGCGCTGGCGGTTGCGCCTATGCCTGCGGCATACGTCGCATCA
>JAFUEE010000077.1 GCA_017464085.1 Pseudomonadota bacterium
CCGTCCCATGGCATCAAGGCCTTCTCTTGGCAGCGTTCCCGCCGCGCCGATGCCTTCGCGTCCGTCCGTGCAGAGCGTTCCCGCCGCGCCGATGCCTTCGCGTCCGTCCGTGCAGAGCGTTCCCGCCGCGCCGATGCCTTCGCGTCCGTCCGTGCAGAGCGTGCCTGTTTCGGGAAACACTGGCGCGTCTGTCATGGGCGTTCAGTATGGGCAAGTGAATGCGGGGCAGTATGCTCAAAGCGGCGTCGCTTTGCCTCCGGAACTCGCGGAGCTTTACAGGCTTTGCAGGGTGGACAGCGTGTTGCCGACTGGTGTGGTCGGGTCTGTCATGGATATCAATGGGGGGACTGAAGCTTTCGGCGTCAAATTTTTCGAGCCGAAGTCAGATGTCGAGCGAGCCGTCTTTAATGAAGGCGTTAGGCGTCTTGAAGCGCTGTCGCGGGAAAATGAAACGTTTGAAAGCGTGTTGTTCCATTTTCCGGATTCGTGTGCTTTTTTGATGACCGATACTTCGCGTCAGTCGCTGACAGACAGCATAAAACGAAATGGTGTGTTGCAGCCGGCGGTGGCTGCGCAGGCTGCGCTTCTGATCGCACAAGGAATGGAGTTTGCGCATCAGCATGGCGTTGTGAACGGCAATTTGAAGCCGAGCAACCTCATTTTTGAAGAGCATTCCGGCATTGTGAGACCCGTGATTTATGATCTGGGACAGCGGTTGTATATCAATAGCGTGGAACAGATTACATTTGCCGATATTCCTTATATTGCGCCGGAACTCAATTTTAATCTGCAGAATACAAATGCACAGGCTGATATTTTTGCTTTCGGCATGTGCATGGTTTTTATGCTCCTCGGAAAATCGATGTATGCATCTGCCACGAAAGAAGCGCTTGTCGCAGAGATACAGGCATGTTCGGAGACGCCTCAGCTTTTGGCCATACGGCCTGATATCGACCCAGCGCTCGCGCAAGTCATTCAATGGTGTATCAATTTTGATCCATCAGGACGATATGTGCGTTTTTCTGATGTGATTCGCGATCTCTATGTCGTTTACCAAAATATGCTCAAAGCCCTATGAGAGTAATTTTATCTCAAGTGTGTAACGCCGTGTGTGCGGCGTTTTTTTTATTTTTGGGGATGAGTGTCATTCCTGTTTCTGGATATGCAAAGGCACTTTACTCAGATGAGGCTGTGAGCTTTGAGTGGCCAGAGGATGTCACGCTTGTGGCTTGTGAGCCTGAACTTGCTGCGCGAGCTGGCGTGTCATGTGCACGTATTGGGAAAGATGGCAGCCAGGGCGCCGTGTTTGTGACCAAGTCGCCTGGATATCAGCTCGGAAGTGAGGCGCTCTTAAGTGCGCATCTGCGAAACTCAGAAGAAGCACTGGCTGATATTCCGCGCATTCATGTGATGCAGTCGCGCGTGTTTCGCGTTTCACCGCTTGTGGGGTTGATGGAAATCTTGCGCAAGGATGGCACCTTGGCGGCTGTGTCTGGACTTCGCGGTCATGCGATTCGCCAGAGTTCACTGATGATTCCTGCTGATGACAAGCTGTATCAGGTCTTTATCTATTTGCCGATCGATGGGGATGATCAGCTCTACATGCATCTGATTGATTCTTTGCAGATAAGTGTGAAACTCGCTCCAAGAGCGCCAGAAAACTCAGAAGTTCATGAAACGCAGGCTGCGGGGGGAGCGCTTTCACTGTTGCCTGTGGCTTCTGGAATCGGTTTGAGCATCGCGTGCGTTGCAATTTTGGGCCTACGGTATCTGAGTAAACGGCGGCGTGAAGAACGAGAGGCTGAGCTTCAGCGGGAAGCCGCTAAAGTGGATAAGTCTGGCGGAGATTTTGATCTGTCTGAAGAAATATCTGTGAGCAGCCCGCGTAATGCAGAAGTTTG
Source organism: Pseudomonadota bacterium (assembly GCA_017464085.1). Taxonomy (GTDB): domain Bacteria; phylum Myxococcota_A; class Bradymonadia; order UBA4248; family UBA4248; genus UBA4248. The sequence goes on from JAFUEE010000077.1 coordinate 1,902, forward strand.
CGATTTTGATACGAGTGATGCAGATTCAATGTGAAATGATTTGGTGTGACGGATTTATGCTGAGCATTGGAGAGTTTGAGACGTGTCAGGCAGTGAAAAGTTGAATGAGAGCGAGCGCACGCAGGAATGTGCTCAAGCGTGCGCTGAGGTGGATGAAGCGGCTGCCGCACAGGCTCCTGCGGAGGGAAGCTGTAAGGGCGAAGCCGGGGCAAAGCCGGAAGCGGATAACAATGATGTGAAAAAAAAGGTCAGGCGGATAGGTGTGGCCGCATTGATACTTTCTGCTGGCATCATGTGCTCTCGGCTGTTGGGTTTTATCCGCGATGCGGTGATCGCCTATCAGGCAGGCGCTGGAGCTGCGACAGATGCGTATAATGCGGCATTTTTGTTGCCCGATCTGATGAACCATTTTTTAGCAGGCGGTACGCTTGCCATCACGTTCATACCGCTGTTTTCAGAATACATTTCAAAAGATCAGCCTAAAAAAGCAGAGCGATTGTTTTCACTCATTGCGACGACAATGGGCAGTCTGTTGCTCGGTGCGATTTGCCTGTGTTTCGTCTTTACGCATGAAATGGTCGGGTTGCTTTTCCCTGGTTTTGATGCAGACCAGGTGCGTCAGACAGTATCAATGACGCGGATTATTCTTCCCGGGCAAGTCTTCCATTACATCGGTGCGCTGATGATGGCGGTACTCATGGCACGGGGGCAATTTGTGCCCTCTGCATTGGCCCCCCTGATTTATAATTTGATGATTATTGCGTTTGGTCTTGTGCTTGGCGGATCGATGGGCATGCAGGGATTTGCAATCGGTGCGCTTGTCGGCGCATTTCTTGGGCCGTTTCTGCTTCCGCTGATCTTTTTGCGCAAAAAGATCAAATATCAGCCAGTATTTGGATTTCGCGATGCGGATTTCAAAAAGTATATTTTGCTCACGTTGCCGCTCATGCTTGGAGCCAGTCTGACGACAGTCGATGAATGGGTCGGCAGAATCTTAGGCTCGATGATGGTAGCTGGGTCGATCAGTTGTCTGAATTATGCGCGCCGCCTTGTGCTGGTGCCGATCGCATTGGTGGGTCAGGCGGCTGGTCAGGCGGCATTGCCCTATTTGTCGCAGCTTTCGGCGAAAGGGGATTTGCCAGCGGTTGCAGATACGCTCCATAAGACGCTTAAGAATGTGATTCTGCTCTCGATGATCATGATTGGCTTCTTTATGGTGCTTGCTGAGCCAATGGTGTCTTTGGTCTATGAGCGCGGTGCTTTTTCTGCAGAAAATGCCCAAAAGACTGCGATGGTGTTGAGGATTTTGTCTGTTTCGATTGTATTTTGGACGATTCAGATGGTGAGTGTTCGGGCGTTTTATGCCGCGCAGAATACGCTTTTGCCGATGATTTTGACGACGGTTGCGACGGCGGTATCGATACCGATCTATTATTTTTTGAGTACATCGTATGGGCTTTACGGTCTTGCTGTGGCGTCATGTTTGGGGATGGCGCTTCAGGCATCGTGTATTGTGATGTTTTATCACCGCAAGAATGTGCATTTTCAGCCGTTGAAGCTGTTGAAAGCGCTCAGCATGGGTTTGGTTTTGGGAGGGTGTGCAGGGCTGGGCAGTTATGCCGGCCTTTGGGTCATGGGTCATGTGAGCATCGAACATCACTTGATGCGATTGTTGTGTGAGCTCGGGGTTTCGGGCATATTTGGGGGGATATGCGTGGTCTGTGTATCGTTTTTGCTCATTCCCGAAGAGCTGAAAGGCTTTGTGGGAAAGGTAAAACGCAAGGTATTGAAGCGTTAGTGTGTGCCCGGCGTATCGCAGATAGCCGGGCTGCCGGCGCGTATTGCGCGTCAGCGCAAAAGCGTCGGCAACAAAAAATTTGCCCATCATAATATCTCTGGTAGAAGATGCTGATGCGTGCCTTATGAAGGAGTTTGTTATGCGCAACATTTATATCGTATTGGCAGGTTTGATAACTGCAGCAGCTGTGTTGGGTTGGAGCGGGCAGGGCGTGGAAAAAGAACCTGTCGCGCCTACAGTGGAAGTGAAGGCTCCAAAGGCCGAAGTTGAAGTCGTCCAGCATAAATTGACGGTATCGGCACTGTCCAAAGAAGACACTGCCTTGCGAGCGGCGATCGACGCGGCAACAAATGATTCACGTTTTCAATCTGGCGTCAAGCCTGTGGTCCCGTCGGATTTTAGGTTGCTCGGTCCGGATGTCTCCCCGGCTCTTGACGCGTCTTCGAATGTCATTAAGATGCCGGATTACAAGGCTGTGCTCGATATGCTCCTCGAAAATGCACAGCTCGCGTCTCGCTCGGTCGCCCTTGTGGATTTGGAAAAAGGGGCGATATTGGCATCGAAAGACAGCTCTTGGTTGCTTCCGGTGATGAAAACGCTCAATGACCGATCCGGGGAGAAGCTTGAAGTTTCGAACGGCACACTTGGCCGTTTGGCTTGGAAATGCTTGGAAGAATCGCGTGAGCATTGTGTGTGCGGTTTTTCGCCGCTCGAGGTGGCGATTAAAAATGCATGCGACATTGCCAAGACGACGTTCGTCAATTTTGATGGAAAAGCGGTGAATTCGGTCGCGCTTTTTGGCGCTGAGAATTGTACGCTTGATGCCAGGTATAACGATATTGCGAAAGCGGTGGCAGCGGTGCCTGACAGCAAAGGCAAAGTCGATGTCGCTGGCGTGTCTTATCAGTTTGAACGCTCAAAACTCAGCAATGGCATTGAAGTTGTGTCGGTGTTGGAGCTTGCCCCGGAAGTTCCGGCTGAGCCACAAAAAGCGGAAATCAAGTCCGCAGATGTGATGGGGTATTCCTACCAGACATTGGGCATTGCGGCCGGCGCTGGTATTGTCATGATTCTGCTCGGCTTTTTCTGCACTCGTCGCCGTGAGAAAGACAAAAAACAGCTTCCAGAGTCAGGTGACAATGGGGAGCATGCAGAAGTAGGCGAAAATGATGAGAAGATCAAAGCGCTTCAGTCTGAAAATGAGCGCTTGAAGACTGAAGTTGAAGATCTCAAGAAAAAATCTGCCGACAAGGCTGAAACGCTCAGTCAGCTCAAAGCGGAAACTGTGGAAAATAATCAAGAACTCGAGTCACAGAGTTCTGATATCCCAGAGGCTGAGGCGCATGATGCTGAAAAAGCTGGTGGCTCGGATGAGAACAAGATGCATACGCTTGTTGACAGCCCGGCAAATCTTGCTGCCATGCAGGATCCTCTTGAAAAAGTGCTCGACGAGACCAGACCCGCAGAAGAAAAGAAGGATGATGCGGAAGGGGATGAGAAGCTTGCGGAAGATGCAGGAAAGCTTGATGATAAAAAGGTTGCGGACGGGGATAAGGCCGATGTGGTGCAAGGGGCTGAACACGAAAAAGAAAGTGCGGAGCCGAAGGATGCCAAGCAGGCTGGCAGACCGGTTCTGCCGAAACTCGGCATGCTGAAGGCATCGACTGCACCTAAATCTGAAAAGAAGGGGATTCCCAAGCCTGGGGCTTTGACAGAACCAGTTTCCGCTAAATCAGTAAAAGCTGAAGTCAAATCGAGCGCCAAAGATGAGGCAAAATCGAGCGCCAAAGATGAGGCAAAATCGAGCGCCAAGGATGAGGCAAAATCGAGCGCCAAAGATGAGGCAAAATCGAGCGCCAAGGATGAGGCAAAATCGAGCGCCAAAAGTGGCGCAAAGAATACGCAGGAAATATCGGATCCCAACAGAATCACGGCGCAGATTGATGCATCTATCAATCCGGTATCGTCGAAAGAACAGTCTCAGGCATTCTTTGAATCGTTCTCGGATGAAGGCTGGGATGAAATCTCGGAGAGTTTTGACGAGCTCTTCAATAATGGTTCGGTCTTTAAGGAAAACAAAGCCAAGAAAAGAGATAAGAAACAATCAGATCTGAAAGGGGAGGCCATTACAGAGGAACGCTCTGGAACACGTGATGCTTCGTTGGGGATGTCGGGTTTCTTGGAGGCTGTCAAGCCCCCCGAGGAGACAGGTCGCAAGACTGCATCCACGATGATTGTTAAGAAACTTGGGTCAGATTCTCAGGGCGGCGGTATCAAGTCTGTTGTTCGTGGCATTGGGGATGCAGGGCGTCCGAGACTGCCGACAATCAAGTCAGCCGGACCAAGCCTGCACACCAAGACGCTGCTCGGCGCGGGGGCGGGCATCGCGAGCGCGAGCATTACGGATAAACCCAGGGCAACGCTCAGCGGCATTGGGGCGATCAGCAAGGCAACAATCGAGGATGTCTCGGAAATGCCCAAGCGAGATAGCTTGCAGATGATTACGCCGTGGCGTGAAGACAGCGATAAGAAAAGCGGTGGCATGGATCAGAATTCTCTTTTGGATGCGCTCAAGCGCAGGGCAAAAGATGTCTCCGAAATCGAATCGACATCTGCAGATGGTTCGCTTGAGTACAATCGCGGTCTTTCTAAATCAGGCGTTTTTTCGGTAACTGGCAGCCGGGTGGATATTGATCCGCTTTCGGATTCTGAATATTTCAAATCTCTATATACAGAATTCACGGAAGCTCAGAAGAAATGCGGCGATAAGAACGAAATCACGCTCGAGCAGTTTGTCAGCAAACTGGCGCGCAAGAAAGAAACGATTATGAAGGAGCATAAGTGCAAGTCTGTACGCTTCAAGGTTTATGAAAAGGATGGCAAGGTCTGCATGACTGCGATTACGCAGAAGTGATCGCAGCTGATGTGCATCTGTTAAATCAGATGACATGCCCGGGATTGAATGTTAAAATTCATTCCGGGCTTTTTTTGTTTTGGCAAATAAAATGCTCATTTTGCATGGCAAATGGCGGATGCAAAATCCGAGAAGAAGCATGAGCTTTATTCATACGGGGGCTGTGTCGTGCTGTAAAGTTTGTGCTGAGGGGGCTGGGGGCTGCGCGCTCCGTCAGGCTCATCTTCAGGAATGATACCGGGATCAGGAATGATAGAAAAAATTAGGTTGGATGACTGGCTTGTCGAGAATGGCTATTTGCCGAACAAAAGCCAGGCAAAGTCAATGATCATGGCAGGCAAGGTCTTTGTGAACGGCAAGTGTGTGGACAAGGCGGGGACGCCGACGAAACCTGATGCCGAAGTGGAGATCCATGGCATGCCGATGCAGTATGTTTCCCGAGGCGGGTATAAACTTGCAGGTGCGCTGGATATGTTTTCAGAGCTTAAAGTCGAAGGCAAAGTGGCATTGGATATCGGGGCTTCGACTGGCGGTTTTACGGATTGTCTGCTTCAGCGCGGCGCATCCAAAGTCTATGCGCTTGATGTCGGTTATGGCCAGCTGGCGTGGAAACTTCGAACAGATCCGCGCGTGGTCAATATCGAGAGAACGAACTTTCGCTATTGCGAGCCAGGCTTTTTTGATGATCCGGTACAGCTTGCGGTTGCAGATGTCTCATTTATCTCGCTCGATAAAATTTTGGAGCCGCTCAAGCCTCATCTGTGTTCGGAAGCCGACTGCGTGTTTTTGATCAAACCGCAATTTGAGGTCGGCAGGGACCAGATCGGGTCGGGTGGTGTCGTGCGCGATGCGAAAGTGCGCGAGGAGGCGATCGCTCGGGTCATCGCGGTTGCCGAAAAGCTCGGCTATCGCCTTGTGGCCGGCGCTGACAGCACGCTTCCTGGCGCAAAAAAGGGCAATGTGGAATATCTCGCTTGGTTTCACTGGCACAAACCCGAGGAAAATGCCGCCGAAATGTGAAACGCCGACAGCATGCGGCGTATATCGTTTTGCGAAATAGCCGCGCAGGGGAGTCATCCCCTGCAAAAATAGATTCTGTTGAACAAGCGTGGATATGGCAAAAATTACGGCCTGAAACCGATGCGTGAGACTCTGTTTTCGTAAGCTCTGAGGCGGTCGGGATCATCAATCAGGCGGTCTTGAATTTCCAGGTCGAGGTTGACAATGCTCTGAGTGAGTTTTCGAATCCGTTCGGCGCGGATATCGTACTCCTGCGAGAGCTTGTCGCGATCTTTTTCGAGATTTTGCTTGTCGCTGTTGGCCCAGACATCTTTGTATTTTTCGATGCAGTCATCGAGTGCCAGGAAAAGCTTGTCGGGATCATTGACATTCAGGCGCATGGCGGTTTCGATTTCTGCAAGGGAGTCGAGAACCTGATCTGCCTGCGGTTTGGCACAGGCAGAGAACAGAAGCGCAGAAGCGATGAGGATATGTGGCAGTAGTTTCATCAGAATCCCAGGAGCTTAGCTTTGCTGCCGGACTTGTTGACAGAATGCTTCTTTGTAGATTTGCTGTCGCTGTCGTGATGCTTGGGTTTCGGCTTAGGCGCCGGTTCAGCTTTCGGTTCTGTCTCCGAAGGTTCTGCAGCCTCTGCGGGGTCGGCAGGTTCATTATCGAAATCAAAGCTGCTTTCAGGCTCAGGCTGAGTGTCGAGTGTGCAGTTCTTCGCCTCTTCATTTTCAGGATCGAGCTTGAGAATCTTGTCGCAAGACTCTTGCGCTTTTTCCTGATCGTTGTTCTGAAGGGCAGTGTGCGCTTCGTGAAGCAGCACGGAAATCTCAGATTTGACATCGTCAGAGAGTTCGTCTGAATCTGGCTGAGCATCGGCCGTATCGGCAAGGTCTTGGACTGCCTGATCGCCTGGTTCTTCTGAGGGGGCGTCATTGCCGGCAGGTGCTTGGATATCTTCGGGATCCGCTGTGATGTCTTCGTCCTGAGCGTTTTGCTGTGTCTGAACGATGGTTGGTACGGGCTGGGGAGCAGTCGTTCGTCCGAGAATGACGACGATAATTATCGCTATGATCGCCGCGACGCAAGCGAGGACGAGAATGAGGACGCGCCTGTCCTTTGTCTCTGTTGAAACCTGATAGGACACAGTGGGGGCGTGCAGAGGCATTCTGACGCCGTTGTTTTCGTCGGCGGAGCCTTCAGATGCGGGCTGTTCGGCCTGATCATTCGTTTTGGGCTGTTCCTCATCTTTTGGCGCATCTGCGACCGGGGGGAATGTGAAAGGTTCGGATTTCTGGAGTTCGACGCTTGCGAGGCTCATGGAGCTGAAACCTGCGCGGAGCTGCGGCGCATCCAGCGCATACGATATCGCGTTGAGCAGGTCGTTGGCTGTCTGCGGGCGCTTTTCAGGTGCTTTGCTCAGGCACTGGTCGATGACTTCGCAGAGCGTATCGGGCACGCCCTGTTGCGGTTCGATCAGACGCTTGAGCGGCGTGGGCATCTCATTGACATGCTTGTAAAGGATGACATTGTCGTTGGAACCCGTAAAGGGTTTGCGTCCAGACAGCATCAAATAGAACATGACGCCGAGCGCATAGACATCGGTGCGCGTGTCTGATGTTCCGGTCAGAATCTGTTCCGGCGACATATAGGATGCGCTTCCGACGAGCTGCTGTTCTTTGGTGAGTTCTTCGCCGCCCTGTGCGAGTTTTGCTAGTCCGAAGTCGAGAATCTTCACATAATTCTTTTCGCCTTCAAGCTCGCAGAGCACGATATTGGCCGGCTTGATATCGCGGTGGATAAGGCCGAGCTTGTGCGCTTCCCCGATACCCTTGAGCGTCTGCACTGCGAGCGGCAGAAATTCGTCAAGCGTGAGCGCGCCATGTGCCTTGAGATATTTGCTGAGCGTTTCGCCCTGCGCATATTCCATGACAATATAGGCGAGATTGCCGTCACGGCCGTAATCGAAAATCGTGACGATGTTTGGATGCTGCAGGCGGCTCAGACCTTTGGCTTCACGTTCAAAACGGCCGACTGCGTCTTCGTCGTCTAGCAGGGCTGGATTAAGGACTTTAAGGCAGACATTTCGTCCGAGATTGGTCTGTGTCGCAAGATATACGACACCCATGCCGCCTTTGCCGATTCGGCGGACAATCTGGTATCGACCAGATATGATTTCACCTTCAAGATCATCAAGGCCGCGATGTTTGCGAGTCTGTTCTTCCATGTCATCCATCTGTAGAGGGAGTGGGGAAATCCGGTATTCGCTCGCTGTATATCCGCCAAAAGGCTGGATCGCCATGAGGCGGTCGTGGCGCGCAAATTGTACCGGGCTTTGTTGGCAGGCTTAAAAAACTGCCATCAAGAAGATGCAGGCACCTGTGGCTTCAGGAGATTTCCTGAATGAGCCTGCAATATCCAAATTCTATTAATAGAATGATATGATATCTTTTGACAAGATTAGAGGCGAGAATTTCCGAAAAAACTCTCGTCTTTGAGTCGGGCGCGCTTCTGCCGTTTGGCAGTACGCGCGCCTACTCCCCTATCGCCCGCAGGGCGATACGGGTCGTTTATTTTGTGGCCGCCAGCTCTGGGAAACAGCTGGGTTCCGCGAGGTATGTGAGGAGCGCGCTGTCGCTGTCGTCAATGCTGATTGAAAGGCGGCGATCCGAGGCTCTGCTCTGCATCAGGGCTTGAATGCTTGCGGTCAGGGGGCGTTCTGAGGCTGTCTCCAGACCGTCGACATGCGTGACTGGCATCAGGCCGCAGGCCGTGCCGGTGATGAAGACTTCACGGTGAGGACCGATCAGGTCGGAGATCAGCATCTGGTCGTCCTCGATGACTTCGAAGCCGAGGCGTTTGGCGGAATCTATGACAAAATTTCGCGTCAGGCCAATCAGCGCATAACGCGCAGCCGGCACTTTGAGAATCTTTTTCTCGCCGATTGTTTCGGCAACGAAGATGTTGTCTGCCGTCGCTTCCGCGACATAGCCGCGATCAGTGAGCATGATCGTTTCGAGCGAGCCTTGGCGCCTCGTTTCAAGAAGTGCGAGGACATTGTTGAGGTAGTTGTTTGTCTTGATGTTCGGGTCGAGCTGTTCCGGGCCGTTCCTGCGTATTTTGCGCGAGACAGTGACATCGATGCCGCGTTCATACCTCGACTGCGGGTAGAGCGAGATCGTCGAGCAGACGATGTACATCGTCGGGGCGATACATTTGGCTGGGTTGACGCCGAGATTGCCTATGCCGCGTGTGAGGACTGGCCTGAGATAGGCGCGCGATCCGTCTTTGCCAATGGCCTGACGGCTCAGTTCTAGGATGATGCGGCAAAGATCTTCGCGAGAATAGGGGAAGACGAGCTCCAGTTTTTGGGCCGAGGCAATCCAGCGGTCGATATGCTCGCGGAGCATCAGGATGCGGCGGTCGTCGATTCGGATGCCTTCAAATACAGCATCGCCATAGAGATTGCCGTGATCGAGCGGGCTCAGGCTCGCCTCGTTGAGTTTGAAATAGCCGTCGCGCCTTTCGAGACCGGATGCGTCCCTGAAACTTCGGACGCCAGCGCGCTCCATGCAGAAAGGTGTCACGCCTTGAATATAAGGCATGCTGAGGAAGACGCGGGTGTGGGTGACGATCTTTGAAAGCTCTTCTGCGACTTTGATCGGATTGTTCAAAACAGTTTCCTTTGTTCAAGCGGTGCATGGCTTTGCCGGATGTCCAGTCCGGCTGCCCTGCGCACTAGATAAATACATCTACCGATGCCGGACAAGCATCGCGGATGATCAGCTTATAGACCGTCGTGGCGTTGTAGACTTCCTTGGTCATTTCTCCGACGAGGTCTAGCGGCTGGCGTGTAAAGTCAGCGAACGACACCGTCGGGGAGAACCAGATGCATTTGAAATCTGCGCCGGCGATGTTGGCTGCGAATGTCTTTTCTTTGAATATCTGGGCGTTTTTAAGCCGCGCATTTTTGATGCAGATCAGCGGTTTGTTGTTCTGTGCGCCACAAGGTTCGAGGCGTTCGAGATCCTCGATGTCGCTTCGGGTGATTTCCTGCGGTTCAAAGACGACAGCGATTTCTGTGACAGGAATCTCCGCCTTTCCTTGGAGTTGTTCGAGTGCGTTGGCGCAGAGGCCGTCGTGGAAAGCGACGAGGTTTTTGCTTTCGCAAGAGAAACCAGCTGCGGCAGCATGACCGCCAAATTTAGTCAGAAGCGGGGAGAGTGCTGTGAGCGCCTTGACCGCATGAACGCCAGGCGTGGATCGGATACTGCCGGTCATCATGCCACCAGCATCGATTGTCGCGACAGCGACAGGCCTGTTGAAATGCTCGCGCAGTCTGCCTGCGACGATGCCTGCAATGCCGCTGTGCCAGCACGGGTCTTCGGGAAGCGCGATGACGAGGAACGGCGACGGATCGTCTTTGAGCTTGTCTATGGCTGTTTGAACCATGATTTCCTGAATGGCCTGACGGTCTCCGTTCATCATGTTCAGGCGCGCTGCGAGCCCGCTTGCTTCGACGCTGTTGTTGGCGTGAAGAAGCTCGATGATCAGCGTGGCTGAGGCCAGGCGGCCTGCGGCGTTGATTCTCGGGCCGATGTTGTACCCTATGGTCGAGCTGGTGATCGCGCCGGGGGTTGTCTTGGAGACATCGAGCAATGCTTTGAGGCCTGGCTTGTGCACGTCTCGGTTGAGCGCGTCGAGTCCAAAGGTCACGATGGCACGATTTTCGGGGTCGCGCAGCGAGACAACATCTGCCACAGTGCCCATAGCCGCGAGTTTCATAAGGCTGCGGATAATCGGGTCGCGGAGACGGTGGTCTTTGAGCATGGCTTGCGCGAACTTGAGCGACAGGCCGCAGGCAGCGAGCGATTTATTCGGATAGGCACAGCCCGCCTGAGGCGGGCAAAGCACGGCGTATGCCGAGGGCGGCACGCCTGCACCGTCCGGAAGATGGTGGTCGATCACGATCACGTCGATGCCGTGCTGCGCCGCATACGCAATTGAGGCTTCGTCGCGTACGCCGATATCTGCCGTCACAATCAGGCCGATATGATCTGACACGGCTTTTTGGGCCGCGACAAGCGAAAATCCATACCCCTCCGCTTTGCGGTCCGGAATGTGGTAGCTGACATTTTTATGGCCGCAGAGCGCAAGCGTGCTCTGCAGAATGAGGGAACTCATGGTGCCGTCTGCATCATAGTCGGTCACGACGCGAATCGCCTCTTTGGTGGCAATTGCCTTGCGGAAGCGCGCCACCGCCTTATCCATGCCAAGCATGAGAAATGGATCGTGCAAATCAGAAAGCGAAGGCGACAGAAAATGATCGATTTCTTCCCCAGCTGATATGCCGCGAAGGGATAGGCAGGATGCAAGCGTATGGCTGACATGATTTCTCGCCATGATTTCTCTGATATTGGCCTGATCGGGGTGATATTGCCAATGTGCGCCGCAAAATGACAAGCTGGGCTGATTTTCCATGGAGACCTCCTTGGGGGCAGCGGAAGAGACTTCCGGAGAGCGGTGTTTATTGCGTTGCGCTTAGGATTGCAACGTTCTTTAAAATTATGACGCGTTGGAACGAAAACGTTGTAGCATGAGGCTGGCATTCGCTGGCGCGCGCGATATGCTTGTCTGGGCATGCATCGAAGGCTTTGCCCTCGTTTCTGAAATTCTGGAAAAATCGCGGATTTGGCTGATGTGAGGGGATCTGCTGTTCAGGTTTGAAACTGCGTATATTTGAGGGTAAAGATGTCCGGTGTTTATGGCTCGGATGTCTGAGGGGTGCGAAAGTGAGTGTCGAGTTGAGAACAGTATTGGAATGGGAGGGCTATGCGCCGCTATGGCAGGCTTATACTGCGGTTTCAGGGCTGAACTGGCGTGAGCTGATGCTTTCGGGCATCGCAGCTGGCATGGAAGGACGCGCGGAATGGCTGTATTTATCTGTATGCAGGCCATATCTCGAACCGCTCTGTGCGTGGAATGTTCCTGCGGCATCTGGAGAAACAGGTCGCTTTCTCGGCAAGCTGTTGCAAGCTTCTGTGATGCGTTTGTCTGACTGCCTGGCTCGTGTTGCAATGCGAGACCGGGGGGATAAGCTTTTGGGGAGTTCGCATGCCTTTCCAATAGAGAATGAGGCATTTCTCGGCCTTGAACGTGTCGCGCGTGCGGGATGGTTGCGAGTGATTCCGGCATTTGCGAACGGTGTGGATACTGGCGTGGAGACCGTGGCTGAACATAGCGTCAAGACGGCTTTTCTGGCAGGTCTACTTGATCCTGACAGTTTCGGCTGGACTTTTTTGATGGGGCTTGTGCATGACCAGGCCGAACTCGTCATCGGCGATCTGACGCCTGAACAGGTCAATAACAGAGCGCATAAGAATGATATGGAATGCAGGGCGTATGAAGAAATGCTGGAACATAGCGGTCTTGAGCGGAATGTCATCGCACGGTTGCGGCAGGCATTTTTTGAGTGTATGGAGGATAAGACGCGGTCGGCACGTTGTGTCCATATCGCGGATAAGCTTGATATGGCGATGCAGGCCATGCTGTACGAACGGCAGGCTGGCATCTGCCTGGAGGAGTTTCTGGTGTCTTCCGAAAATGTGTTCCGGAATTACATGCTGAATGATGCCATCTGACTTGGATTTGTGACATCTGGGGGCAAAATATTTTTTGATCGCATGGTGTTGATATGAAAATAATGATCACTGGCGTTGCCGGGTTTATTGGCTCTCATCTGCTTTCCCATTGTCTTGGCGCAGGGCATCAGGTCATCGGCATAGACAATTTCCTGACGGGCAAAATGTCTAATATAGAGGATGTGCTGGCTGAAAATATCGACTATGCGCGTCGTTTCGAACTCCTGCACGAGGACATTCGCCATCTGGACGTGATGAAGCGTGCGGCAGAGGGCGTCGATCTGATCTTTCATGAGGCTGCCATTGGGTCTGTGCCGTGGAGCATCCGGGAACCGCTTCTGGCGCACGAGACGAACTTGACGGGCTTCCTGAATATTCTTGAAGCCGCCAAAGCCAATCACATCAAGCGAGTCGTATATGCCTCGTCGAGCGCCGTTTTTGGTGATTCGGAGTGTATTCCGGCAAAAGAGGGGGCTGAAGGGGCATGTCTGTCGGTCTATGCGTCTTCCAAGCGGTCGCAGGAAATCTATGCGGAAGCGTATGCGCGCTGTTACGGCCTGGAAATCATCGGCCTTCGGTATTTCAATGTCTTTGGGCGCAGGCAGGATCCTAACGGGGCGTATGCCGCCGTGATTCCCAGATGGGCAAAATCCATGGCGTCCGGCGTGCCGTGCACGATTTTTGGCGATGGTCAGGCGACCCGCGATTACTGCCATGTGTCGAACATCGTCAGGGCAAACATGCTTGCGGCAAGCGTCGGGCTTTCAGGTTCGGGTGACGCGCTCGCGATGAACATCGGGTGCGGCGTGGAAACATCGCTGCTCGAACTTCATGCGATGATGGCGGAAAAATTTGAAGAGAAATATAAGATCAGAGTTCAGCCGGCCCGGCATGAGGCCGCTCGCTTGGGAGATATCGAGCGTTCTGTGGCCGATATATCGTTGGCTGGAGAGATTTTGGGCTTTTCCCCGGAAATGAGCGTCCGCGAAGGCGTTCATGAGTTGATTGAGACGGAACAGTTTGACATAATCCATGCTTGATCCTGCGGGATCTTGTGTTGCTTGTTTTCTGAGGGCGCAGAACTGTTGGTTTTGTTTTGGTCGTCAGGTTTTTGAAAAGTCCGGGCTTTTTTTTGAGGGGAGGGGGGAAGACTCCCCCTGCGCGGCTATTTCGCTTTTGTCGCGAAATACGCCGCTACCCCCTCGACTGATTATTGCCCGGGCATTTACCGGTAAGGAGTTATTCTCATGAAAAAAATTTGGATCGTTGCTTTGGCCGCACTGTGGGTATTGGGGTGTGCCGATGGGGATAGCCAGGAACAGCCCGGGCCTGATACGCCGAGTACTGGCAGTGTCTGTGGCGATCAGCAGGTGACTGCTGGAGAAAAGTGTGATCCTCCCGGAAGCGCTGTCGCATGTGCCGTGTTCGACAGTTCGAAGACCTGGGAGGCGGGCGGCATCGCCAAATGTTCTGCTGATTGCAAGACAATTGAAATCAACACTTGCAAAGAAGCAGCTGTGACCTGTGAATCTCAGGGCAAAGTGACGTGCAACGGTCAGTGCTATGACAAATGCGCGAACGGCAAGCCCTTGCAGTCAGACTGCACGTGCCCGGGCGATGAGCCCGGCCAGACCTGCGAAGACCAGGGCAAAGTGACGTGCAACGGTCAGTGCTATGACAAATGCGCGAACGGCAAACCCTTGCAGTCGGATTGCACCTGCCCGAGCGACGAGCCCGGCCAGACCTGCGAAGACCAGGGCAAAGTGACGTGCAACGGTCAGTGCTATGACAAGTGCGCGAACGGCAAGGATCTTCAGGAAGATTGCACGTGCCCGAGCGATGAGCCTGTGACAGGGCCTTGCCAGAAGAATGTGGACTGCACGGATAACGACAAGCCAGTTTGCATCCAAGGCGAATGCAAGGCATCTGAATGCGGCGATGGTGTCGTCTACACGCCGGAAGTCTGCGACCCAGCCCTGGAGTCGAGCTACAGCGGACGCACATGCACGGATTATGATGATACCAAGCAATGGAAGGACGGCGGGAAGCCCGGTTGCGCGAACAACTGCATCCTGAGCGTGGGCTCTTGCGTTGAAAAGGACGAGGTCGTCTCTGACAGCTGTGGGAACGGCAAGCTCGAAGAGAATAAAGGTGAAGAGTGCGATCCGAAGAAAGAATCGTCTTGGAGCAGCAAGACGTGTAAGGAATTGGCGGGCGACAAGCGATATACATCGACCAGCATGGTGACATGCAGCGCGACGTGCAAGTTTGACACGTCTAATTGTATCGAGGACCTCTGCGGCAATGGGCAGGTTGATGCGCTCAACAACGAAAAATGTGACTTTGGGGTGGATAAGGGCGTTGTCGTTACGTCAAAAGCCTGTGTCAACATCGACAGCAGCAAATGGGGCGATGGAAACGCAAAATGCACGAATGCCTGCAAGAAATTGGATACGTCCAATTGCATTGAAAAGTCGGAGACAGGCAAATCCGGCCTGTATTATTGCCAGCTGATGGGGCCGACGCGCGTCGAGTTTAATGATCAGCTCAAAGAACAGACCATGACGGTCCGTTATGAAATCGGCACCGATGTGACCGAGGCGAACATGAAAGCCGAGCTCGTCTGGGGCGCGGACTTTAAGGATGTTGAGTTTGCTTCATGGAAGACTGTGGCAGCCACGCAGGACAAGTCGGGCAACAAGTTCACGGCAAAACTTACGAAAGATAATGTTTCGGCGTTTGGCAATGCGGCCTTTTACACGTTCCGCATCAGCAAGACCGGCCAGGCCAGCGACTGGGTGTATTGCAAGCGCAATCCGGCAAGCGAGACTGATATCTCGAAGGATAATGTGGAAGATCAGACGCTGAGACCGTATATCGTTTCCGAAAATGATAAATTGAACGCGCATATCATCGGGGAAGCGACAGTTTCGAATGTGGCTGTGGGCGATATCATTGCCAAGTTCACGTTCGACAATGTGACGCAGAGCAAGCCGACAGACCCGATCAGCGCGGACGAAGGTTCTGGCTCGTTCCGCGGAGAGGGCAAGAATTGGACATGTCCGAGCGGCAACTGTTTTAAGAACCATACTGGCTATGGCAAGGCCTGGAAGGTGGATGGCTGGACCAAGGCAAAGGCGGATGCGATTGATAAAGGCAAGCGCATCTGGGTTTATGGCCTGAACACATCTGGCGTTGAAACTGTCGCGCTTGATTTTCAGGTTGCGAAAAATAACACGAGCACAGCGCCGACAGACATTTTGGTGCGTCGTTCGACGGATGGCCAGTCCTTTGAGGAAGTCCGGAATATCCCGTTGACCGCGAGCAATGAGGCATATGTGGATTTGTCGACAGAGGTGAGCGGCAATGTGCCGAATCTCTATATCGAGCTCGTGCCCTATGGTAACACAGGCCAGCTGAACTTCGACAATGTCGTGGTGAAGAAAGTGAAATAACCAGGTGCGGTGTATGCCGTGGAGGGGCCCGCGCATGCGGGCTTTTTTGTATGGTGATGGGAGGGCGGCGTATCGGGCCGGATACCCGATAGCCGCCCGGGGAGGCGGGTGGGGCGCGGCGTATCGCGCAGCGATAGCGGCGCCAGGGAAAGCGGTGGCGCGGCGTATGGCGCAAGCCATAGCGCGCCGGGGCGTCGCGTATGCGCCGGATGGCGCAGAGCGGCGCGGCATGGAACAGATTTTGGGGAGGCGGCGTATGCCGCAGGGCGTTGAATGAGAAGAGCTAGTATTTTGGCGGTTTTGGCGTGCGTGATGATTTCAGGCGCGGGGTGCGAGGAGTCTGAATGCCAGGACGGCCAGCGGATATGCGTGGGGAATCTGTCGCGCACATGCATCTATAACAAGTGGGTGGATGTGGAGTGCAGGGGGAATGCGCCGATCTGCGACGAGAAATTCGGGTGCATGAAGGTGAAGACGGAGTGCGGCAATGGCGCGATAGAGTCCGGGGAGGAGTGCGACGGGACGGCGCTCAACGGACGGACTTGCCGGGATGTCAACTCGCGGCTGACAGGGGTTCCGGTGTGCACGAAGGAATGCCGCATAGATTTTTCGGGGTGTGTGCTCGAGGTGTGCGAGCTCGGGGAGCTGAGGTGCCGCGAGTCGGTGGTGGAGATTTGCTCGAAGGATACGGGCGGTGATATGACATATTGGCGCGAGGTGATGGACTGTGCGTCGTCGCAGCAGGTGTGCGACGAATTGGAGAAGCGCTGCGTGGCGCCGTAGGAGGCCTGGAAATGGAAGGATCGATACTGGAACAGCAGTATTTGGCACGTTCAGAGCGGATTGTGCGCGTGGAGGCGGATGAGCGTCTGAGTTTGCGCAGCGCGCAGGGGGAGCTTCCAGAGGCATTCGTGGAGAATTTAGAGTGTTTCAGGTCGCAGCTTTCGCCGGGGGATTTTCTGCTGCTGGAGCGTCGCGCATGCGAGCAGTTCAGGATACTCGGGATTGTGAAGCGCGGCAGCGTGCTGCACGAGGTGTATGAGATCGCGTTCGAGCACGGGCTTGAGTTCGGTTTTTCGGAAGCGGTCGAGGCTGAGGTGGATGCCTACCGCAAGGAAGGGATCGACTATACGGACTGCGAGGATCTTCGGCATGTGCCGTTCGTGACGGTGGACGGCGCGGGGACGCGCGATCTGGATCAGGCGCTGTATGTCGGCAGGCCCGGGGATGGATATTTTGAGGCGCGCGAGGGATGCGTGTTCGTGGTGTGGTATGCGATTGCGGATGCGTCGTGGTTCGTGCGTCCGGGCAGCGCGCTGTATGAAGAGGCGCTCCGTCGCGGGTCGAGCGTTTATTTTGCCGGGATGAGCGTGCCGATGCTTCCGCATGCGCTCTCGCAGGGGATCGTGAGCCTGAATGAGGGCGTGGACCGCCGTGCGCTCGTGTTCGTGATGGAGGTCGGCGCGGACGGCGTTTGCCTCGGGACGGCGCTCAAGCGCGGGCGGATTCGCTCGCGCGCGAAGCTCGTGAGCGAGGACGTGTCGGAATTTCTTGCAGACCCGGAACATCATGCATGGGCGGGGCGAGAATACGCGCAGAGCTTGAAGGATTTCAAGGCTGTGGGGCTTCTCAGGCTTCAGGAGAGCAGGCGCCGGAACGTGGTTCATTTCAACCGGGTGTCGCTGGATGTCGGGATGAATCGCGCACGGACTGAGTTCACGCTCGGGCTCGACGAGCGCCTGGATGTCGATCTGTACAACGAGCAGCTTTCGCTGATGTGCAATATGGAAGGGGCGAGTTTTTTGAAGAAAAAGGCTCAGGACGACCCGGAAGTGCTGGCGATTTTTAGGAATCACGAGGCGCCGTCGTTGCGCGATGTCGAGGAAGTGCATGACGCGATGTGCGAGATCGCGCGTGCGCAGGAGATGCCTGAAAACTGGTACTGGGACATGTCCGTGCACAGCCTTGCGGATTTCTTTGAATCCCTTCCGCCCGAGAGCTGCTGCGGCGATGTGGATGCGCCGGAGGCTGTCCGCAAGATGTACCGCGTGCGCCAGGCGATGGAGCGCCAGGTTTTGATGATGCAGCGCCGGAGCGTGTTTTCGGCAGATGCGGGGCCGCACAGCGCGCTCGGCGTCAATCCGTACGGCCGTTTCAGCGCGCCGATGCGCGAGATTGTCGGGATATTCACGCACAAGGAGACGATCGAGTCAGAGTTCGACTGTGAGGTGATGCTCGACAGGGAGGCTAACCGTATCCTTCGAGAGCGCGTGATTGAAGCATCGAATGACGCGCGCAAGGTTCAGAATATGATGGACAAGGCGATTGATTCGTGCGCGATCGCGCATGTCGTGAGCCATGACTATGATTTGCCCGAGGCGAAGCGCCCGAAGCGGCGTGGCACGATACTCGGGATGAAGTCGAGCGCGCTCTATGCGCGTCTGGATATGCCGCCGATCGAGCTGAAAGTCTATATCCGGGATATTCAGGATGCGACGGGTAAAAATTGGGTGCTCAACGACGCGATGACGGTGCTCGAGTGCGAGGACGGCTCGGCGCGTTTTGTCGTGGGAGGTCCTATTGAGCTTTGTGTTTCCAGCTTCGAGCCGGCACGTAAGAAATGGCGAGTCGTGCCGTGTATTTGAGGCTTGGGCCGGGCAAGTGATATACAAATACCTACATGTGATATTGTGTATGTATTTAACGAGAAGGCATGAAATTGCTTGCCAAAAATGAATATGAATGATTAGAAGGGGGTTCATGGTGCTACTCATGTCGAGTAGTTAAATAAGGAGAAAGAGATGGCAGAAATTTTCGACACCTTGTTGCTTCTTGCGCTTCCTGCATCCGGAAAATCAGAAGTTCGTAATTTCCTTACGAACAAGGATCCTGAATTGTTCCACATGGGGGAGACGATTCAGCTCGATGACTATCCGTATGTTCACATCCAGCTCGTGATCGACGAGGCCCTGAAAGAGATGGGTGAACCGCGCATTTATCACTGTGAGGACAATGCTGGCGGCCGCAACGGCCCGTTCCTTGATGCTTATGACTGGTCGGCATTGATCGAGCTTCTGAACGAGGATTATCATGAAATTCTCGTCGGCAAGGCGGAGAATCCGAAGTATGCGGCGATTCGTCTTTTCGAGCGTCTGGATGCGGCGAGCGTGCGCGTTGGCGGGGAGGCGAAGATTGCAGCGCTGAGCCCGTCAGTCCGTGCGAAACTTGAAGAGAAGCTGGAGAGCGAGGCGCGCGAGCTGTTTGATGAGAAGATCAAGAATGTTCAGAAATCGCGCGATGGCAAAACAATCGTGATCGAGTTTTCACGCGGCGGCCCGGTGGGCGTCCGTCCGCTTCCCGAGCACTACGGCTATGCCGGCAGCCTTCCCTGCCTTTCGGACGAGCTTCTGAAGCGTGCTGCCATTCTCTATATCTGGGTCACGCCGGAAGAGTCGCGCCGGAAGAATCGCGACCGCGCCCGTCCAGGGGAGGACAAGTCGATTCTCTTCCACGGCACGCCGGAATCCGTCATGCTTCAGGACTACGGTTCGGATGACATGGTCGAACTGATGGAAGCGAGCGACAAGGAGAACACGCTCCGCATCGAAGCCCACGGCAAGGTCTATCATGTGCCTGTCGCCTGCTTCGACAACCGCCGCGACCTTACGACGTTTGCGCGCAAGGATCCGAAAGACTGGACGAAAGAAGAAGTGGATGCGCTTGACAATGGCATCCGCGATGTCGCTCTGAAGCTCTGGGACGTTTATAAAGCCTCGCACTGAGCTTGATGCCATGAAAAGCCGCCTTCGGGCGGTTTTTTTATTGGCCCTGTTCAACAAGCGTGCACATGGCAAAACCAGCATGTATCATCAGCAGTCGCAGTCGAGCGACGACAGGCTTTCTGCATAAAAGCTACGGCCTTTCTCATGCCCGCTGCTGCCTGCATCCTATTGCCTGCTGCCTTGATCTCATATCCACAGTCGTTGAACACAGCCTTTTTATTTGCCTGTCTCGTTGCTGGAAAGAAATATGATGAAATCACGCGGATGCATGTTGAAGCGCCTGAGTCTTGTCTTCGCGGATGAAAGAAAATAGGCGTGCAGTTTGAAATTCTTGAGCAAGTGTATTAAAAAATAGCAAGAAGCGGTTTTGCTTTTTTAGACGGCTTGGAGAAGTCATGCGCAAATCGATCATATTGGCGGCTTTTTTTGCATATTTAATTCCACAGACTGCTCTCGCGCAGGATACGGGTAATCAAGAAACAGGGAGAACTGCAGTGCATCGGATCGTGTCATCGGATCAGCCTGCGGATGTGGAGCATACATTTTCTGATGAGCAGGTGCTTTTGAATAACCAGGCGGTAGATGCCGTGAGTTCGGGCAATTACGTCAAGGCCGAGCAGCTTTTCAACTCGATGCTCCAGATTGGCGAATTCAACATCATCTGGATGAATCTTGGTCGGACTTATGCCAATCAGAACAAGTGTATCGAAGCGAAAGACGCCTATTCGCATGTGTTTTCAGCGCCGGAGATCAACGATTTTCCAAGCGAGATGATCAAGCAGACGACGGAGAAGTTCCTCAAGGAGCTGGAAGCGCAATGTTCATCGAAGCTAGTATTAAGCTGCACGCCGAGTGACATGATGGTGTCGATCGACAGCGGCCGCGAGATGAAATGCCCGTCTGAGCCTGTCGCGCTTGCGCCGGGCCTTCATTCCATTTTGGGAAAGACCGGTTACGGCTTTAACAGCATCGCGGTGGAGACGGAGGCGAATAAGACGATTCAAGCGGAGATCGAGGTCGTGGACTACAAGAAGAAGGCGGCGGAAGCGACTGAATCGCCCGAAGAGCTTCTCCGTAAATCGAAGATATACAAAGCTGCCGGCTATTCGCTTCTCGGTGCGGGCGTGGCTATGGCTGCGGGCGGTTTTGGCTGGTGGGGATATTCCTACAACCTCTGGCAGAGCAACTGCGGGGAGTCGGAAGTGCTGCATGGCTACAAATCCTGTGGCGGTTCTGAGAACATCAAGAATGCAGGAAAGGTGAATGGCAAGACGCTCAAGGATATAGAGAAGGCGCAGATCACGGGTGGCGTGATCGGGGCAGTCGGTACAGCAATGGCGATCACGGGCGTGACGCTTGTGCTGATTGATGCGTTCAGAATCCAGCCGAAGTATAGGGAAGCGGCTGCGCTTCAGTCATTCCGAGTCTCACCAGCGCTGACGCCGGAGTTTTCTGGGCTTTCACTGTCTGGACGCTTCTGATCGCGCATCGAGCCGGCGCGGGATGGCGCATGGGGGTGTGATGTCCGTTGATTTGTTTAGGGAAGTGTATTATATAAAAAAAAGTGCAGTGTTGCATGCGAACGTGCTGAACGGGAGATAATATGCGCAAATTGGCTTTGATGGTGGCTCTTTTCGCGGGCATGATGATGCCTGTGACTTCAATGGCAGCTCCGAAGAGTTCTTCGAATAGCAAGTCAAGCAAAAAGACGAAAAAGGGTAAGACCAAAGAAGTCAAGGAAGAGATCGCGCCTGAAGAACCAGCCGATGAGGGTCTGACATTTTCGGATGAGCAGATCATGTTGAACAACCAGGCGGTCGAAGCAGTGAGCAGCGGCAATTTCAAAAAAGCCGAGCAGCTGTTCAATGCGATGCTTCAGATCGGGGAGTTCAATGTCATCTGGATGAACCTCGGTCGCACGTATGCGAACCAGAACAAGTGTCTTGAAGCCAAAGAGGCGTATGAGCGCGTTGCGACGGCGCCTGCTATCAAGGATTATACGGTCGAGATGATTCAGGATACGACACGGGGCTTCGTCCGCGATCTCGAAGCGCAGTGTTCATCCAAGATTATCCTGAACTGCAATCCTCCGGATATGGAAGTGACCATCGACGGCGGCCAGGCGTTTGCCTGCATTTCTGAGCCGATCTCGCTCGTGCCCGGCAAGCACACGATTTATGCAAAGACAAGCTATGGCTTTAACACGATAGTTGTCGAAACGATTAAGAATGATACGAAACTGGCCGATGTCCGGGTGATAGACTATGAGCAGGTGGCGACGGATGCAGGGGTTACGCCTGAAGAAATTCGGCATCGTTCCAAGCTCTATAAGGCTCTTGGCTATTCGTTCCTTGCCGGTGGTGCTGCCATCGCTGCAGGCGGCTTTGGCTTTTGGGGATGGGCGTATTTAAAATGGCAGGGATATGCGAAGTATAGTAATCAAAAAGATAAGGAATATACTGCTGAAGAGATAGAGACGTATGAAAAGATGAAGGCTGATGGCGCTGATCAGAACATGTATAATTCGTATCAGGTTATAGGCGGTGTCATTGGTGCATTTGGTGCCGCCATGCTCGTGACCGGTGTGACACTGATCATAGTGGATGCCAAGAAGTATCAGCCTCAGGTCGAGATGCTCGATTCCAAAGAACAGAATGCCTTCTTCGAGTTTTCCCCGGTATTCTCTCCGGAATTTTCAGGACTGATGCTGTCTGGCCGGTTCTAATTCAAGTTCATTGGTTTGAGCGCATCTGGTTTGAAATCAGGTGCGTTTTTTTTATGGGTCCGGCCTTTGCGTTCGCATGCGGCCGGAGTGGCGCCTGCTATCGCGTTTCACGCGATACGCGGCGCTTTTTTTTGTGGTATCACGATCCCAATTGACCGCGTTTGGGTTTAAAAAAATATATTTCTATTCTGAGAATGCGGTTGAAATATGATAAAATTAAAATGGTTTTTCTGTCTCTTTCTGACGATGAGGAACGTATGAAACGAGCATTTTGGGTAATATTGGCTGCTTGCGTGATCATTGGGTGTACCGAGGATGAGCGCGTGGAACCCTTCAATTACGGCGTGTCTCCTGAATTCAGCGTGACAAAGCTCGCGCTTGATGCGCGCTGCACGGTGACGGTTGCCGGTTTTGGTGTCAAGGACATGGAGACGGATTATGTGCCGAATGTGACATGGTGCGAGAACGGCAATTCGAATAAGGAAGGTCTCAGGGCTCAGGCCGTGGCCGCCCGATCGTTTGCCTATTATAAAGGCAATGCGACAGTCCAGAACAGCCAGGGCGATCAGGTCTATAATTGTCCTAACCGTTCCCCTAACAGCGAGCAGTTTGCCCGTGTGCTTGCGGCTTCGAATGATACGGCAGGGATTGTGCTTCGCTACAAGGGCACGCAGCTTTGCGCATTTTATGTGGCGGGCGTGACCGTCGATAACCTCAGCTCGGATTGCACCTACTCAGGATCGTCCAGGTCGGGGTCACAGCACTATGTGACCTATAACTGGGGCAAATCAGGCTCTTCTAAAGACGGGCACCATCAGTCGACGCAGGGCTGGGTGGCCGATTCAAATTATGCCAATCGCGGCACGATGAGCCAGAACGGGGCGACATGTCTCGGCAGCAAGGGATGGGTGTGGGAGAATATCGTCAAATTCTTTTATGGCATGGATATCGAGATTGTCCGCGCATCCGGCAGCTGTATCAAGCATCCGAACTGCACGACGAAGATCAAGTCGAGTGGCGGCATCGTCGATGATACGGATGAGTGCTTCACCCGGACCGTGTCGAATAATTATTTTTCCACAAATGCCGGATATGGAAGCTCCCTCCAGTTTGCGTATGTCAATGGTGGCAGTGCGGCCGCAAGCGGGACGTGGAATCTGACGCTTGAGAGCGCCGGAACGTATGAAGTTCTGGCTTATGTCGACCAGAAAGTCGGTGCTCTGACAGGCAATGCACCCTATAAGATTCGCGCAAAGGGCGTTGAAAAAGATGTCAAGGTCAAGCTGGCCGGCAAAAATGGATGGGTCTCTCTTGGGAAATTTGATTTTGCTGCCGGCGGCGACCAGTGGGTAAAACTGACAGATGCGACCGGGGAGCAGTACAGCTCTGGTAATCAGCGCGTCGTGTTTGACGCGATTCAGCTCTCTCCGGCATCGAGCTGCAAGGATCAGTGCAATAAAAAAGACGAGCATGTGTGCGAAGGCAATGGCTATAAGGTCTGCAAGGATACGAACGGGGATTCGTGCCTGGAATGGACTTCTGTGACTGCTTGTGGCGCGGATCAGAAGTGCTCGAACGGTGCCTGTGAGACGGTGATCACATGTAGCGATGACTGCGCCAGGAGCGGAGACCGTCGCTGCGCAGACGGTGGCTATCAGACATGCGGCAATTATGACGACGATTCCTGTCTCGACTGGTCGGCGACTGTGCAATGCGGCGCTGGCCAGGTCTGTGCCGAAGGGGAGTGCGTGTTGAACGCTGAGCCCGTGACATGCCAGAATGAGTGCGTGGAACTGGATGTCGAATGCAGCGGCACGGGTTTCAGGACTTGCGGCCAGTTTGATGAGGATGAGTGTTTTGAATGGTCGCCAGTATCAGCCTGTCCGGAGCATAGCGCGTGCGATCGCGGTGAATGTGTTGAGGAGAGCACCGGCATGGAGGATGAGCCTGCTGCCGAATGTGTGACGGCGATCGATGGACGGCCTTCGACGATCATCGATGAGTATGACGGTTGCTTTGAAAAGTCCAATACTCCGCTGTGGTCGGATCTTAATGGCTATGGATATGAGAATCACCTGTACTATGCATATATTGAGGATTCGCAGATCAGTGCGGTGGGCACGTGGCATCTGAATGTGACAAAGGCAGGGAAATATACGATCTATGCCTATGTGGATGGTGGAATCGGGTCAGTGGCGGCATATTTTCCCTATATCGTTCATGCGTCTGGTCTGACCTATCGTCCGTCAATCGCGACGAGCAGTGCTGGCGAATGGGTAAATTTAGGCAATTATGAACTGTCTGAGGGGCGCGATCAGTACGTCCGTCTGACGGATGACGCGTCAGACTACCTGCCGAGCGAGATCGGGCGCAGAGTGGTATTCGATGCGATCAAAGTCTTGCCGTATCAGGCATCGGATCCGTCCGGACCGTCGACCGATCCGGCCTTGCCGGACCAGGGAGGTGGCAAAATCGTGAGTGCATCAGACTCGGATTGTTCTGCATCTGGTCTTTTAGGGCATCGCGCAGGCGGTATTTGGCTTTTCGTGGTGTGCGGCGTGCTGGGGGCATTTGGCATGCGAAGACGTCGCGAGAACTAGGAAAATCGTGTAATTTTGCCCGTATCGGGCAACAAAAAGGCGGGCAGTTTTGCTCGCTTTTTTTTGTCGAAGTGAAAAAAATGCATTTTCTTTAAAAAATAGTTTGACGCAGTCGTCGTAGGCGTGTATAAGCCGCCTCGTTCGCTGGGGTTGAACCTCGACGGATGGTGGGTATAGCTCAGTTGGTACGAGCGCGGGATTGTGGTTCCTGAGGCCGTGGGTTCGAGCCCCACTACCCACCCTTCGCACCCGTAGCTCAGCTGGATAGAGCATCGGACTTCGAATCCGAGGGTCGCAGGTTCGAATCCTACCGGGTGTATGGCTAGTGTGAATTTACTTGTGGGTGTATAGCTCAATTGGCAGAGCATCGGACTCTTAATCCGCAGGTTGAAGGTTCGATTCCTTCTACACCCACTTTTTGAGAAGCATTAGCCGCTTGCGAAAATGGCGAAACTGGTAGACGCGCAGGATTTAGGTTCCTGTACCGAGAGGTGTGTGGGTTCGAGTCCCACTTTTCGCAGCGCGACTTGGGTGTATAGCTCAATTGGCAGAGCATCGGACTCTTAATCCGCAGGTTGAAGGTTCGATTCCTTCTACACCC
>JAFUEE010000078.1 GCA_017464085.1 Pseudomonadota bacterium
ACAAAACCACCCCCAAAAAACTCACAAAAACGCCCCCAAAATCAACAACAGCGAGGCAACCCTCGCTGTTACATCATCAAAAAACTTTAAAAAAGCTGTCAAAACATCAAAAGCTACCAAACCCATCCCCCCCAAAAAACACTGCCTTTCTTTCTGGAGGGGGTGTGGGGGAACCTCCTTTCTTTTGGCACAAAAGAAAGAGGTTCCCCCACAAAAAACACTCAAAAATCTATTTCTCCTCCTTAAACTGAGGCAAGCGCATCTTGTGCCCGACGAGTGCGATTTCTGCTGGAATCAGGATCATCGACACGACGAGCGCCGCGCCGATTGTCGTCACCGTCAGAACACCCACTCTCCGAATCGGGTCAAAATCCGAGAGCAGAAGCACCGCAAGCCCCGAACACAAAAGCACGTTTGACTTCAAAATCGCCTTCCCCGAACTCACCATTGCAATTCGAAGCGCATCTACGACACTCCGATCACCGCGATATTCCTGGCGATAACGCGAGATGATGTGAATCGAGTTGTCCACAGCAAGGCCGATGCTGATTGTGAACACGAGCACGGATGTCGTGTTCAGGTTGTACCCATAGAGCGGCAAAAACGCGAGCGTCATGCTGATCGGAATCAGGTTGGGCAAAATCGCCACCGCGCCCGACCAGAACGAGCGGAACGCAATAAACAGCAGCGCAAATATGATAATGAACGCAGTCAGAAGCGACGTGAACAAATCCGTCATGAAATGGTCAAGCCCGAGCGTCGAGTTATAACCGATACCCGTCATGCGGAACGATATCGGAGAGCCTTCAAACGCAGATGACGAAACCTCACGGATCTTCGCAATCGTCTCTTTCGCGTGCTCATAGCCATTATCCGGAATGCGAAGGCTGATATGGACATTGTTGCCCGACTCCGTGACATAGCTGTAATACTGATCGGCCTGAAGCCGCTTCACCGCCAGGAGCACAGTGCTCAAAGCCTTCTGATTCGGCACGTTCTCGGGATCGCGCATCTCAAGGCCGCCTTCCGCAACCATGCTGCAGATCGACACCGCGCTCAGCACGCCATCCAGCTTCTGAAGCTCCCCTTGCAGCGTGCACACCTTATGGAGATTCTCCACATTGCGGAAATAGTTCTCCTCTTCCGCCCAGATATCGACCTCCACGGGAAGCATGCCGCCCAGCTGCTGCTCGATCAGCGAATTCGTCATCGTAATCGGGTGATCTTCCTGGAACACGTCATTGACCTTGCTGTCAAACCGGATCTGCGTCGCCACCGCGAGGCATCCCGCGAGCACGATCACGCCGCCGACAATCACGGCAATGCGATGCGATGACGTAAAATCGGTCAGCTTCGTCAAAAACCGCTCCGAGCGCCCGTCCGCATTGTCCTCCGCCTGCTTCGTCTTCGGATCCAGCTTGATCAGCGAGATCACCTGCGGCATCATGAAAATGATCGACACATAGATCAGCATGACCGCAAACGCAGTGATTCCGCCAAATCCATTCAGGATCTTCGTCTTGGCTACCAGCAGCGAACCGAACCCAATGCTCGTCGTCGCCGTCGTCAGAAGCGTCGCAAGCGCCACGCGATAAACGCCATCCGTGATCGCCTTCGGCTTCTCCTTGCCCTTGCGCCGCTCATCGAGCATGCGCGTCACCACATAGATCCCGTTCGTCACGCCGATGACCAGAATCAGCAGCGGAAGCGTGTTGTTGATCATCGTCACAGGCATGTCGCAGAGCACCATCACCGCAATCGCCCACAGCACCACGCAGCCGATGCAGATCAGCGGCATCACCGCCTGCCAGAACGAACGGAACACCACGCACAGCGCGATCAGATACAAAAGCCCGACGACAGGCCACAAAATGAACTGCTCGCGCTTCATCGTATGCACGGTTTCCGCACGGATATACGGCAGACCGCCAAAATCGATCGCATATTCCCCGTTGTTGTCTGCCTTCTGCCATTCGCTCACGAGCGACTTGATCTCTTCCGAAAGCGGATAAAATCCCTCCGGATCCGAATGCGCCTCGTCCAGATTCACCAGCACCAGCGCGTGCTTGCCATCCGCAGAAATCAGGTTCCCCTTCAGAAGCTCCGATCCCTCCATGCGCTCGCGTATCGCCGAAACCTGCGCCTCCGAAAGCTCCCCTTCAGGCACGATCGGATCCAGATGCTGCGTGAAAATCGAGCCGAGTCCCGCCGAACTGTTGTCCGGCACCAGCGCCAGGCTGTAACTCGAACTCACCCCATCAAGCTCCGACAGCTTCACCGTCAGATCGCGAAGATCACTCAGCGCCTCCGCATCATAAAGCGTCTCCGGATCCGAAAATACGATCAGAAAAATATTCGGATTCGTCCGGAACTTCTCATTAAATGCGTTCTGATAGTCGATCTCCTCCTGGCTGAACTCAAGCATCGCCTCCGGGCTGAAGTCGAACCGCAGTTTCGGAAGCTGCGTCGCCGCCAGAACCGTGATGAGTATAAAAAATCCCAGCACTAACCAGCGGTGCGCCAGATTAAACTGGATCAGTTTTTTAAAGCTCATGTAAACGTCCGTCTTTTCTGCAATCGATCCGGAAACTTCACAGCCCCTGCGCCTATACATCTGGGAGGGGGACACCCCCTGCGGCGCTTTTTGCTGCGCAAATACGCGCCTACCCCCGGTGCGGGGTTCCACCCCGCAACGCCCCGGTTCATCCACCAGACGTTTCAGTGCTGACGCTCACGGAATTCTTCACGCAATGTCTAACCGCTCTTTTCCCGAATCAAAACAAAGTATAGAATGAGATGCCGGCCTTGATCGGCAGGCACCGAATAAAAAATTATCTTTTAACGACTTTTAGCGCCTTTTATTCATATTTTTCACCTCATAACGCTCAGAACACATGGAAAGAGACCTCCTTGAATACAATTCCTTCGAACAGACCGCGCGAATGAGGGAACAGCTCGAAGCATTCCAGCAAATCGCACTCACGGTCGGCTCCGAATCGAGCATCAACACCGTCCTCCAGATGATCTGCGACAAGACGACACAGCTCATGCGCGCCGAACGCACCACCATCTTCCTCGTCGAAAATATCAACGGCCACAAATGCCTCAACTCCACCATCGCGCAAGGCTCCGAAGTCATTCGCCTTGAATTCGGCCAAGGCATCGCCGGCCACGTCGCCAAAACCCGCGAAACCATCAACATCAAGGATGTCTACAAATCCCCCCTCTTCGACCCATCCTTCGACAAAGCAAGCGGCTTCACCACTCGCTCATGCCTCACGATGCCCATCCTCAACATCGAAAAGGAACTCCTCGGCGTCGTGCAGACCATCAACAACAAACACGGCTACTTCACGCTCTCCGATCAAGACCTCCTCGCCTCCATCTGCTCCCAGATCGGCGTCAGCCTCACGCTCTATCAATATTACTGGTCACTCCTCAATAAAAACTCCGAAATCTCCGAAGCTCACGAAAAGCTCCGACAAAAAAACCTCGAGCTCGACATGCTCTACGAGCTCGAACGCGAAGCCGCCGTCGCC
The DNA here is from genome assembly GCA_017464085.1 of Pseudomonadota bacterium. GTDB lineage: Bacteria > Myxococcota_A > Bradymonadia > UBA4248 > UBA4248 > UBA4248. Next base: position 3,540 of record JAFUEE010000078.1, read on the forward strand.
TCGGACCTCAAATCACTCGCGCAGAACATGCTCGCGAAATGCTTGAAGGCTTTCCGCGTCGGATACGCCGCCATTCTCATGAATATCGGCGCAGAACACAGGCTCTATGCCGCATCCGGCGACACCAGAACCCGCATCACTTACCACCCAAAGCTCATCGATATCCTCCCGGAATTCCTCTCCGAAACACTCAGGCAGCCCGATGTCAGGCGCATCTCACTGCGCGAGGTCAATTCCCTGCCCGAAGACTCCGAAAACGCGCTCACGAAATCACTCAACCACCTCCTCATCGCCCCGCTCCTCAAGGATGACAAGGTTTTCGGCGCGCTCATCCTCGGCTCGCAGAAAGAAGCCCCCGGCGTCTTCGCCGATTCAGACCTCAAACTCGCGTCCCTCTTCTCCGTCCATATCGCCCCACCACTCGCGACACAGCTCGACCGCGAAGAAAAAGAAAAACAACAGCGCCTGCTCACGATCGGACAGATGCTCTCCTCACTCCTGCACGACATGAAGACGCCGCTCACGAACATCTACGGCTACTCACAGCTCATGGTCAGCGAAGCGGACAAGAAAAAACGCGCATCATACGCCGATGTCATCAACAGGCAGGTCGACAACCTCAAGAGCATGAGCGCGGAAATCCTGCAATTCTCGCGCGGCGAATCCGCCGTCATCCTCCGAAAGACATCCGTTCACACGCTCCTCCTGCACGCCCTCGAACTCCTCAGCGATGAAGCTCAAAAGCGAAACATCGCCCTCTCCTGTGACGAAAATTTCCACGGCTCGCTCTCCTGCGACGAAGTCAAGCTCCTCCGCGTCATCGTCAATCTCTCCAAAAATGCCATGGAAGCCATCGACCGAAACGGCGCCATCCACATCCGCACAGACGAAGACGAAACGCACGTCACAATCACCATCGAAGACGACGGCCCTGGCATCCCCCCAGCCATCGCCAAAACCCTCTTTGACGCCTTCGTCACCAGCGGCAAAAAAGGCGGCACTGGCCTCGGCCTCTCCATCGTCAAGAAAATTATCGAAGAACACAACGCCACCATCACCTGGCAGCCCATCCATCCACATGGCACAGCTTTTATCATGAGCTTCCCGAAATAAAATCATTGCCGCACAGTGCGCGCCCGGAAAAGCGGATCACTTTCATCACCCACCATCCAGCAGCCGCTATCGCTACGCGATACGCTGCTGAAACCCGCGCCATTACTAGGGATGCTCATTTTGCGATTTTTTTCGTAAAGAAAGATTGACTTTTTTTATGATGCAAAATGTTTTCCAATAGGGTGCGGATTATCAAGGTCACACGCCAAGAGGATACTACAGGTAGTTCTTTCCATCGTTCGTTCTCACTTAAGAAAGTGAGTCACGTATGAGTTTACATTCTGTTGATTTGCATCATATTCACTACCACGAAGTCGTCGATGAATGGAAGATATTGTTTGTTGACAATGAACTCAATCCATTCAATGAAGACAAATTGCTTTCACTCAAATCAAAATTGGAGCAGGCTATTCGGAACATTTCTTTTGCCGAAGAAGGTGTTGCTTATTCAAAAGATTTCACATTGCCAGTAAAGGATGAATATCTGATTGGTAAGCAATATTCATTTCCAGATGGGGACACTTTCAAGAATTGATAGAAAAAACGATAAATACTATTCTCTCATTCGCCCAAAAAGAAGAGATCAATGCATTACTTGAAATCCATCTGAATGGAATTGAATATGGCAATTCATTCCATCATTACTTCCATGCCACATCCTTGTTTGGTCAAACATCCTCTGCCGATGTCAAAGTATATGAAGACGATGATGAAGAACGATTATATTGGGATATCGATTACGAGGATGATACAGATAATGAGTATATCCTCGAAGCATTGAGTGATAATCTGAGCGACAACTCTGATGAAACACCTTTTGATTGCAATGAAGACGGTAGACTATCTGAAGATGGTGAAAGACTTTCCCCTCATTTTACTCGCCATCCTCGCATGCACTTGCTATACTCCAATCGGGCTTGATGTCCACGGCAGCTCGGAGGCACCATGGGTACGAAGGATAAGACAACTCGACGGCTCGAAGAATACAACGATGTCTTTGCCGACATCATCAACGTCTTGGTGTTCAATGGCGAACGCCGTGTGCGCGAAGATGACCTAATCGACATAGATACGAAAACGGAAATCGTTGCCGATGACAAGGGCTTTCGCAGTCAGGAACGCGATGTCTCCAAGTTCTGGGTAAGCCATAAAATCAGACTCGCGCTTTTTGGACTCGAAAACCAAGCCGCTCCAGATTTCCAGATGCCGCTGCGCCTATACAGTTACAATGGCGCGTCATACAAGGCACAGATCATCCCTGACAAGCCGCGCGGAAAAGCCGATGAAGTGCTAGACGAAGCCGCATCAATGGATGAACAAGCCCCAATTCCCAAACAACCATTCTACCCGGTGTTGACACTGGTGCTTTACTTTGGCATCAAGCCTTGGGATACGGCTAAATCACTCTATGAAGCCGTGAACATCCCCGATGAATTCAAGCCCTTTATTCCTGATATGCCGCTCAATCTCATCGAGGTTGCTTGGCTTGCAGATGAAGTCATCGACAAATTTGAAAGCGATTTCAAAATCGTCGCATGGTTCTTTAAGCAGTACCGTATTCACGGAAACGCTTATCTCGACATGCAAGACCCCAAGTTACTCAGACGCATTGAACATGTCTTGGAAACCATGCGAATGGTAAGCGCCTTCACCGGAGATCCTGACTACGAAGCATTTGGATTACAACAATCTCACAATAAGGAGATCACCATGCTCGCTGCACTAAAAGAATATAGAAATGATTTAAAACAAGAAGGAAGAAAAGAAGGAAGAAAAGAAGAGAGAAAAGACATCACAAGTGTATTCGCCAAACTTCTAGCTCAAGGGCGAAACGATGACGTGATGCGCGCAATTCAAGACCCCGAATACCTAAACGTGATTATGGCTGAATTTGGCTATGATGACGAGGATAAAGCCGAAAAGGCACCAAAACCGAACTGATTATATATCCATCTTCCTTAAAGGGCGACAGCGTACAACCCGGAGGGAGCGCGAAGCGCGTCTCCCCCGGAAAATAGAATTGCCCACCCAATCGCACCATGAAGGGGTGCGACCAGGCAATCACGAGGGATCCATATAATTTCGACTTTATTGAACTCACCGTTGACCACATCGTGGATTTCATGAAACATCAGGCAAGATTTAAAAAAGCGCGCTCACGGTGAATAACGCCCAAAGAGAGATAAACCAAACCGCACAGTCTCAAGGCACGATCACCGGTCGCGGTCGGCGTATTGCAACGCAATAGCCGACCGAAAATGCCGGCGTATTGCAGCGCAATAGCCGGCCCCCAAAAAGTTCAATCCTGCACGCATTGTGATATGCTCGGCAAGCAGGACCCTACCGGAGGAACCGAAATGTCCAAACGCTTGCCCACCACACTGTTCATTCCACTCTGCCTTGCAGGATGCATCTCAGCACAGCCCGCATCAGATGATGTCCGCTCCCCATCCGGCGAAATCCACGCAGAAAACACACTTCAATCCCCTCCGGCTGAGCCGCTTCCGCCCGCCGAAACGCACGCAAGTCCCGAAACGCCTCCGCCTGCCCCAAAGCCCGCGCGAAGCGCAAACTGCCCGGCTGACCGAATGGCCGGTCACCCCCTTCCCGGCATGTCGGCAGACGACTTCTCCCCAAAAGCGTGGTCTCAGAACAAGCGCACCGTCCTCTCACAAAAGGCGATCGAACGACAGAACGCGCGCTTCTATGCGCCGATGAACGACCTCGATGCATCCATATCGCGCGACGAGCTCGTATCCCTGATGACACAGCGGCTTCAGTCGTTCAGGCAGAAGTTTCAGGACGGCGACATCATGTTCGAGGACGGCAGCGTCCCGCCAGAAAGCGACTGGGAAACACCGCTGCACGAGTTTTCAAAAGGCTATGATCCGGCTGCCGCCAAACAGCACATCCTGCTCGAAGACGCGACAATCCTCTGCGGCCCGCATGACCGGCCATACATCCGGACGCAAAATGGCGAAGTCCGGTTCAGCCGCAACAACTGCTCGCTGGGCAGGGCGCAGGCGCGCATCGAAATCCTCTTCGAGCACGCCAACGGCATGAAATTTGTCCGCACAAGCGACATGTGGGGATGGCTTTCGCCAAACGCCAAGCTCAGCCCCGAACTCGATGCGCGCGCAAAAGGCGATCGCGAAGCCAGATGGTTCACCACAAAAGCCTTGACGCTCGCGGGCATGCAAATCCCCAAAGGCGCTTTCCTCGCAGGCACCAAACATGAAATCCTCGTGGCCACACAAGACGGCTTCGAAACGCTCGCGACACACAAGCTCGACGGCATTGCCGACACACGCAGGCCGCTCACGCGGAAAGACTGGATACAGACGCTCTTCCTGTTCGCAGACGATCCCTACGGCTGGGGCGGGCACGACGGCTGGAGAGATTGCTCTCGCCTCATGCTCGACAGCGCCCGGGCGTTCGGACTGAGGCTGCCCAGAAACAGCAAGGAACAGGCAATCCGCACGAGCTACTACCTGAATGTGGCCGGCATGGCTCCAGAAGACAAGCTCCGAAAAATCGAAGATGCCGCCAAAACAGGCATCGTCCTCCTGCACTTTCCCGGTCATATCATGGCCTGGCTGGGCAAAAAACAAGACGGCACCCCTGTTGTCTACCACGCGCTCTCCGAATACCTCGAAGCCTGCCCGGACGGCGCGCAGGTCCCCGCTGGCGAAACCCCAGAAACACTCGTCCATGTAGACCGCGTCACGATCAGCTCGCTCGCGCTCGGACAGAACACGTCTCGCGGCAGCTTCCTCGAACGCATCACGCACATCTCTGTCCTCGCGGACATGACGCGCGAACTCTCGGCCCCCACTAACCTGCCCTGGGCATCCGCGCACGACTGGACACCTCAGGAAGAAACGCTTTATGCCGCCTTTGTCGAACGGCTTTTCGACTACCCGGACGAACCGGACAAGAGCTGGACTAACCTGGGCGATGTCCTCAGGGACAAAGACCATAACATCCTATACAACGCGCTCGGACAAAACGAAGACAACGCGCTCCGCCTCGCGCCAGACTGCGCCGACCTTCCCTATATGCTGCGCGCCTATTTCGCTTGGAAACGCGGCCTCCCCATGGCCGTCCGCAAATGCGACAGGGGCAACAACGACCGCGCGCCGCGATGCGGCACCCAAACTCTCCAGGACAGCGCCGCCGCCACCAATCCACAGGCTACCGATGACAAACGCTTCAACAAATACGCGCAATATGTCGGCGGATATATGGTCCACTCCGGCAATGCGCGCACTGCGCTCGACGACGATTCGACCGACTTCTATCCCGTCGCGCTCGATCGAAATTCACTCAGGCCGGGCACGACTTACGCCGATCCCTACGGCCATCTGCTCATGATCGCACAATACACGCCAGACACCCCCGAATCCCCCGGCGCGCTCCTCGCGGCAGATGCTCAGCCCGACGGCACCATCACGCGAAAACGCTTCTGGCGCGGCAATTTCCTCTTCGCACCCGAAATCAAAAATGTCGGCGCGGGATTCAAAGCTTTCCGCCCCATCGTCAACGGACAACAGCTTACCAACGAACAGCTCACTCCAAAATCTGGCTTCGTCCCTTACAGCTCCGAACAAAGCCAGATTTCGCGCGACACCTTCTACGACCGCGTCGAGGCGGCCATTCACCCAAAACCGCTCGCGATCGAACAGGCCATCGCCGAACTCACTGACGCGCTCAGAGAATCTGCCGAAAAACGCGTGCTCAGCGTACAAAATGGCGACGATTACGCCCGCGCACACGGCAGTGCAGACTTCGTCATGCCCAACGGCTACACCATCTTTGAAACGACCGGCCCCTGGGAGGACTTCGCAACCCCATCGCGCGATATGCGCATGCTCATCGCCATCGATGCCGTCCGAGATTTCCCTGATCAGATCGCCCGAAACGCCACCAGATACGGGCTCGCAAACGACGCCGATATACAAAATGCCGTCACAAAAGCCCGGGCTGATATACAAAACGCTCTCGAACATTCCTATATCAATTATATCAATTCCGCCGGAACCCCTGTCAAGCTCTCGATTTATCAAATCATGCAACGCGCAGATGCGCTCGAAATGGCCTATCATCCCGCAGATTGCAATGAAATCAGATGGGGCGCGCCACCAGATTCCGACGAATATCAAACATGCTCGCGCACCGCATCCGCCTCTGAACGTACCAAAATGAATAATATGCGCAAATGGTTCAAATTGAGAATTCGCCCGCCCAGATGATAGATATATATAAACGCCTCCCCTTAGGGAACCTCTGAATAATTCGAAAACCTCCTGGGGATGCGGGCGTCTCGCCCGCACAAAACTTATGTTCCAGAAATACTATTGTCCAAAAGCCAGCAATTGTTCAGACCTCCCTTTAGAAATCGCCTAAGGAAGCTCTGAATAATTC
>JAFUEE010000079.1 GCA_017464085.1 Pseudomonadota bacterium
CGCATTGAACAACCTCAATGAAATCACCTTCGATCACCGATATGCCTCGTTATGCGGCATCACCGAAAAAGAACTGCACCCGCTGTTTGACGATGATATCCATGCACTGGCCGTGAACAATCGCATCACCGATGAAGAAGCATGCGCACGGCTCAAAACACAGTATGACGGCTATCATTTCAAAAATAATACAGACGGCATATATAATCCGTTCAGCCTCATCACAGCATTGGATAAGCAGGAAATCGGAAATTACTGGTTTGCGACAGGCACCCCCACTTATCTTGCGGAACTGTTCAAAAAACACCAGTACGAAATCGGCACACTCGATCGGGCTTCCTACAGCGAGGCACAGCTCAACGAAGTGGATTCATTCAACGAAGACGTGATCCCTCTGCTGTATCAAAGCGGCTACCTCACGCTCAAAGATTATGAACCGAGGTTTGAAACCTATAAACTCGGATTTCCAAACAAAGAAGTCGAGAAAGGACTCCTTGATTTCTTTATTCCGTTCTATACGAGCAGACAATCGACAACATCTTTTGATGTAAGGAGATTTGTTCTGGAAATCGAAACAGGCAATGCCGAATCATTTTTGATCCGATTACAGTCATTGATGGCAGATGTCCCCTACGAACTCGAACGCGACCTGGAAGTGCATGTGCAGAATTTCTGTTATCTGCTCTTCAAACTGGTCGGCTATTATGTACATGCGGAATATCATACAAACGTCGGGCGCATCGACCTCAAATTCGAAACAGACAGCTATATTTATATCATCGAATTCAAAAAGGGACGCTCTGCAAAAGCGGCGATCAATCAGATCAAAAAGAAAGATTATATATGGCCATTTATGAGCGACCCGCGCAAAAAGTTCCTAATCGGCATGAACTATGACTTAAAGCTCAAAGGCGCTGGCAAATTCATCATCGAGGAAGCGTGACGCGCAGACAAACTCCCCTGACGCATGGTTCAGGGGAGTCCAATCCAGTGCTGAACAGCACAAATTTCAAACACCATCAATAGTGAAACCGCTGCACCGGTTTGGCAGGATCATAGCCGAATGCATTGCGCAATTCCGGCGTATTCTGGACGATTTCTTTCGCTTCCTGCATGTATTCATCCCATTTCTTGTCGGATTTGAGTTTTTTGAATTTATCTGCCGCAGCATAAGGAATCTGTCGAAGATACCAGATGTGATAGACCTTGTTTTTATCATAATCATTAAAAGTATAATCTGAAGAAGCGTCAGCGCACTTGCGCAAATGCTCCCCGAGCTTTTGATACACAGCAGAGCTCGCGGACACGCCAGGGGAAAGCCTGAGCCAGGTCTTATAAATAGCGAGATCATAAAATGTATTTTTGATTTTTTCGATATCAAGCGTACCATTTGCGAGACTGAATGCAGTGAGGGCCACTATGACTGTGTTAATAGATTCTTGATAGGGATCATCAATGCGACATGTCCGATAGGAACACCAATCTTCCCCATCGCCGGTTACTTCATACGCACAATATAAATACTTCCCATCATCCCACTCCCTATTGTCTGCTTCTTTGTCGCAAGGCGACAACACTTTATCAAATATATAAAACTTATCTGCATTCTTACCCTTTTCAGCGAGTATCTGTTTTTCTACTTCTTTTTGAAGATCATACTTGGGAAGGTCTTCAATATGCTTGCGGGCAAGCACAATTGCATCCTTAAATTTTATATCTTTATTATCCAGTGACGATATATAATAAGCCAGTTCAGATGCGCGTTGATAGGCTTCAACAGTGAGTATTTTATCGGAAGCCTGTTTGCCGGAATGATTACTCTTTGCGTGCTCGCTCATCTCCCCTAGACGAACAGCCGTGTCGAGCAAATCCATAGCTATATCGTTCAACATCTTCCCAACATCTGCCACCTCATATCTTTCATCAGTAACTTGATAATAGAGCGAATTCACCGAATGCAGCACATCTTTATATAAATATATCGTTTTTCCAGCCTGATTATTATTTGAATCTGTCCCGTCTTGATATAAGCGTGCAAGCTCTAATGAATTTTTAAAGCGGAACAAGCCATGCATGCTTGTTTGGTTTTCAACTTTCTCATTGACCTCAAGCGCCCGCACATACCAAGTCATCGCATCGGTCTTTTTGTCAAGTTTGCGCATGATGTCCGCGGCTCTTTCAGCAAACTTGCGGGCATTCTCAAAATCGTTGGCATGCATATAATGCTGATATCCCTTTTCGCTCAGCACAAAAGCCTTTTCAAACCAATCAATCGTCACTTTGCCTTTGGGTATGCGATCATAATTTGAATTTTTCAAATCACTGCCGAGCAGCTCTGCATCACGAATGGCAGAGGCATAAAAATTACCTTTTTCATAATACGCAAAAGCCTTTGGGAGATTTTTCTTTACTTCTGAACGTGTCTCTTTCTTATAAAACCCGAGTTCTTCTCCCAATGTTTCTTCAATTTTTTCCACCTTATCATCATCATAATCCACACCGCTGATTTCATCCCCATAATGATAATAATTATCATTTACATTGCTAATTCCATAATTACTTTGATCATATAAGATTGCCAAAGTGAGCAGAGCATCCCGATCGCCATCATCTGCCCTTTGAATGAGCCACTTCCTGAGTTTTGCAGGTTTATCTTTATAATCATGTAGAGCAATCACAATCTTCTTATAAGACAATGGATAATTATCATAATCATCCCAGCTGGCTTCATGCGGCGATATATCAATTTCACCATAATCATCGCCATCTAGGCTGCCACGACACCCCGTAAGATGATGCGTCTGCGCGCGCAAAATATAAGCCTTTTCTCTATCAAAAGTTGCGATTTTCTTAAGCCACAAAGATGCAAGACGATAGTCTATTTTATAATCGAGTGAATAGGAAGCGACCTCATCTGGCGATTCTTTCTTCTCCTCGTCATCATAATCATTATCATAACTTCCAAAGCGATCATAGTAATCGACGTGCGATTCACATCCGCCTTTATAATCGGTACGCCCGATATCGCTCTGATCATATTTTTCAGTGCAATATCTATGTGAGAACATCCCATAATAATCGGAAAGCAACATCGTCCAGGCGTGATATTTGGTATCGAGGTTTGCGATTTCTGCAGCTTTAGCCTCATCTTTTGGCACATCAATGCCCTCAATATATTTCATCATCAAGATGAATATGGCATCATTGCTGCCCAGCTTTGCGGCTTTTTCAAGCCAATATAAAGACTTGCCGGTATCCTTTTTTCCGTTCAACTCCATTTCATAAATCATGCCGACTGCATAATAGGCATTGACCACGCCATGCGCCGCCGCGCGCACCAGAAGCTCAAATCCTTTCTTTTTGTCGCGCTTTGCACCCACGCCATTAAAATAGACAAGCCCCAGAATATATTCGGCATTCCCGTAGCCATGCGCCGCTGCTTTTTTGAGCCAGCTCAGCCCCTTCTTGAATTCATCGTCATTTGAAAACATCGGGCTGATTTCATACTGCACCGACGGGCTCGTCGCCAAAATCGCAAGCTCATAGCCCTCATCCGCAGCCGCATATCGCCATCGGATCATCTCGCGATGCCGCGAGATTTCAGAAAGCTCGGCATCCTGCTTTTTTCCTTCATTATAAAAGGCAATATCACCGATATTGTCGCGATACATCATGTGCGTGATAAACATCGATGACAGATCTTTATTTTTACGCGCGGAACGCACTGTCGCGGCAACCTCGGGCATCGGGGTAGTCTCCGCCTCAAACATCACCCCCTCATATCTGAGCAGTTCCGCACCTTCGGCCACACCTGGAACCGGAAATTCACGCTTCATGCTTTCGCCTTTGGCTGAGGAGACCGCTGTTGCATCGGCAGATTGCGCAAACGCCGGTTGCGCAAATGCACAAAATGACACCAAACTCGCTAGAATTACGCTTTGAACACTAAATCTCTTCATCCTTAACTCCTCACGACTGCCATCCATTCAATGTACCAAAAAAGTTATTGGATACTATTCCACAGCGCACGCGCGTTACAAGCCTTTTCTTCCCATGCGTGTCATTCCGGAAGCATTTCGCCTGAGTGCGCCACATCAAAAAATGAAAAGCCCGGCGTATGCGCGCGATGCGCATAGCCGGGCTCGACGCGACGCGTATCGGCGAAGCCGATAGCGGCGCAAAATAAAAAGATGTTACCGGGAACAGCTCAGAGCATCAGTCCTCGCTGTTCTGCTGTTCAGCGGCTTCGGCCTTGTTGGTCGCGCGGATATAGCGGACGCGCTGTGCAGCGGTCAGATAGCGTTTGCGCAGGCGGATCGAGATCGGGGTCACCTCGACGAGCTCGTCTTCATCAATCCACTCGATCGATTCTTCAAGCGACATGATTCTGGGCGGCGTGAGGATAATATTGTCATCACGGCCGGCGGCGCGCATGTTGGAGAGCTTCTTTTCACGCGAGACGTTGACATCGATATCGTTCGGACGGGAGTTCTCGCCGACAATCATGCCCTCATAGCACTCGACGCCCGGGCCGACGAAGAGGATGCCGCGCGGCTGCAGATGGAAGAGCGCATAGGGAATCGACTTGCCATCGCGATCCGCGACGAGCGCGCCATTCTGGCGGTAATTCATCGGGCCATGCCAAGGCGCCCAGCCAGCAAAGAGCGTGTTCATAATGCCGAGACCGCGCGTTTCATTGAGGAACTGCGAACGGAAGCCGATCAGACCGCGCGAAGGAATGTCGAACTCGACGTGCGCACGACCGGTGCCGCTTGCACGCATCGTATCCATGATACCCTTGCGAAGCGCGAGCAGCTGAGTAATCGCGCCGACATTGATCTCCGGAAGATCGAGAATCAGACGCTCCATCGGTTCGAGAAGCTTGCCACGCTCGTCACGCTTCGTCACGACTTCGGGCTTGGAGATGCACATCTCGAAACCTTCGCGGCGCATGGTCTCAATCAGGATCGACAGCGAGAGTTCGCCACGGCCGATTACCTTGAACGTATCTTTGGAATCGGTCTCCTCGACGCGGAGCGAAACGTTTGCGCGCGCTTCCTTCCAGAGGCGCTCGGCGATATGGCGTGTGGTGACGAGCTTGCCTTCCTTGCCAGCGAAGGGGCCGTTATTGACGCTGAAGAACATCGCGATGGTCGGCTCATCGACGCGGACACGCGGCAGAGCGACAGGATTTTCAACGCTCGAAAGCGTATCGCCGATCGCGATCTCATCAATGCCGGCCACGAGGAAAAGCTCCCCTGCCTCGGCTTTTTTCACGCGCTGGCGATCGAGACCGTCAAACACATAGAGCTGCCCGACCTTGATCTGCTTGTTGCCCTTTTCGCCTATGATCACGAGCGTCTCGTCTTCCATCAGGGTGCCCTCGAAAACGCGGCCGATCGCGAGCTTGCCGAGGTAATTGTCATAGTCGGTGTTCGTGACGAGCGCCTGGAGATTGCCTTCGGGATTGCCCTTTGGCGCAGGAATATGTTCGACAATCGCATCAAAAATCGGCGCCAGGTTCGGCTGAATATCATCAGGGCTGGTGCCAGCCACGCCATCGCGCGCGATCGCATAGAGCACCGGGAACTCGATCTGCTCATCGTTCGCGCCCAGATCGATGAAGAGCGAATAGACTTCATCGAGGACTTCGGAACAACGCGCATCCTGACGGTCGATCTTGTTGATCACGACGATAACCGAAAGACCTTTCTCAAGCGCCTTCATCAGAACGAAGCGCGTCTGCGGGAGCGGGCCTTCCGCGGCATCGACAAGCAGCACGACACCATCGACCATCGTGAGCATACGTTCGACTTCGCCGCCGAAATCGGCATGGCCCGGCGTGTCCGCGATGTTGATCTTCACGCCGTTCCACATGACAGATGTGGCCTTACCAGTGATTGTGATGCCGCGCTCGCGCTCAAGCTGGTTCGAGTCCATGACGCGCTCTACGACATTGCGCTTGTTATCAAGGCTGCCCGACTGCTTCAAAAGCGCATCCACGAGTGTTGTCTTGCCGTGGTCAACGTGGGCGATGATGGCTACATTTCTATATTCCATAAAGAGATTTACCTGTCTGATGAGTTGCTTGTGTGGTTACATGTGGTTGCATGGGGGCAAAAATTTCCCTAGCAAAAAGCCGCAATGTTCTAGGGCGAAGGAGAGAATTTGTCAACATTGAACATGCATATATGCGACAGTCTTGCGCATCTGTTTCATCCATAACCACAGCCCTGCCACGTGGTGCGTTGTCGCTTGACCCTCCTAAAAGTTTGAAGGATAATATCGGCGGCAGTTTTCGTTACTTTTCCGCAGGACATACCATGGCGACACGCTTTCAGGATTACATTTCCCCCACAAAAATTTCCTATCTCGACGGGAAGCCTACGACAATTCATCTCCGAAAGTGCAGGATCGTCACACAGCAGAAAGCAAACCGAAAGGAATGGGTCTTCGAACACGGGCTGATCACAATCGGCTCTTTGGACGATAACAATCTCGTCATCAAAGATGACACGGTGAGTCGCTATCACGCCCAGATTATCCAAGCGGATGATTCCTATATTATCAAGGACCTCGACTCGACAAACGGTACCTGGGTCAATCAGGTGCGCATCAAAGAGGGATTTCTCACGCCCGGATGCCTGCTCAAATTCGGCAATGCGGAATTCATCTTTCAGCCGATGGATGAAGAAGTTGCCGTCGTGCCATCCAATGAAGAGAAATTCGGAGACATCATTGGCGGCAATGTCAAGATGCGCGAAATTTACGGCATCCTCGAAAAAATAGCGCCGACGAACGCAACTGTCGTCATCGAAGGGGAGACTGGGACCGGCAAAGAAGTCATCGCACACACGCTGCACAAGATGAGCCTGCGCGCAAAAAAGCCATTCGTCGTATTCGATTGCGGCGCAGTCCCGGAATCCCTCATCGAATCAGAGCTCTTTGGCCATGAGAAAGGCTCGTTCACGGGCGCGATCATGACTCGACAAGGACTTTTCGAGCTCGCGCAGGGCGGCACAATCTTCCTGGACGAACTCGGAGAGCTTTCTCTGGAGCTCCAGCCTAAACTGCTTCGCGTGCTCGAACAGCGCGAAGTGAGACGTGTCGGCGCAGCCAAAGCCATTCCGGTCGATGTGCGCGTCATCGCAGCGACGAACCGAAAACTTGAGGAAGAGGTCAGAAACAACCGCTTCCGGGAAGACCTTTTCTACAGACTTTCTGTCGTCCGGTTATTTTTGCCGCCGCTTCGCGACCGCATCGATGACCTGCCGTTGCTCGTCAAGCATTTCCTCAAAAATTCATCGTTCAACAGAGACCTGAACGGAAACCTCAAACTTCGCTCGATCTCGCGCGAAGCACTCAAGGCCATGACTCAATATATGTGGCCGGGAAATGTCCGGGAACTTCTCAATATCGTCGAGCGGGCATGCTCGCTCGCGGACGGCGATTGCATCGAACTCCAGGATCTGCCAGATCATGTGGCGCGCTGCGCCCAAATCGCATCCCAGGCGATCGCTTCTGTCTCTTCTGTGCCTGCTTCTGCCGCAACGCCAGCCATACAACCTGTACCTGAGAGCCAATCCCCAGAATCACAAAGCGCATTGCCAAATCTGTCGGATTACATCTCTATGACCTTCAAGGAAGCCAAAGAGGCCTGGCTCTCCAATTTTGAAGGGGAATATATCCGGGCACTGCTGGAAAAGAACAACTACAACATCTCGCAGGCATCACGCGAAGCAGATATTGACCGAAAGTACTTCAGAAAGCTCATGAAGAAGTACAACATTGCCAATCCCAACAGCACTGACGCGGATGACTGATCAGTGCCTGCAGGCAGGCGCATCATTGCGGCTGTTTAAAAGCAAGCCTGTAACAGATATATCACCGCCTGGGGGACATTCTGGCGCATCAGTGCGGCTGCTTGATGCAAGCCCAGTCAAACTGCACAAACCTGAGGCCCCGCACGATATCCGGCCTGTCCGGATCAGCCTCCGAAGCCAGCCAGCCTCCCATTCGATCGACTGAATATATTTTCAGCTTCTCTGGAAGCGTTGCCAATTGCAACATGCCCTCGCGCAGCACAGCCAGATAAGCTGCGCGCTTGGTCTGCCATATCATCGCGATTTGACCAGCATCGGACGCTTCAACTGCATCGACCGCAGTAATGCCGCCCGATATCTCAGAGCAGACCTTCGAATCGCCTCTGACCACACAGCCATCACTTGTCACACCTACCCATTCCTGGCCATGGCGGAACAAAAAATCATTTTTGGCCAGTGCCTGAATTTCAGCCGTCTCATCTATCGCGTAAACCAGATGCGGCCAGATCTGCTTACCCTCTGCGCTCTCCACCTGACGCACAAGGATTTCATGTACGCCAGCCCCCCCTTCATAGTTCTTGACGATTGCGGGAACATGTGCCGAAGTTCCCTCGATCAGCGTGACATCACGCTTTTCAATCGAGAACAGCCCATGCAGCGGAGACTTGTTCCGGCGATGCCTCGTGCCGCTTACGATCAGATGCCGGTTGCCCAACAACGCGCATTTAGCACCTGGATCTGGTGAAAATCCATGTGCATTTGCCTTCCAAGGGGAGCCATTTTTTTTCCCATCATATCCAATCCGCCAAACCTGCAAAGCGTATTCCCCAGACAGAGCATCGCGAAACGTGATGCCCATCAGCGCCACCTTTCCCTGACGCTCAAGGCATGAAATCTGTGCAGCCCGCGCAATCTTTTCGCCATGAAAGGCGCCTTTCTCATCTGAGTCATACACCCAAGCTGCCCCATTCGCATCGTTTGCGGCAATCAGGATCCGGCCATCCTCAAAACTCACGGCATTGACGGACGAAGCAACCACGCGTTCATCCGTCACGGTCCCCAAAGCGCCAAAACACTGCCGATCAAGCACTGGATAGCTTACAGTCTCTGGCATCACCACTGGCGTGTGTTCATCTTCAGGTTCCCCCACAGTCTCGTTCAAAGCATCTGGCATTTCCAGCACAGCGACATCAGGCTTCTCCGAAGTATCCGAAACACCCATCGATACAGGCTCAGATGCACGATTTCCAAGTGCAGCAGCATCCTCTTTTGGAAATACAGTTTCCTGCCCTCCTCCGACATGCGAAGCGCACCCGATAAAACCGACGAAAACACTGCACCCCCAAAAGTGCTTCAAACCGAAATGCCCCATATATTCCTTGCCCCAAAGATACCAGATAAACACGCAAGACCATATCAATGCCGGAATGGTCTGACACGAAGCAGAACGACCATGTTTCAACGGGATATATCAAAAAAAAAGCGAGGCTGAACCTCGCTTTTTAACATATCCCATCACCCGATCAGCGTGACATATAGACGTTGACAGGGAAGAAGAGGCTGACGCCGAAAGTGGCGACCATATACTGCTGGAATCTAGAGCGATCATCAGCAGGTCCGCGCGAGAAATCAGCATATTTCGTCATATAGTCTTTGAAGTCGACATTGAGCGCGACGAAATTGTTGAAGAAGAGCCTGAGCCCAATGCCGATGGCACCGGCAAATTTCGGGCCTTCAAGGTTTTTGTTCACAGCATCTTTGCAGACGGAGCCGCCTGCTGCACACACGCTGTCCATAAAGAGGGCGCCGAAGCCTCCGAAGATATGGACATCGTAGTTAAGAATCCACCCAAAGAGCGAGAACTTGCCATAGAGCGGTGCATAATAGAGCCCCACATCGAAGCTCATGGAAGCCTCTGAAAGCGCGAGGGTGTTCTTGACATCCGCATCAAAGCTCTCAGCCTTGACGACATCGATCTCATCATTATCCAGATGAAGAGGATTGTACACAAAGCCAAGGCCAATGCCCAAATAATTAGTAAAATAATACGCAAGGTTGGCGCCGAAACCTATCGTCTGATGGAAGGTCTCGTTGACACCAAACAGAGCCAGCGGCTGAATCTCAAAACGACCGGAGCGCAGAAGCATCAGGTGACGAACAGGCTCACCTTTTTCGAGGCTCGTAGAACCTTCTTCCTCATCCGCAGCGAACGATGTCTGAGGTACAGCAAATGCAAATAATACGATCAACGCCAGAAGGCTAATCCACCGCTTCATGCGTAATCCCATCCTTATGTGTTCAGATCCGGACGACAACCGCCCAAGTATCCTCGTTCAATCTTAGAAAACAATACCACTCTGCTTGCGATTATCCGATCACCACTCAGACTTGTACGTCCATGAGGCAGGAAGCCAGAACCCTATCCCTACACCTGCCTGCCAGTGCGTGAACAGACCGTCACGCGTGCCGATATCTTCGGCATACAACCAGCCTTTCAGGCCGACATTCAGGCTCAGCCACTTCAACAAATACCAACGATGATCCACTGAAATCAGACCGGCTCCGCGGAAACCATTCGCACGCGTATAGACCGTGCCTCCGCCCACGCCGATCGAAAAATCCCAGTGTATGACTGACGTGTTGAATATCGAAAATTTGCCGTAAATCGGCACAAATCCGACCACAAGACCCGCATAGCCGTCCACAATCGATGTCGTCGGTATCGCTTCCGTCGCATCAATGATCTCATCATACGCCTGCGAAAGCCCGTTCGTCTTACGGTCCGCAAAACGCCAGTCCTGCCAGCCGCCATAAACGCCAACATACAACCACTCCAAAATATGGTAGTTGAGCTGACCGCCTACGCCCACCTGGAACAATAGTGAATCATTGATACCGCCATAGAACATCGGCGCAAGTTCCACACGCCCACGGCGGATAAACGGTTTCCGCTGAATTACCACGATCTTGTCGTTGAATTCTCGCTTCTTCTTCTGGTTCTTGACAACGATCCTGCTCTGGAAAACATCATTTCCGGCCTCTTCGGACCCTGAGCTGCCCGTCTCCTGGCTCATCGCCAGGGCAGGCGTCATCATCATTACCAATGCCAATATCATTACACTGAGGACACGGCGCATTAAAAAGCTCCTCATCGTACCATCTCGCAATGGTCCAAGTTGACTAACAGCACATCTACACAGCCATGAGCCTGTGGGATACAACACTGCTTCTAAGCAGAGCTGAACTCTTATATCACACTTTCATATCTCTGTGCAACTGCCCGTTTAAATATTCGTTCTTACCCTGATGCCAAATTTTTGACCTAGCTCTCCAAAAAGAGCGCCTCTACAAACTCTTCCGCCTCAAAACGCTGAAGGTCTTCCGTCATCTCTCCTACCCCTATGAAATACACAGGTTTCCTGAACTCTTCGCATATACCGATAATCACTCCCCCCTTCGCTGTCCCGTCAAGCTTCGTCAGCACTATCCCGCTGAAATCGATCGCCTCCCCGAACTCCTTCGCCTGCATCAGCGCATTCTGCCCGTTCGTCGCATCCAGAACCAGCAGCACCTGATGCGGCGCGCCCGAAAGCGCCTTCCCGGCCACTCGGTGAATCTTCTTCAGCTCGTCCAGAAGCTCCTTCTTGTTCTGAAGCCGGCCTGCCGTATCCGCAAGCGCGACATCAAAACCATTCTTCTCCGCGTACTTGATCCCGTCATAAATCGTCCCAGACGGATCCGCGCCCTGCTTGCTGCGATAAATCTCGCATCCACAGCGCACTGACCATTCCTCGAGCTGCTCGATCGCCGCCGCACGGAATGTGTCGCCAGCAATCAGAAGCACCTTTTTGCCGGATGCCGTCAGCTGCGCGGCCAGCTTGCCGAGCGTCGTCGTCTTGCCCGCACCGTTCACGCCGATTGTCAGAATCACATGCGGCTTGCCCGGCTCTGTCACGAACGGCTGCTCGCACGATTTCAGGATGCTGCTCACCTCCTCGCGAAGCAGGCTCATCGCCGCCTGACCGTCGCCCTTGTCTTTCAAGTTTGCCGTCACGCGATCCAAAAGCCGCTCGCTCGTCTTTACACCAATATCCGCCGTAAACAAAATTTCTTCAAGTTCGTCCACGACCGAACTGCTCATCTCGCCTTTGAAAATCTTGCCGAGCTGAGCCAAAAATCCCTTGGAACGCGTCGCTTCAAGGCCGTCGTTCAACATCCGACGCTTGTGCGCTGCCTGCGCCGCCAAAGCGGTCTCAGCTTCATTCCGCGTCTCCGCCTCCGCTTTCGCGCGCTCCCCTGCTTCCGCCTTCGCGGCTTCCTGCGCCCTGCGCTCCGCTTCCGCTGCCTCCCGCGCCCTGCGCTCCGCTTCCTCTTTCGCGCGGCGCTCCGCTTCCGCCTTCGCGGCCTCCGCTTCCTGCGCCTTGCGTTCTGCCGCCGCCTTCGCTTCCTCTGCCCTTGCAGCCGCTTCACGCGCGCGGCGCTCCGCTTCTGCCACTTTCTCAGACGCCTCGCGCATTTCCTGCGTTTCGCGCTCGTCTGAATTCGCTTCACCTACTGCCGACGTACCTCGCACGGACGGCAGTTCCTGGCTCACTTCAGAGTTTTTTTTTCAGCCTTCGCGGCCATCCGTTTCGTCAGTTCCTCAAATGGATCGACAGCCTCCTCGGCCTCATCCGCTGCCTTCGAGAGCTGCTCCAGCGGTATCAGCGCCGATCCCAGCGTCGGGAACACCGTCCCCTCCACGGGCTTCTCTTCTTTTTGAGAAACTTCGTCAAAATTCAGCGAACTGCCCGAATCGCCAAACAGAGAGGAAAACACATCCTGAGAATCCGAACCGGCGTCCGAAACGATATCCTCTTCAATCATGCGCTCGATATCTTTCGCCTTGCGTTCCGCCGCTTCTGCTTCCTCACGCGCCTTCCGCGCCGCTTCTTCTGCCTCTTTGAGCGCCTTCGACGCCGCTTCCGCTTCCTCCGCAGCTCGACGCGCCGCTTCTTCTGCCGCTTTCACAGCCGCATTCTCCGACACTTCTGACGCATCGGACTTCGAGCCTTCATTGGCGTGCGCATCGGGCGCTTCTGCTTTCGCGGATGACTCATCCGCCGCCTCGCGCTCGGATACAGCCTTCTCTGTCTGAGTCATCGCACGGCGCTCGCGGCGAAGCTCGCGAAGCTCCTCTTTCGACATATCCTCGCTGACATTCGCGCGCTTCTCTTTCTTGATCTCCGCGAGCGAAAGCTTGTCCTTCTTCTCACCGGAAAGCTCCTCTCCTGGAAGCTCGGCCTTTTTCTCACCCGTCAGAGACTTTCCTTCAGCCCTGTCATCTTCCGCATCAAGCTCCGGCTGCGATTTCGACGGCAGCATAAAGACTATCGCCAATATGCCCATGATACCAAGAATGATGCCGATCAGCATCCAGTTCGGATCCTGCGGAATCGCCTCAGCAACCTGCTGAACATCGGCAATGGCTTGTATTATTTCAGACATGAATTGTTCTCCTCGTTCAGGTCAAAAAACCGCTCCTGTTGTACATCATTCGACCGACTATTGACAAGTGCGGTTTTTTTACCTATCGCCTATCGCTTGCGCGATACGGCGCCAGATGCGCCTTTCGCTTGCGCGATACGGCGCCAAAGCGCCGGCTATGCTGCGCATACGCCGGCGCCCGCTCACCGTTTCGGCCAGTCCTTCGGGCGCGGAAGCTTCTTGAGCACCACCTTGCCGAGCCTGACCGCATCATATTGATAAATGTCGCTCAAAAATGCCACCACACCGCTGTCATCCACGCGCGCATTGAAATAAACCACATCCACATCCACCGGACGCTTGAGCTCTATCGTCACCTGCTCCGCAGGATCCGCGCGAAGAATCCCGTCCACATAGCTCTTGTTCCACTGGCCGTCATTCTTCAGAATCAGCTCCGCAAGATCCAGCGGGTTCTGCACGCGCATGCACCCATGACTGAGCGCGCGCATCGGCTGGTTGAACACCCCCTTCGCCGGCGTGTCATGCAGGTAGGTGTTGTGCGGATTCGGGAACATCAGCTTCACCTTGCCCAGGCTGTTCTTCGGATTCGGAAGCTCGCGCACGTAATAGAGCTTCGGATCGCCAACATTCACTTCCTCATAATTGTGCTCCGCATAATAGTTCGGATTTTCCGCCAGCTTCGGTTCAAGCTCCTCTATCCGGATGCGCGCGGGCACGTTCCAGTAGGGCTGGTAAATGACCTCATTGATTTTCGATGTCTGGAGCGGCGTGCGGTTCGGATGCAGCGGATAAAGCGTCTCCGGATCGGGCACAGGCTTCTTCGTCACGGGATCAAGCTGAAGCTTGTCATTGCCAACCACGATGCGGTGGCGCGCCTGGCGCTCCCCGTCTTTCCACACCTCGACAT
Organism: Pseudomonadota bacterium; assembly: GCA_017464085.1. Lineage (GTDB taxonomy): Bacteria > Myxococcota_A > Bradymonadia > UBA4248 > UBA4248 > UBA4248. Next base: position 14,218 of record JAFUEE010000079.1, read on the forward strand.
GAAAATCGGGCACATTGACCTTCACATAATAATTGAGCGATCCGACTGCCGCCTCGCGATATCGCTGAAGCGTCAGGTCGATCGTCTCCAGGCGAGTCTCGGGCGGAACCGCCATATTCTTGAACAGGACCTGGTCGATCACTTTCTTCGGCGACAGCTGATGGACATCGCGGTACAGGAGGACGGCATCGACAAGCGGCTGATCCATCACATCGCTTTCGACATCGGAAATCCCGTATCCTTCCGCCTGAAGGCGTCTGCGAAGCCCCGGCACATAGGCATACGACTTGCCGAGCTTTGCTTCCTCGATCTTCGCGGGGGCCTCGACTTTGGGCCAGCCGCCGTTCTCGATCGCAGCCACGTAAATCTTGCGCGCTTCGAGCAGCGCGCGGTACTGGCTGTCAGGCGGCTCTATCGCCTCAAATGCCTTTTTCACGCCCCGTCTGGCCATGTCTTCCAGGAACACTTCCTTGCGTATGTTCGCGATCGCCTCATCAGACACGTATTTCCTGAAACGGTCAAACTTATAGTCGTTCTGAGGATAATCCAGGCGAAGCGCGCCTGCCCATCCGGAGAGATCGCACGCGAGAAGCGCATCAAGACGAGCTTCAGTTTCGAGCCTCCCGGCCTGGCTTGCGCGCAGCTCTGAAACGTATTCGCAGTAACGCGGTAGGATTTTCCCGCATTCTGGGCCCTTGAGCATCGCCACAAACGACGCGCGCGCCGCAGCTTCATCCGGGCCTGTCGAAAAACCGACCGCTTTCAGGTTCTTCACAAGCGTCTCGCTGTCAGATGCCGTCCATTCAAACGGCGCGGGCACCGCGCCGGACTGCACCGAGGCTGCAAGCGCCTCAATCTCCGCCAGATGCTTCGGCACATAGGCCGCCCCTGTATCGGGAACAGACCGCAAAATCTCGATCCCCTGTGCATACGCGCCGTCCGTTTCCGCAAGAAACGCCCCGCGGCGCTCAAGCACGCTGCGGACGGCCGCGTCCTCGCAAGCCTCAGACACATCCGCACGCGCGCCCTGATGCACCGGCGCATTCAGAGAGGAAAGAACCTCGGTATCCTTCTGAACCGCCGCCACCCATTGCGCAATCTCATCCTTCTTGCTGTCCCTGACCTCAATGCCGGATGTCGTCGATTCAGTCGCGGTCTCCGCATGTCCCGAACAGCCGCATACAATGCCAGCAAAACATAGCGCACAGAGTGTGATCTTTTTCATACTTCCTCCAGACTTTCCGGGAACGCACAGCCCGGCCCTTTGCCTTTTAGGACGCATTCCGTTTCTGTGAAACATTTTGAGGTATTAGAAATAGAGCCGCGTATTTCAAATAGCGGCTCGGGCAGGGCGCATGCGCGAAGCGCAAAGGCCTGCCTGCGGCGCGCATGCGCGTAGCGCAAAGCGCCGCGCCAGATGCATCACTCCCCGGCATCATCCGCTCCTTCCTGATCAGACACTCCCGCCGCTTCCGCCTCGCTGAACGCGAGGTCGATATAGAACTGCGATGTCTCGAGCGTCGTCTCAAGGGAATGCCCGGAAAGCGTTTCCGCATGGCTCGTCAGTATCGCGCCAATCAGAGAATTCGCGCTGAAAAATCCGCTGTCCGAATCTCCGCTCTTGAACCACGAACGAATCGACTGAAGCCGTTTCTGTGCGCTCGCGGCCACCTGAATGTGGATACGGATGATGTAGTTGTCAGCTGGAAGCTCATCCAGAGCGATCGCCTGAACACCAAAATGAGAGAGCGCCTTGACGAGCGCCGCTTCGTCGCGATACCTCTGCCAAGTCGCCGCGCCGCGCCAGAGCACGAGACACGGCGATTCAAACGGATCGAGATAACAGCGCTCCGTCGCCTCCAGACGGCTCTTGCGAAGCGTCTTGGAACCATCTCCGCTGAGCAGGGAAATATGAATCGTTATCGAATTCTCCCAGCCGTTTGCCAAAACAGAACGTATGCGCTGCACATAATTCGGTATCGTCAGGTTGCACAGGATGACACGGCCCTGCTCGGCGCACTGCACCGTATCCTCCGGGGATGGCGCGGCAGACGGCTGCGCATAGGCAGGGCATCCGCTCAACAGCGCCATTAGGAATATCAGTACACTGACGGCCCGCATGCTCACCTCCCCAGAAGGTCAAACACATTGACCAGGGAAAATCCGACAAGGCCATAGTCCGTCTTGAAGCGCACGCCCAAATTGAACGAAAGATCGACCGGAAAATCGCCGCGCTCCGCGCGCGACGCGATGCCGAGCACACGGCGACCATGTGACGGCGTGTCCGCATACGTCGCACCTACGGTCACGAACAGCTCAAGGCGGCGCACAAACGGCTGCCAGGCATAGCTCAGCGCAAGATGGACGAGAAAGTCCTCATACGAAAGGCTGGACGCGCCTGTGCCAAAAATATCGTACGCGCCACGGCTGGACGGATTCAGATGATGAATCCGACTGGGCGCAAGCGAATAAAAATCATTGAAGAAGAACTTTTCGAAAAATGGCGCATCCCCGAACAGCGCACCGCCAAAACTGTCGATGCGGAGCACGTGCTGAGGGCTGAGCTCAAAGTTGCTCTGATGGGCAAGGCTGAGCTTGAAAAATCCATACTGGGACGCGCTCATCCGCGCAGAACCGTTCAGCGCGAGCGCCACCATGTGACCCGCATTGGGCAGGTCGCGCCCCTCGCGGCTGTCATAAGCCGCCATGATGCGCAACGACGCCAGATTGCTCCAGCCCGACTTCAGATATTTGTCAAGCTGCCCCCCGGGTACGCCCGACTCGCTCTGACGCAAGATACGCATATATTCAAGGCGGAGCATCAGACGCACATGCGGTATCGGCGCATATCCGATACCCGCCGTGCCGCCGTGCCGCCCAAAGCCCATCCGGTCGAGCTTCCCCCAAACGCGTCGCTCCCCCCCGGGACCAAACGAGCCGTAGAGATCCTCGAAACTGCTCATAGACTGCACTGAAAACATCAGAGAGAGCGGCAGATCGGCGATCATCGGCACAAGATATCCAAGCTCAAACGTATATGCGTCAGAACTCGCTGCAGCGAATGCCATGCGCATCCGATGGTCGGTGCCGAACGGCGCCAGCCAGTCGACATCCAGACCCATCCAGAACGGGGACTTCCGGCTCGCGCCGATATAATAGCGGTTGATCTGCAGCCGCGAACGTTCCACCAGATCAAGGCAGATCCCGAGCTTCCCGCTCCCGCTTCCCGGACTCAGCGACATGTCCACGGACTGGAAGAGCCCGCTCGCGACAAGCCGGATACGCGCAGCCTCAAGATCCTCAAGCGTCACAGAGCGAGAAGTGTCGAGCGCAAGCATCTTCAAAATATACTCGCGCGATGTCTGCATGTTCCCTGCAATGCGGATATGCTCGATTTCATAGGACGGATTCGGCAGACGCATCTCCGATGCATCCTCAGGCAAGACCATCTCTTCGGCACCGCCCTCCCCCGGAGAATCCGCATCCTCTGCAGGCGCAGTATCGGCAGGGAGCATCTCGGATGAGAGCATCAGCGACGCATCCGATGCATCCTCAATGATCCGCCCGTCCGGCGCATATTCAACTGCCGGAAAGTCCGGCCCGACCCCAAGCCCATCCGCCGAATCTACAGCGCCTTCCCAATCCTCCCCCATCAGCACGCCGCCCTCAGGCACGGCTTCCGCACTTCCGGGAACACCGGCCCCGGCATACGGCATCCCCTGCACATCCGCAGATTGTGCGAAAGATACTTTCGGAAAGACGCACATCCCGAAAAAAATACCCAAAAGGCACAATCTCAACTTTGTTCCCATAAAGCAATGCCCACAAAAAAGACGCGGACAATATCCGCGTCCATGCCTGAAATCATCCCACAAAAATATGGAATGACTTATAGCGCTCGATATAATCGCGATAAGTGCCAGAAATATCGATGATACCGATAAATTCCGTGCCGCGCCCCGGGCTGATGTTGACGATCAGCTTGTTCAGATTCTCCATGATGAAATAGAACCCCATGCCGGCACCGCCCTGTTTTTGCTCAATCTGATCATGCCCCATGGCAAAACAGCGCGCAAGATAGCTCCGGATTTTCTCGGGAGTCAGCGAGCCAAAGCGGTCGCGCACGGAAATAATGAACTGCGAGCCGTCGCTCGCGAAAGAGAAAAAGCACGACTCCCCAGGCTGAAGCTCGACAGGCACTGTGCGCGAGCGGCTCGCGTAGGGACGCACGCCGTTATAAATCGGCGCATCATATATCGCATTCATCAGCATCTCGTCAGCCACGCCCGCAACCGCAGATATGATCCGCTTGTTTATGCCGATGTTCGCAGCATACTCAGAAAGCGCATCGAGCAGCGGGTCTTTCTGCAGACTCGACGTCACCTCGTATGCCACGGGCATCGCGCCGTAGCACAGATATTTCTCAATGCCGAAAATATCGTTGCGCAGGATCTTCCCGACCGTGATAATCAGCTCTTCAGGCGCAAAATCATCCGATTTCGCCACGAGATTGCTCACATAGGGCATGCTGAAAATCGCCTGCATTTCCTCGCGATTCCTGCGCGACGCGAGAAGAAGGATGCGCGTTCGGCCACTCACCCAGTGCGATGCCGGCATCTGCGCAAACCGTTCGAGGAAATTATCAAACGCGGTGCGGCCGTTTCCCTCCGTCATCTGAGAATGCTGATCGTAATCCGCAACAAGCAGATCGATGTTCTGGTGCATAATCGTCTCTTCCGCCTCCGCGATGCTCGTCACGACCTGAAGGCTGCACCCGGTTGCGGATAGCGTCTTTGTCAACGCCTGCTGTTCCTTCGGCGTGGAGACGAGAAGGAGGATTGTCGCTGTATCTGCTATGAGCGTTGGAACGATTTTCATCTGATTTCATCCAAAAAATAACGGAGTAAAACTACAGGCGCTGCTCGAGTTTCCGGTCAAACTCGCTCATCGACGGCACATACTGAATCTGAAATGGATTAAACGCAATACCATCCGTGCGTTTCTGAAGCGCGGAACTCGTCAGGCTGACCTTTGCTGTCTCGGGCTCAAGCGGCTGATAGCTCAAGGCATTCGACTTCCGCGTACCCGCAATGCGGCGGTAGGCCCCTGCATCCCCGGCATTATAGACCGCGCTGCCCGTGATGAACGTGGACGTATGGACGCTGATGTTCTGGAGCGCATGCTTGAGCGTCTCGGCACTGTCGCCGCTCACCCGCGCGGAATTTACAGCAATGATCGGAAGCCCGACACCGCTCGACATATAGACCGTCGTGAAACCGGAATCGTAACCGTCATAGACGAGCGTCAGGTCTGCCTTGCCCATTTCCACGGCATTGAGCGCCGAGCGCACATCGCGAACTTCGTCAATCGCAGAAAAATACTCCGATGCCTTGATCTCGTTGCCAAGCGCAGATGCCGTCATGAACGACCCGGCAAGGGACGCGTTCGACACGAGCGCAAGGCGTTTGCCGCGATACTTGTAAAGCTTGTCGCTCCCCCCTTTTTTCGCGATGACCTTGAGCGCACGTGTCGTCTGGCCATTTGCAGAGAGCATCGCCACGGGGCGAAGCGAGCCGCTCTTGCCGGAAAAATAATCCGCATCGAGAATCGCCACGTCCACGTTGGAACGCTCCGCCTCAAAGTCAGCCGCGCGCGCGAATGCACGCCCCTCCCACGACTTCCCTGTCGCGCTCGAAAGCGCTTTAGCCACCTTGTTCACATACGCATTGCGCTCCGCACCGTCCTTGAAGTCTAGATTCGGCGCATAAATCGCCACAATCTCACCTGACGCCAGACTCGGCGCGAGCATCAGCATACCAAACAACAAATTCCCTAAGACTCTCCGCATCATTCACTCCCCCACACTCGCTGTTTCGTCGAAAGCATGCGGCGAACATCCTCTGATTTGCGGGAACTCGCCATCGACACATATTTCTCATAATACTGGGTCGCTCGCGCGCCTTCACCTACGCCATCCAAATAAATCGCATAGTTCAGCACGGCCTCTGGAATATTCTGCTTCGCATACTTTTCGAGAACATCCTCGGCATTCGAGAGCTTCTTCGCCTGAAGCTTCGCGAGAACCTGGTTATACTGATCTGAATTTGACGGGTTTCCAAGCGCATTCAGACGGTTATAGTTGTCGAGCGCTGCGTCATATTTGTGATTTTTCAACGCCTGATAGCCGAGCTTCCGGCGTACAGCTGCCTCAAGCGAACGGCGGTCCGCTGACGGCTTCGCGCCCAAAAGCGAAAGCGCCGCATCGAGATTGCCTGTTTCATAATACACATACGCGAGCTCATACGACACGTCGAGCCTGCCGCCTTCCACGATCAGGCGGCGGCTGTCAGGATCAAGCTCTGAAAATCCGTTCTGAACCGCCTCAAGCGCCGTCTTCGCCTGCGTATATCGCTTCGAGCGAATGCTCGAAATCGCCTGAAGATAATCATACCTGATCCGGTCGAGCGTATCGAGGCCTTCCTTAAAGCGCTCCACTCGCTCAAGCTGCCGGTCGAGCTTCGCAAAATCCCCGCCGTCATACGCATTCATTGCGCCCTGAAGCGCAACGACGGCAGATGCGGGCGAATCCACGACCCCCATCTTCTCGGCTTCCTCGAGCGACTTCGCCGCATCATCCCACTGCCCGATGCTGGATTGCGCCACGGCAAGCAGATACCAGCCGGAGCCGCCCAGCGCATCCGCTGTCTGCGCCGACTTCAGGTCGTTCAGGCGCTGCACCGCATACTTGTTCTTGCCGTCCATGATGTCGAACTGCGCCGCAAGCTTGATCACGTTCGGGTCGTCCGGCGAAAGCTGCTCCGCCATCTGGAACGACTGATACGCCTCATCCATATTGCCCTCGAGAAGCGCGAGCTGCGAAAAACTGCAGTACGCCTGCACCGAATGCACCTCCATCGAAAGCGCCTGGTCGAAGTACGAACGCGCCTGCTCGAACTCCCCCATCATCATCGCGTCAATCCCCTGATGAAGCAGCGTGATGCTCAGCATTTCCCACGCCAGGGAGTTGTTCACGCTCTCGTCAATCAGGAGCATCAGAAGCTCCGACGCCTGTACATAATTCCCCGTCTCCATATATTCGCGCGCGAGATAAACACCATAGATGCTCTCATCCATGTGGTCTTCGCGAAGCTGCCGATGAACCGACACCGATTCGTCCACAAAACCCTGCTTGCGAAGCATCACCGCGCCAAAATGAAGGTCATCCGGATTCGTCGTGTCCTTCATCAGCTTGCGGACTTCGTCCGCCGCACCCGCCTCACCGCGAAGCATGCGGATATAGGCCAGTTTCAGCTTGATGTACTTGTAATCGGGCATCTCAGCCTCGAGCGCCTTGAACAGCGCCTCTGCCTTGTCGAGATGCCCAAGCTTCAGCTCGCTGTCTGCCGTAAAATACTGCGCGCTCATGTGCGTGCGGTCTTTTTCGAGCACCACCGCAAATCGCTTGATCGCCTCCTCATAACGACCGCCGAGATAATACACGCTCGCGATCGTATACAGAAGCTCGCTGCGACGCGGGTCAAGCTTGTACGCCTGCTCGTAAAGCTTCACAGCCTCGTCAATCTGACCGCGCTCATATTTGACATGCCCCATGTTGATCTTGGCAATCACATCATCGGGCGCCAGTTCCAGAAGCCTCGCAAGCGTCGCCTCGGCACCCGCAACATCCTTCGCCTGAATATACGCGGACGAAAGCGCGCGAAACGCCTGAACATCATCCGGCGTCGCTGACGCATATTGCTCAAAATATGACTGCGCCTTGAGCGAATCGCCCTTGTCAAGGCTGATCTTCCCAAGCACAAAATACGCCTCCGAAAGGTCACTGCGCGTCGCCACAACCTCGTTCAGAAGCGCCTCCGCATCCTCCGTGCGCCCAGCCTGATAAAGATTCAGCCCGAGGTAGTGCTTCAGCTCCACATTGTCCGAGTGATGCGCAAGCCCTTTCTGCAAAATATCGATCCCGTCCTCGCTCTTCTTCTGCACATACAGCACATATCCGAGACGGATATACGCCGACACCATGCCAGGCTCAGCATTGATCGCGCTGCGGTATTCCTTCTCGGCCTGCGCAAAATAGGAGACATCGCCCTTTTCCTCAGCCTGGCGCTCCAATTTTATGCCATTGTCATAGTTCTCCTGCGCCTGCTTGGTCGCATAATGGCTCTGCGCATACGCATGACCACCTCCCAATACAAGCATCGCCGCCATCACGATCGCACGTAAACCAATATAACGCATCCGCTTTCCTCACAAAATAGAAGCGCAAAATACACCGATCATATTTTACACATTCTTATACACAAATGGCAAGACAACTCGCCAGGCGACTGCCATTTTGCCTCTCTTTGCCGGGGGCGCAGGCTATGCCCGTCTGAAGGCCGGGCATACGCCTTGCGCGCCGCGCCTATTGCATACGGCGCGGCTTACGCATCTTTCCGCGCATATCACCGGCAAGCACACCATTCTCAAACATGCCGGCACATCAATGCTCAAGCCTCGCGCGTTTCTGCAGTTTCTGCAGGCGCAGATGCAGGCTCGGCGTCTGACGGCTCTGACGCCTTGACTGCCTCAAGCCCCTTCGTCACGAGATCGAGATAGATCGTCATCGCCTCAACCTCCTCTGCAAAACGTCGCCCGAGAAGCTCGAGATTCTTCAGATCGCCCGGCTGGAGCTCGAACGTGTCGCGCGCGTTCTCTGTCGCAAGGTACAAATAATTCCCCTCAAAACGCATCGTTGTCCGGGACACGACATACGCATCCGCCGCAATCATATCCTGAGAGAGACGTTCCACCAGACGAAGCGCAGTCTGGCGAGCAGCTTCCTTGCGCGCGTCGGACACATCGCGGCCATTCACGCCGAAATTCACTTCAAACTGCCGGTCAAACTGCGCATTCCCTGTCGTAAAGAACTTCCCTGCCTGCTTCTGGCCTTCATAGTGCTCGGGCGTCAGCATCGTCTCTCGCTCGTGAATCGTAATCCACGACTTGAGATCCAGGCCGGTCTCGATGACAAAAAGCTGCCCCGAGTAAACCGTATTTGCCAGCTTCTTGTTGTCACCATACTTGATGATGCTGATATCGCCGAACGAAAATGGGAACCCGCGCCAGCTGCCGCGAAAATAATCGCTCATCTTCGCTTCGCTCCAGTCCATACTGAAACCGGCAGAATCCAGCACGTCCTCATCCACAGTCTTATACGCCAGATAAACCTCCGGATTGAACGTCTTCTTGATCGCATTGAAGACCATCGAATACTTGACCGATTTCCGGAAATGCATCAGCCGGTCATGGAACACGAACCCCAGCACCGCTAGCGATGCGAGAAACAGAAATAGCCCTCCCCACAAGCCAAGAGAGATGCTTCCCGCAAGCGCTCCCAATAAAAGGACTGGCGCGCCAATCATCATGCCGATGTCGATTCTCAGATGCTTCTTGAGCTCATCCAGCGGATAGACATAACGCTTCATTTCCGCCTGCTGACGCCTGACATCCCTGCTGTTTCTAGTTGCCTTCGAACGACCGCAAGTCACGCGCGGCATATCGGCCTTTGACGGGTTCTGCACCGTCTGGCCGCATTCAGTCTCAAAAAGCGCGCCTTCTTCCGCTTCTTTTCGAGCATCCGTTTCATCCGATGAGGACGCAACAGAGACGTCACCTCCGGCATCCTCGCTCCGCTCCGGCGACGATTGAGCCTCAGCGGCCTCATGATAAGACACAGCTTCCGCATCCGCTTCAAGAACCGGCTCCGCACCAGCCGTCACCTCGCCGCTTTCCCGCACGGCACCTGACGCTTCCGTAGATGGCTCCGAAATCAACGCTTCGGTCGATTCACGCTCTGACATATCAATTTTCCAACGATCACATTCACACGCAGCCGCATACGCGCTTTCAAACCCAAAAGCAGGGCTGCGGAAATATTAAAAAAACGGCAGACTGCTTCGCAGCCTGCCGGCCGAAATCATCTGCCCGATATACTTAACACAGATGCGCTTTCAAAAAAAATGGCATTATTTCGGATTCTTGACCATCTCGTAAAAACACCGATGCGTCGGCGTGCTCTTGTCGTCATAGAGGTGCATCGCACCGCCATGGCAAAGGTCGAACTTGTCGCAGTGACGGCATGGCCCGAGCTTCCGCGTCCACGAGCGGTCGCGATAATCCTGGTACCTGTTGTCCCAGATATCCTTGAAACGCTCCTTGCGTATGTCGCCCTGATCAAAGTACTGCGAGATCTCCGGGCATGCGCCCACAATGCCGTCATAGCGGATTCCGCCCACATTGATGCCCGCGCGGCACTGGCACAGATACGGCCGCACGAGGCCTTCAAAATCATCGCCGAGATACCCTTCCTCGCTGAACTCCGGGCGCACCTCGTCATCCCCGAGCACGCGGCGACGGTTGCGGACAAACGTCAGAAGCTTGCGGATATCCGCATCGTCTAAGAGCAGGTCGGGATTTTCCGCCGCACGCCCGATCGCAATGACCGGAGACACGCGCCAGCGCTTGACGCCCTGCGCCGTCACCCATTCGCGCATCTCTTCGAGATGATCCATGCACGGCTTCGTAATCGTCGAGAGAATTTCCAAAATGCCGGCATACCCGGCATCTTTCAAATTCTTGATCGCCTTCACGACATGCGCGCTCATCCCTTTGCCGCGAATGGAATCATTGATCTCGGGAAGCGAATCGCACGACAGCGATATCGAGTCCATACCGCATTCCACGAGCTTCCGGGCTGCTTCTTCGTTGAGCAGCGTCGAGTTGCACACCATCCCATAACGGAACCCGCGCTCGTGCAGCCTCGCAAATATCTCAAAAATATCCTTGCGGAAAAGAGGCTCTCCGCCTGTCACGGCAATCATCACGCGCTTCGGATCGAAATCTTCCGCAAGCTGATCAATGATATCGAGCCATTCCTGCGTCGTCAGCTCATTCATGCGCTCCTCGAGCGTGCAGCTGCTCCCGCAGTATCGGCAGTGGATGTTGCACCGCCGGGAAACCTCAAAAAAGAGATAGCGCAACTCATGAAGGTCGCGGTTGGCCGATGTGCGAATCTGATGACGCTTCCACATCATCTTGCGGTAAATCATCAGGCGGAGATCAGGTTTCGTCATAAATACACCTCGCTAAATCCAAACAGTTCTTCAACGTATCACTCAGGCTCAGGCTCAGGCGAAGGCGGCGGTCCATACACCACTGGCACACTTGGAACTTCAATGATTTCCATGCAGCCGTTGTGCTCATAATACGATTTCACGCATTCGCTATACTCGTCGCCCGACTTGTCGCCGCAGCATTTCTCAAGCGCCTGATCGACAGGCGCCGGACCATAAACCGCAATCGGGGGATCATCGGGCATTGCCAACTCTGGCGGGCAAATACCAGTCTCTATGTACTCGTCGATGCATTTCCCCTTGTCCATGCCGTCATTGCGGTCTGCACAGCACTTTTCAATGTCCTCATTCGGAGGCATCGGCATGCCATATTCCGCATAAACCGGCTCATCCTCCGGACACTGATACGTCGATTTGTATTCGTCAATACATGCCTCTGCGGGCATGCCATCCGCACGGTTCTCGCAACATGCCTTCAGCTCCGCATCCGTAATCGGAGGCGGGCCGTAAAGCGGCGCATCCGGCGCATCCATAATATCAGGGCATTTCAACGTTTCTGTGAAACGCTCGGCACACTCCTCTGCATCCATATCCCCGCGATTCTCGCAGCATGCCTTCAGCTCCTCCTCCAGGGGCATCGGCATGCCATATTCCGCATAAACCGGCTCATCCTCCGGACACTGGTACGTCGATTTATATTCCGAAATGCATCTGTTCGCATCCATGCCGTCTTCGCGGTTCTCGCAGCATGCCTTCAGCTCTGCATCCGTAATCGCAGGCGGCCCGTAATATACCGGCGGATTCGGATCAATATCAATCGAACCGCACTTGCCTGTCGTACGGTAAGCCTCCACACAGCTCTCATAATTCTTTGAACCGTCATCCGAGCCACAGCACGCCTCGATATCCGCTTTCGTCACCTTCACTTGCGGATTATCGCCATTTGCATCCTCACCGCAGCCTGCAAGCATGCCCATGCCCAAAATGGCACTCATACCGCCGACTGCAAACCTCAGCATCGATCTCAACAAGCTCATACACACCTCCACTCATGCCTGCGCAGCCAGAGGACGCTTGAATATCAGGAACAGGCATCCCCAAAAGGCCGTCAGATATTACTAATACTTATCATAGCACACCGCACTATTTTGTTCAACCCCACCGAGTTAAAATGATACAATCTGATATACAAATTGGCGCGCCGTATTGCCTCAGGCAATAGGCGCGCACAGGCGCGGTGTATGCGCGAAGCGCAAAACCGCGCCAAATCCAGCCAGATATCATTATAAATACGTTCCGTGGAACGTCTGTAGCATCTTTCAGGAACGCATCTCTGCACCATCTCTCCGGCGCACAAGCGAGCCCTTGCCCCCCCCCCATGCGCCATATTCTCCATGCGACGTTCCCGCATATTCGAACGCATGATGCCGAACCATTCATAAAATGTTCGATTTTCCAGAAAATACGTGCAAAATTATGAACGCTATTTTAGAACATCGCGCCGCCGTGCCATGTCGTGCAGACGGCTCAATGCATCGGAGATGTCAGATGGAATATGAAATTAAGCGTTTTCAGGCAGATGCCGCAATCATTGGCGGCGGCGTCGCCGGCCTTTCAGCCGCACTTGGGCTCAAAAACAAGCGCGTGATCGTACTCACAAAATCTGAATTCGGACGCGGCGGCTCCACGCCGATCGCCCAGGGCGGCATCGCATGCGCGATGGGCAAGGACGACACGCCCGAGCTCCACGCCGTCGACACCATGATCGCCGGTGACGGCCTCTCGATCAAAGGCTGCGTCGATGTCCTCACGCGCGAAGGCCCGGCGCGCATCCGCGAACTCATCGAAGTCGGCGCGCAATTCGACCGCACGCCCGATGGCGAACTCTCGTTCGGACGCGAAGCCGCCCACAGCAGGCGCAGAATACTCCATGCGCACGGCGACAGCACCGGCGCGGAAGTGCAGCGTGCACTCACCGAAGCCGTCCGGCGCGCAGAAAACATCCAGGTCATCGAGAATTGCTATGTCGTCGACATCATCAGGCGAGATGGCCGCGTCATCGGCGTTTACGGCATCATCAACGGCACCAGCACAATCATCGAAGTCGCTTCGCCCGCTGTCGTGCTCGCTTGCGGCGGCATCGGCCGTATCTATCAATATACGACGAACCCGGTCGAATCCGTCGGCGACGCGCTGGCAATCGCCGCACGCGCAGGCGCTGTCCTCTCTGATGTCGAGTTCGTGCAGTTCCACCCGACCGCGCTCAACACCACCGTCGACCCGCTTCCACTGCTCACCGAAGCGCTGCGCGGCGAAGGCGCTGTCCTTCTCGCAGACAACAAACGCTTCATGGTCGATCTGCACAAGGACGCCGAACTCGCGCCACGCGATGTCGTCGCGCGCGGCATCTGGGCGCAGCAGCAGAAAGGCCTGCCCGTGTTCCTCGACGCGCGTTGCGTCGGCGAAAAATTCCCCGAAAAATTCCCGACGGTTTACAGCTTCTGCCAACAGGCCGGCCTCGATCCCGTCAAAGACCTTCTGCCCGTATCCCCGGCCGCGCACTATCACATGGGCGGCGTCCGCGTCGACGAATCCGGGCGCACCACTTGCCTCGGCCTCTGGGCCTGCGGCGAATGCTGCGCCACAGGCGTGCACGGCGCCAACCGGCTCGCGAGCAACTCTCTCCTCGAAGGCCTCGTCTTCGGCGCGCGCGTCAGCCAGGATATCGTCGAGCAGATCGACTGGACAAAACCAACAGTCATCCGCGACGGCGACTACTCCCCGGTCATGCAGCGCACATTCGCAGGCCCCGACGAGGAAGCCGATGCCTCCCTGCTGCGCAAAACCATGTGGGACGATGTCGGCCTCGTCCGCTGCGAAGCGAGCATGACGCACGCGCTGAGCGTCCTCGACGAACTCTCCGCCAAAAAGCCCAAGTCGCTCATGCTCAGAAACATGATCGATGCCGCGCGCATCATCACGACTGCCGCACTCGACCGCAAGGAAAGCCGCGGCGGACACTACCGCTCCGATTACCCCGAACATGACGCGCAGACCTCACATCACCCCTTCGTGTTCACAGGCAACGGTCCCTGGTGCTGACATGAACCTCTACAAGTTCGCACGGAACAAACTCATCACCTTCCTCGCGATGCTCTTCGAGCTCCTCATGCTCATCGCGTGCATCCTGCTCGCAGACGCCCTCGTCGAGGAAGTCTTTCACATCCAGACGATGCTCGCGACGCACATGCCCCTCAACCTCGCGATCGCCATCGTCCTGGCCCTGCAATACCTCATCGCCGTGCTCGAGGTCTTTGCCAGCTACCGCGAAGACAGACGGGGCTTCACGCTCCCCATCGTCTTCCTCCCCGGCGGCATCATCCTCAGGACCGCATTCATGACCGTCCTGGAACTATGCCTCATCTCTTTCAAGCTCGTCACTTACTTCCTGTCCGTCCTGCTCGAGTTCGCCTTACAGATCTTCAGGCTCGACAAGCTCATAGGCTCTGCGCACCTCGTCGATGCCGTCGACCGCAAGCTCGAACCGTTCGATATCTTCGTCAACCACATCTATAACTTTCTCTACTTCCACAAGATACACGCCAACGCCAGCATATTCTCGTCGTTCTTCAACGGCTCCCTGAGCTTCTGGTGCATCAACCACTGATATCATTAATATAGCGCGTTTTGGGAGGGGCCGGCTATCGGCGCTGCGCGCCGATACGCACGCCCGCGCGCCTATCGCCTGCGGCAATACGGCGCGACCTATTCCCCCGCAGCCCACAAGCCCGGTAACTATTCAGCCGGGTCTTTGAGCCCCTTCAAAACAGGTGACATTCTTGTCCTTTTCGGCTAGAAGACGCTAGACTGCATGTTGCGGTGATTGCCATGGATGGCGCTATGGGACGCAATTACAACCGATCTCTCTTTAAACACCTAGAAGAAACGCTTGCAAGATGCGATAAGCTTGAAAACGAGTTCAAAGCTTACAAGCAGAAAACAGAGCAAGAACTGTTCGAATGCCATGCCAAGATTGCAGAGCTGGAAGCGACAATAACCAAAAAGGACGAGCAGATTGAGCTTCTGAAAGGCGATAACGAGCGCCTAAAGAGGATTCTGAACAATAACAGTGGCAACTCGTCGCTTCCGCCATCCACAGATCAAAAGCCATCCCGCCCTGCTAACACTTTCAATGGACGCTCCCGAACAGACCGCAACATAGGCGGTCAAAAAGGTCATCTTGGTAAAACGCTTACGCCAAAAGACATTGAAGCGTTGATTGCATCGAAAAAGTGTGAACACATCGTCGCAGAACTCGGGGATGCCGAGACAAGTTTCGTCAAACGGTTCATTGTAGACGCAAAGCTCACGACCGTCGTTTACGAGATCAGGCTTCATGCCGATGCCAACGGAAAGTTTCTTATTCCGCCAGTGCTAAACAGCGCCGTTATCTATGGAAATGGCGTGAAAACGCTTGTCCTGGCAATTTCCCAATTGGGCGATGTCCCTGTCAAACGTACCTGCGGCCTGCTATCTGCCCTAAGCAATGGAACTATCAACCTCTCCCCCGGCAGCTTATTCCATTTTGAAGAAGAATTTGCCGCAAGAGCCAGCGATATACTTGAGACCATAAAGACCAATCTGTTGAACTCGGAAGTGCTCTGCACAGACAGCACAATAACATCTCTGTTGGGGGAGTCCAAGAGTATATCCGCAATCAAAGCACTTCCGAAGCTGTCCTTTATTCTCCGATGAAAACCAAAAGTATTAAAGAGATGAAGGAGACAGAAGTCATTGCACAGTTTGCAGGTACTCTCGTTCATGACCACGAAACTGCCCTATACCATTTCGGTACCAATCATGCCGAATGCAATGCACACATTCTGCGCTATCTGCGCAAGAATAGCGAGGAAACAGGCAACGCTTGGAGCGAGGAGATGGCAGATCTCCTTAAAGCCATGAATGAGCTAAAAAAAGACCTCGAAACGAATTTCTGCGAAGACCTTTTGGGGTTATGCAGTACTGAATATGACGCAATTCTCCAGGATGCCTTACAGCAGAACAAAAAGACTAAAGGTAAGATTGCCAAAGAGGAAGAATATACCTTAATTAACAGATTAAAGCGATACAAGGAAAACCACTTACTGTTTGCCATGCGTGCGGATGTTCCATTTACTAATAATATGTCCGAACGGGATTTGAGGAAATGCAAGAATCGACAGAAATCCTCGGGGGGCTTCAGAACTGCCAAAGGCAAAGAAATTTACTGCAAAATGCTAAGTGTCATTGAGACTTGCAGGCGCAAGGGGATGGATTTAATTGTGCAAATTCAAAAGATACTTCAGCCAATTCCGTGCTTAGAGTGATCGGATGACATTTATGGTGATGTAGTATACGTGTTTTGGGGCACTCTAAGCCTCGATGGATAGGTGCGCCCTTGAAGATTGAAGGAAAATGTGCGCCGTTTATTTACAAGGACACATACCTGATTCCGAAAGACCCGGCTGAATAGTAACCAAGCCCGTAATAAAATGATTGACAATGCTCGCTCAAATTTGCGATTCTAGACAGTGCAGGAGACCGATTCCGGTCTCGTTCTCTTTTCTCAAGGGTTAAAGGTATTCTTATGGCCTACGATCAGAAACGCGCAGAAAGGCTCGCTCGCGCAATGGCATCCGATACCATCGTCTATAACAAAGACGCGATCCTCAAGAGCTTCGAAGAAGACAACTTCTTTGAAGTCCTCAAGGACAACATGGAAGATAACCGCAAATCACTCAAGGCTCGCATGGGCGATGAAGCCGCAAACTCCAATGTCCTCGAACGTTCGGTGTGCGACAACATCTTCTTCGCCCTCGGTCAACAGGGAAAATACCCCATCTTCTAAGGATCTCCCAATTATGAAACGCTTCCTGGCCGCAATTCTCGCTTGCGCCGTACTCGCTATGCCGGTCAGCGCATTCGCAAAGCAGTCCTATGACTTCAGCGACATCGTCACGCCGTTCATCAAATGGCCGTTCAACATCATCAATGTCGAGATGACTGGCGAGTTTTTCACCACGATGCATATCTACCATGCGTCTGATTCTTATGATGATGTGATCAAAAAACTCTTTGAGATGTACAACAAAAAAGAGAAAATCAGCGGCTACTCCATCATGGGCGTCACCGAACAGACGCAGTCGCAGTCCTATCAGATGGTCATCGGCTATCAGAACGAGCATCACTACATCACCATCGCACCAGAAGGTTCAGGCACGATTTTCTCCTTTGAAGCCATGCCCTCGAGCTACATGACTGGCGTCTATGATGCCACCGGTTACGGCTTCATCCTGCCGGATGGCTCGTTCGCAAATCTCTATCAGGCAAAAGAAGAATAAGCCTCCCAAACGCTTCCCAGAAGCGCGAATGTCACATTCGCGCTTTTTTTGTCTCAAACAACATGCAGCCCATATACGAAACGGCAGCCAAACTCCTTCAGAACTGGTGCCAACATCACGAACTGCCATTTCCCGATACTGCGATAGAACGCACCGCGCTCTACCTCGACAGGCTTCTGCACTACCAGCATCAGACAAACCTCACCGGATTCAGCTCCCCTGAAGACATCATCAGAAATCTCTTCATCGATTCACTTCAAATCCTCAGGACGCGCAAAATTCATGGTCCCCTGCTCGATGTCGGCACTGGCGCAGGTTTTCCCGCCATCCCCATCAAAATCGTCTGTCCGGAAATGGAAATGATTCTCGTCGAGCCGCGCACCAAGCGATATGCTTTCCTGCGACTGATCGAACGAGAACTCGGACTCGAACATCTCCAGATATACAAAGCCAAAATCGAATCTGCCCCAGTCCCCGACCGCCTCGGCACCGCCATCTCTAAGGCATTGATGCCCATACATGACTGGGCTTCACTCGCTAGGCCATGGGCGCGCAACGGCGCAAAAATCGCCTGCATGATCTCACAGGCCGACTGGCAGGTGTTCCAGCGCGACCTGCACTCACTCGGCTATGCCGTCAGCAGCGTCATCGAAGATGGCGATCGCATCTACCTCTTGCTCGAATACGACAGAAACACCGCTTTCTGCTGAATGATTGCCTATCACCTTCAAAACAATATTTTCTACTGCACATAAATGTCATTCGCTTCAAACAGAGACTGACACAGAGATCCCCCCAAAAATGTTCGCCCTTTTCCTAATGTTTTTCAGCATCATCCTGCCACTGGGGCTCATCTTCTATGCGCGCCTTGTCAGGCCACATCACCTGAGCCGGAAGGCGCGCATCATCGCGGGCTTGCTCATATTTCTATTGCTTGCGGCAATTTCCGTGGCCATGCCAGTCTCGCTTTACACGGCAAGAGAGCCCCAGCTCTACCCGAACTATCACGTCGAAACCTGGCTGCCCTGGCTCTATTTCTTGATGACGTTCATCTGCATTCTGCTCATGCTCGTCATCCTTCGCGACCTGGGCTGGTCTCTCTCTCGCATATCCAGCTGGATAAAATCACGCAAACAGCCCGACAAAACGGACTCTTCCGCCGAATCGGAGGCTCAAACCGCCGAATCTCTCTCTCGCCGTGAATTCTTCAAGCGCGTCTCAACAGTCGCCACCGTCGGCAGCGCGGCAGTCCTCACGCCTGCTGCCGTCATGTACGCCACAAAAGGCCGAAAAATCAGGGAATTTGACCTCCATCATGCGCGGCTTCCCAAATCGCTCGACGGCCTGCGCATCGCCCATCTCTCGGATATCCACGTCGGCAACACGATCGGACGTGAAGACGTCGAGGAAATTGTCGCTCAGACAAACGCCCTCCAGGCAGACCTCATCGTCATCACAGGCGACATGGTAGACGGACTGCCGGAATTCATCGGCAGCTGGCTCGATCCGATGAAGAACTTTCAGTCCAGATACGGCACCTATTTCGTGACCGGCAACCACGACCACCTCTGGGACGCGCGCGGCTGGTGCGACCTGCTCTCCGGGCTGGGCATGCATGTGCTCGACAACGCCCACGAGATCATCGAAATCAACGGCACCCCACTCGCAATCGCAGGCGCCATCGACGCGCTCGGCGACCGCAAAAACCGCAAGTGGAAATCCGACCCCGAAAAAGCGCTCTCCAATATCCCCCCGGAAATCTTCCGCATCATGCTCGTGCATCAGCCCAAATCTGTCGACCGAAGCTTTGCTGCAGGCGCAGATATCGTCTTGCTCGGGCACACGCACGGCGGACAATGCTGGCCACTCAACCACATCATCAACGCCATGCACAAATACGCGCGCGGACTATACGAAGTCGACGGCAAACTCGCATTCGTCAGTTGCGGCACCGGCTACTGGGGCCCGCCGCTCCGGCTCGGCATCCCAGCTGAAATCGACCTGCTCACATTGCGCACTAAAGCATAAACAGATGATATCATATATCATTTCATAATAACTTTATATCATCCATTTTTATTTTTAAATCCGCCTGCTATCGCGCTTCGCGCGATACGCAGACGCGCACCCGCTATCGGCTTTCGCCAATACGCGGCTGCAACTCATATTTTGCTCACACAACAGCAGCCTTTTAAAGCCCACAGAATGGTGCAAGGTGCTCATAAACCAAGTGAATAATGGACTATCCGGACCCAATCTCCCCATCTTTCTTAAAATATCTCGGATAATCAAACATAATTGATATCAATGATGCAATCCCAATCGCAAACGGATAATAAAGATAAGGCACAATCTGAATGGGCGTGAGCCCGGTGATGCCCGCCGCCATGAGCATCTGCGCGCCATACGGAAGCACCCCCTGTATGCTGCACGCAAATGTATCCAAGATGCTAGCCACTTTTCTCGAATCTACATGAAATCGCTCACCAATCTCTTTTGAAATATCCCCAACGATGAGAATCGCAACCGTATTGTTCGCCGTGCAAACATTCACAAGACATACAAGACCGGCAATAGAAAGCTCAGCGCCACGCGGACCTTTCACATGCGCGGTCAGGCGCTCCAAGATATATCGAATACCGCCATTGATGCGAATGACTTCAAGCAGGCCGCCAGCCATCAATGTGATGATTATGAGCTCGGACATGCCAGATATGCCGCTTCCCATCACTCGAAACCATTCCAACAGCCCATACGCGCCTTCCCATATACCGATGATGCCGCACAGCACGATTCCGAGCGTCAGACATACCAGAACATTCACCCCAATAATGGCCGAAATCAGCACGGCCAAATAGGGTATGACACGAAGCAGCTCGATATGCTGAGGCTGCGCAGGAACCTGAACATCCGCGCCCAATATCAAATAGACCACACAGATGACAATTGCCGCCGGCAATACAATCGACACATTGGCCCAGAATTTGTCTTTTGGCAAACACCCCTGCGTCGAAGTCGCGGCAATCGTCGTATCGGATATAAATGACAGATTGTCGCCAAAGAAAGCACCACCGATCACGCATGCCGCAATCAGCCCCATATCTCCAGACACGCTCTGAGCAATGCCGACTGCCATCGGCATCAAGGCAACAATCGTCCCCACGCTCGTCCCGACTGCAAACGAGATCAGACACGACACGACAAACATCCCGGCAACAATCATCTCTCCCGGCAGAATCATCAGTGCCAGATCGACAGTCGCGTCGATACATCCCATCTGTTTGGCTGTATGCGAAAATGCGCCAGCCAAGACAAAAATCCACAACATCAGCATCAGATGGCCTGCGCCTGCACCCTTATGGTATGCCGACAAACGCTCCGACAATGGCCTGCCTGATGTTATTGCAATCGCATAAATGCTTACAATCATAAATGTAACCGTCAGCGGCATGGCATAAAAATCACCAGTCACGCACGAAGTCACCACATAAAGGATAATGAATAAAATAAGCGGACTGATTGCCTTCAAACCCGCCAGATGTCCAATCTTCTTGCCATCGCTGACATGCTTCACATCATAATCCTGATAAGAATCAAATAGAGACATATTCTTTTCATCAAAAAAACAACTCAATCAAACACACCAGACCGAACGATCGGTCACACTACTACATTCTGCATTATATCACAAATTGAGTCAATCTTATATATTTTTCATTCGTTACGATTTAGCCAGAAATGGCATATCCCCCATCACAGGCTCCGTTTTGCTGCATTCAAGCCATGCACTTTCATCAAGGCCACAATCTTAAAAAAAAAGCCGCGACGTATTGCCGTCAGGCAATAGGCGCGGCATGCGGTGCGTGCCGGCAAAGCCGGCAGCACGCGCTGCATATATCATTTCTATATATTAATCATATTAATCACAAAATGCCGGCTTCATCCCCTTGAGCACCGGAATGGTGAATTTCTCATTGTCGAATTTGTTCACTGGCCCGGATATCAATTTGCACTTCGCTTCCTCCCAAGCATTCTGGTTGTTGTTCAAAATCTCCGTCAGCGAGGTCTGAACCTTATTCTCGTTCACCACAGCGCTTCCATCAGAATATGAAAATTCTTTATATTTAGAACCGCTGATAAACTCACTGCCGTTGCTGACTTTGTCAGAACCGAGATTCCAATAATAGACATCGCTGATCTGTGTCGTATTCGGGTAGGAATAACCTACAATGCTTCCATGATACTCAGAAGTATTGCTGACAAACCCTGAGGTATAGGAATCGGAAATATATAATGAATAATTATTTCCAGTCACGCTTCCGCCCACGAAGCCGCCAGCATATCTCGATGCGCCGGATTTGACATCGCCGAGGGCGAAACAGGTATCGACGGTCACATGCGTGCTCGCGCCATTGCCATACCAGATGGCTCCGATAAAGCTGCCCGCGCCCGTCGTGCCCTGCGTGCTGCCATAAGCCGCGCAGCGCGTCAGTTTGCCGGTATAATTGGAAGCGACGCCGATGAATCCGCCGACAAGCTCAGTATTGCTCACGACATTGCCCGAAGCCGTGCATCTGTCAAAATTTGTCGCCCCGATCGGCTCCCCGACAAAGCCGCCGGCGCGACCGGTGCCGACACTCGTCACCTTGCCAGAGGCATGGCTGTCCATAAACGTCGAATTGTAGCAGTTGCCCGTATGCCCGCCAATATAGCCTGTCCCCTTCACATCCACGGCCGCCGTCGTGTTCATGAACTGGCTAGACGTCGAATAGCCGCAGAAACCGCCGATCGCGGTCCTCGAAAAGGCGACAGCCTCCGTCAGCGTCGATGTCGCGCTGCCCTGCGCGGAACAATTGTCATAACTTGAATTGCCGCTGCTGTTGCCTACAAATCCGCCGAGATACATCTGCCCGGTCGTCGAGCTCTCCGCATGACAATTCTTATATGTAGACGCATTTTCGGAACGGCCGACAAATCCGCCGACGTTGCTGCCAATCCCCGTCACGTCCGCAGAAAGCTTGCAGTTCTTGAATGATGACTTGCTGGCATAACCGGCAAAACCGCCGATATCGTTGCCCGTTGAGATAACCGCGCCGCTCTCGACAAGATTGCTCTCGAACACGTCCTGATCTGAATTCCCGACAAAGAGCGCCGCATACGCGACCGATTTGATAACGCGCCCTGACGCACGGGTGTTCGTATATCTGGAATGCGCCGAGATGCCCGCGATACCGCCCGTATTGCTCTGGATATTGCTGAGCTTGGCATTGGAAAAAGCACATCCATCGACAGTCACTTCCGACGCAGATCCGACGATTCCGCCGACGTTCGCATTGCCAGAAACGGACGCGCTGATCATCGCGCTGTCCTTGATCTCCGTGCTTTCCGAAAGGCCGGCGATACCGCCGATATTCGCCTCACTGCCAGTCACATTGCCGCTCATGCGGCATGCCAAAATATTGCCGCCTTTGGTTCGCCCAGCGATTCCGCCGACATGCGACGCGCCGGAGACATCGCCTGTCACATTCGTGTAAGCAATCGTCGAATCGGCCGCATAGCCTGCAACAGCACCGACATTGCTCACCGTACCGACGGAATACACAGGGGCGCTGATCAGGAAACTGGCAATCGTCGCCTTGGAAATATACCCAAAAAGCCCGCAGTTGCTCGACGTGCAGGACAAACTTCCGGTAACCGTCTTGCCATTTCCGAGAAATATGCCGCTGAACGGCTTTTCAGCCGTACCGATGCCGCGCCATGCCGGCTGAATGCTCAAACTGATGTTGTCGAGCAGAATATAGGCATTGTCTTCATTAGACGCATCCGGATATTTCCCGCCATTGTTCAGGGCATCGCGAATGGCGAGGAATTCGTCGGCATCCTTGACGCAATAGGCCTTGACAGACTTGTCGCCGAGCTTGACGGGGGCAAATTTGCCGTCATCTTCCGTGCACTCTGTCAGAACGCAATAGCTGTCCTGGCAGCTGAAACCCTCCCCGCACGCATTGCCGCATGCGCCGCAGTTCTCATTATTCGAGGTCAGATCTATGCATGTGCCGCCGCAGCTCGCGAAACCGTCCTCACAGCTTGGCGCGCATGCGCCGAACACGCACGCGACTTCGGTGGCATGTTCGGAAGCACAGACGTGGCCGCACCCTCCGCAGTTCGATGTATCGCTTAAAAAGTCAGCCTCGCATCCGGTCTCGGTCTTGAGATCGCAGTCGCCAAAGCCTTCGGCGCATTCATATTTGCACGTCCCTTCGGAACATGACGCGCCTTCGTTCGTGTGGACGAGTGTTCCGCACTGCATGCCTTCCTGTTCGGCCGAACATCCGCAATGCGCCTCATCAGAAGCCGCGTCTATGCAGGCCATGACAGCCGCCCCCTGGTCATCCGTGCCGATCTTGCACGAGATTTTTCCTTCAGGACAAACGCATTCGCCGCCGTTGCACACCAATCCTTCGGCACAGAGGATGCCTTTGAAATCCGCATCCTTCGCATCCTCGCTGCTGCACTTGCCTTTTGCACCGCAATAACGCTCATCCGTCTGAGGGTCGATACAATTGCCCTCGCAAGCCGTCAGCGTCCCGCATGTCGCGACGCATTCCCCTGCATGACATACCTGACCTTCGTCACAGGCATGCCCGCAGCTTCCGCAATCTGTCCGTGTCGACTTGATGTCAGTACAAACGCCATCACAATCCGTCAGGCCTTCACCGCATACCGGCTCGCACTTTCCTTGACTGCAGATTTCCCCGGCATCGCACGCATGACCGCAGCTGCCGCAGTTTTCGCTGTCAGAATTGGTCAGAACGCACCTGCCCTCGCATTTCGTCTGGCTGCTCGTGCAATAGATGTCGCAACCGCCCTCTGCGCATATTTCGCCAGGCTCGCAAGCCTGCCCGCAGCCGCCGCAGTTCCGCACATCCGATGCTGTGTCGACGCATGTGCCGCCACAGTCGATCTGCCCTTCGGGGCACATGCATTTGCTTTCCACGCAGACCTTGCCGCTGCCGAGCTGCGTGACCTGCCCATCCGCATCCGTCTGCGCGCCGGCATCACAGACCGTCCCGCAAGCGCCGCAGTTGTTCGTATCCGTCTGGATGTTCACACAGATATCGCCGCATGCTTTCCACCCCGGATCGCACTGCACGACGCATTCGCCTTCCACGCAGCTCCGGCCATCCACGCATGCTTTGCCGCAGGCGCCGCAGTTGCTGTTGTCAGAACGCCCGTCCACGCATGTGCCGCCACACGGAATCATCCCTTCGGCGCAGCCATTGCTGCCCGCATCCGCGCATCTGCCCTCAAGGTCGCATACCTGTCCGGGCGCGCAAGTCTCCTCCCCGCACACTGCAGGCGTCTCGCATGTGACAGTCTTCGGGTTGCACACCTGCCCTGCAGGACATGTCAATTTGTCACACGAATGCGTGCTTGTTCCCGAATCATCGCTGCATGCCGCAAAAGAAGCCGCAAGCGCGACCGCCGCACAGACCAACAGTCCGCGCCTCTTTCCAAACGATTTCATACCACAACAATCCTCCATATCATTGTTCAAGAACAAAAAATAATGAGCGCTGCCTCATTACAAAACACGTTCGCAATTTATATAAATCTGAACAATATTGCCAGAAACATTTCACTGAAATACAAACGCTCATCCGGTTCCGTCCATCAAAATATCACAATTTTATATCTTTGCAGGGGGAAGCCTCCCCCTGCGCGGCTATGTGCTCACC
>JAFUEE010000080.1 GCA_017464085.1 Pseudomonadota bacterium
AATGCGTGAAATTCTGAATTGGATACGTATTAATTTGTTCTCAAACGAAATTCTCGACGATTACCTCATACCTAAGATGACTGAACCTATTGTGAATCCTCAGCTTGCGCTGTTCTGAAAAGTTGTGGGACAGCAGTGGTCTAGAGTATCAATATCAGTAATCGAATAGAAGTTCCTTGCATTTTGATAGATGATGTATTTCTGGTCGAAATCATCCAATACGCGATAGTTTGCATGAAGATCAGTATAATCACGATATTCCTCAAGAATGCGGAGAAATATCGAATGAAGTGTGCCGATGTACATATCACTCGTGTCAATGCTGAGTGATTGTTTCAGCGCGAGATTCGTGATACGTGTGACGAGTTCTTTGGCCGCCTTTTCGGTAAATGTCGCCACCAGAATATTTTCGGCTTTAACGCCTTTGTCGGCAATCAAGTGAAACACGCGCTCGACAAGCGTATGCGTCTTCCCCGATCCAGGACCTGCAATCACGAGTAATGGACACTCTGTCGTTTCGACGACTTTTTGCTGCTGAGGATTGAGGTTGCTCATCTCGCCACCCCCTCAATCTGGAGAAAGTGGAGAAGCGAACCGCTCGTGACGAATGCGCTGAAACTTCTACCCAATCGGAAGAATTGCGAATTATATTCGCCCCCCCCCCCAGTGACTTACAAATTTTATGCAACATAACACTCCTTACAAGGCAACACATTCAACGATTACATAATCCCCAAACAGCGCCTAATTGTACTTCCTCCTCTATCTCAAATCCAATCCATAATACAAGGCATTTTTTGCCTTCTCCTATTGCCTTTCTTTGGGAAGGGGGTGTGGGGGGAACCCCTTTCTTTTGGCACAAAAGAAAGGGTTCCCCCCACAAAACCCCAAAACCTCAATCGAACACGAAGCCCCGGAGCTTGGCGCTGCGCGCGCGGGAATTTTCAGCAAGCTCAGAGGGGGATGCTTCGACGGGCTTTTTGGCGATGACGTGTCCCAGGGGAACTTTGTGACAGACACAGACAGGCAGGCGCGGCGGACAGGTGCACGGGTTCTGCCATTTGTTCATGGCTTCTTTGACGCGGCGATCTTCGCCGCTGTGGAATGAGATGATGCAGAGGCGGCCGCCGGGCTTCATCCAGCGGGGGATATCGCGCAAGAAGGCATCGATGGCGCCGAATTCGTCATTGACGGCGATACGGATGGCCTGAAAGACGCGCGTGGCGGGATGGGGATGGCCTGGCCTGGGATAGCCCATGATGCCGCAGCAGAGCTCCGCGAGCTGCGTGGTTGTCTGGAGTGTGCCGGCGCGAGCGCGTTCGGTGATTTTGCGCGCCAGCGCACGCGATTGGCGGATATCGGAGTATTCGTAGAGGATGTCCGCGAGTTCTGTATCGGAGACGCGCGCGAGAAATTCGGCGGCGGTTTCGCCAGCCTGACTCATGCGCATATCGAGCGGCGCTTCGGTCTGGAATGAAAACCCGCGCGAAACCTCATCGATCTGATGCGATGAGAGGCCAAAATCCGCGAGTGCGAGATCGAAGCCGCCGCCGGCGGCGCGATCGGGAATGCCGCGCGCGCGAAGCGCTTCATCCAAATCCATGAACGAAGCCTGGATAAAGACCGACTGCAGCCCGAAAGGCGCGAGTCGCGCCTGCGCCGCCGCCTGCGCATCCGGATCGCGATCAAACCCCACGATGGTTCCGTCCGGGGCAATCCGGGATGCGACTTCAGAAGCATGGCCTGCGCCTCCGAGCGTGACATCGAGGTAGGACTGGCCGGGCTTTGGGGAGAGCTGTGACAGCACATCGTTGAGCAAAACAGGTATGTGATGAAACTCAGACATAGGGCAATGACCATAAAAAGCGCGATGTATCGCAAATCCATATACGCCGCAGGCGCAACCACAAGCGCCCTGAAGGGGCGCTTGATATCAGCCGGGGGTAAGCGAAGCGCAACCCCCGGCCAAGCGAAGCCGTATGCGCCGCAGGCGCAACCACAAGCGCCCTGAAGGGGCGCTTGATATCAGCCGGGGGTAAGCGAAGCGCACCCCTGGCCATGCAAAGCCGTATGCGCCGCAGGCGCATAGGCGAAGCCCACGTAAATCGCGACCGTATGCCGTCAGGCATAGGGCGCACCAAGCGCGCGGCGTATGCACAGCATAGCCGCGCCCCCATCAGAACCAATACTGAAACGCGATGCGGCCTCCCATCAGATGCTTGAACCTCTCGTCATCGTTCGGATAGACCGTGACGTTCATGAGCCATTCGAGCGTCACGAAAAAAGGCCCGCGCCCGAAGTTCACGCCGGGATTGAACACGACGTACATGCCGTACGGATCGCGGTTGCGAACGACTGAAGACTCGGCGCACTCTCGGTCATTTGTGCCGAACGTCTTGCATATTGTTGAGCGCGCGAGCGTGTATGTCGTCGAGAAACCGAAATCCAGGCCAAGACCGAGATATGGCCGGACCCACCTGAAATTCCGGGAAATCCCGAACATGACAGGAAAATGATAGACCTGAAACTGCTCGTTCAGCTCTTTCGACCGATCGCCAAAGATGCTGACAATCTCCCCGCCCACGCGCACATAGAAATGCTCATCAAACATATAGGCGACCGTCACAAAACCGCCCACGCCGTGCAGCATATCAATCGTAGGATGGACGAGGAATGTCGCATACGACGGCCCGATATCAATATAGATTCGCTTTGCGAAAGACTCCGCGACAGGCGCGGGCGGCTCGGGGCGCTCAAAAGCCAGGCAGTCGGCATAGCCGCTGAAGATGCGCGTCGCCTCATCCAGCCACGATTCGCCTGCGGAGCGCCGATCCGCCTGATCGAGCGGTGCCGAAAGATAGCGCATCTCGCGCGTGACGCGGTTATAGATATCCATTTCGAGATCGAGCGCGCCATCCGGCCTCTGCACGACACGCGGAAAGAGGAGGATATCGACATCGAGCATGTGCGAGAGCGCGGCTGCCTGAGATTCCTGCGTGCGGCGATAGACCGCATTGCCGAGAAAAAGCGCCCGGGCCTCGTCATAGAGGCGGACGCGCTCGGGGCTCTGACGGCCTTCGAGAAGCATCAGATAGGGCGCATTGCGGACCATCTCGATAAACGCCAGGCGGATTTTCTGGTCATACTCGTGCGCGAGTTCGGCATCATCGAGCGACTGCTCGATATAGGCATACGCGAGCATCTGGTTGGCCTGAGCCACGCGCTTGGGATGAATGAATGCCTCAAGCGATATGTCATAATTCGAGACGACGCGCGAAAGCAGGACAACAGCAGAGGCATAATTCGCATCCGCCATGAAAACCTGCGCATAGCTCATATCGATTTCCGCCTGCATCGCGGCATCCGCCTGCGTCAGATCGGCATTGCGCACAGCCTCCTCAAGCTCGGAATCGCGAAACAGGCGCAGATAAGGATGCCCGCTGATCTGACGTTCGAGCGCGCGTCGCAGCCTGACCACATCCACATTCGTGCGAGGCGAAACGCCTTTCTGGAGATAGAGCGGTATCGATTGCGGCACGACATAGGCCGTCAGAGGCTTGACATCGAGGATATCGATTTCAGTGAGTTCCTGGGAAACAGCAGGCCGCGCCAGCAGACATGCGCACGCAAAGCACAGGAGCCCCAGGATTCTGGCACATTGTCGCATACGGCCTCACTGCATCAGGACTGGAAAGACAGAAACGCACGGCTTCTGTGTCTCGTCTGCTGGATACATGTAACATCCGTCCTGCGGGTCGCTCTCATTCGTCAGCGTCAGGGCCAGGCGGTCAATCGTGTTGTATGTCAGTTTTTCCACGACGCGCCAAGGGGTGCCTGTGCGCACAGCGGATTCCCGGTACACATGCCAGCCCTCGGACGTGGCAAGGTCTTTCGTGCCGATGACAGGCGTCTCGAATGTCGAGCCGGACGCATCGCTGCCATAGACCGCGGAATCCGAGACGTTACGGACAAAGACGAGCGCCTGTTCCGAAAGCGTTGCAAGAACAGGCTCGGTATAGGGATCCCAGGCGTCATCCATGTCCAGATCCTGATAGACAAAAGCCGTCGCCAGAAACAGTCCGGGCGCCACAATCGCATTCGGCGCCTTCTGGGGATCTTCGCGAAGGCGGATCGTGCGCATGTTCGATTCATCGAGATCGCAATCATCGAGATAGGCATTGAGCACATCCTGGTACTGCATATTTTCGGGACTGAACTCATGGCTAGCCGGTATCATGCCGCCGATCGCGAGCTTATATGTTCGGCAGTTCTGCACGGAAGGCTGACAATCCGCCAAGGAAAGCGCAGAAGGAAGCACGAACCGAAGCACAAGCGTCTTGAAATAATACAGGCATTCCAGGGAACGCTTGGAATCTTCCATGCGCGAGAGCACGATTTGGTAAGCTTTCAGTCTCGCGTTTCGGTCCCAGTTCCGAGCATTGAGCAGCGCCTGGTCTTCGGGAAGCAGGTATTCGCTTCCGGTCTGACGGTTCTCGACCTGACTGGAGCGCATCAAAGAGCCTGCGAGAAACCTGTCGCCGAGCGCGGCCGCAAACGTCCACTGCCGCTGCTCGCGGTCAGTGAAGACGACATAGACATGGCCATTGCGCACATAGCCATAATCAATGCGCGCACAGTAATAGAGGCTCAGCGCGTTGTCCATATAGACCGGCACTTCATTGAACTGCGTATAATTGTTCATGTCGAAAGTCTCGAACGTGCCGCCCACATCATTGCCGAACTGCCGCAGATGAAACCGGAAAAAGCGTTTGACCGGAATATCAGCCACGACCGGGCTGGAGGTGCGCATAGACTCGGCAGACTCCTCAAAACTGCCGTTCGCCTCGCTGATCATCTCGCAGCCAGCAAACAGAGCGCAAATCATGACAAACGGCAGAAGTGCCGGACTGAAGCGGAGCTTATTCATATCACTCAAAAGACAGGACTCGTTTGGACCCGTATGTCTGGCTGAGCGAATCGATACGTGTCAGGAGCGCGGAACGCTGCTTCCAGAACTGCTCGAACGCCTCTGTTTCATATTTGCTCGCATCCGGGAAGAGCAGCTTGAAGGTCTGGGCCTTGTCGAGCGCGCGAAGCGAATCGATCATGTGCAAGCTGAAACGCTCGGTCATCATGAAGCGCTCATAGACTTTTTCATTGCTGTATGCCGGGAAAGACGCGCCGTTGTCGATCGAAACGATCTTGTTGTCCTTGAACTGGCAGTTCACCCCAGCCCATTCCGGCACCCCAGAAAAGCGGTCCCAGTTTCCGATCAGATAGTCAAACACGAGCACCTGCGAGATCTGGCTCGCGAGCTGCTCAGTCGTCAGATCGGAAGACTGACTGAGCAGCTCGGTATAGAGCTTTTTCGTATATTGCTGCCCGGCAAGCGGCCGCAACGCTTCGCGGAGCGGCGGATATTTGTCATTCTCGATGTATTTGTCCTGGGAGAGCCAAGGCCGCCACATGCTCGTCTTCTCGATCGGGAAGCGCGTGAAATCGGGCACCCAGTCTTTCAGCGTCCCATAGACGTAATACTTATCGCCCTCGCGCGTCCAAGTCAGGTCAACGAGTTCCTTGCGATATGCCTCGCGTTTGGAGGATGTCGTGCGGTTATAGAGCTTGTTGAACATATTCCGCTCGACCTTGACGGGCCGGTTCCAGGGCACGCGAAAATCGCACTGCAGGAGCTCGCAGACTCTCCATGCCGCGATCTCCGCGCGATAATTCGACTGCTTGCGATTCTGAAGCGGCTTGAACGCGCCGATATTCTTGCCATTTTTCTTGAACTTGAATGTCAGCGTCGAACCGCCGCCCAGCGGCGCGATCTCATCGCACAGTTCTTCTGTCACCGCAGCCGCCGGACTGATGAATTCCGGATCTCCGGCAAAGACCATATAACCGAGCGCACGGATATTTTCGAGGCTGCGGATTTCTGGCGGCGTATTCTTTAGCACTGAGCGCGCGGTGCTGAACTGCCGCGTATCGATATATGCCTCGATCAGCTTCTGATAATACTCCGCATTATCGGGGAAAACGCTCAATGCGAACTCGACAAACGGCAGATATTCAAGCGGATCTGCCGTTTCCTCAATCTTTGCATCCAGCCATGCCTGAAGCGCAACTTTATCCGACAGCACCGTATTGAACTGCTGTGAGACACGTGCGATATCCGCGCGCGTCTGCGCAAGTGTCTGTGGATCGATTCCGTTGACGATTTCCTGTATCTGAGGCGCCTGATAGGGCGAAAGCTTTTTAGAAAACCCTGAAAATACATCGCTCTCGTAGAGAAGCCAGATGATTCCGCAGATGAGCAGGAACACGAGCACCAGGATCAGCGCGAGCATTCCGGATGATCCTTCTTCTTCGACGACCAGGATGCTGTCCGCAGGATTCATGGGCGCATCTGCCTGTCTTTTGACTGGAAATGCCTGCTGAAGCTCCTGAAGCGACTGCTGGCTGAGATCAAGCGGCCTTGTCTCCCGGCTTTCGATCTCCGCATTGCGCTGATCGACCACGGGCACGATATTCGGGTTTGCATCGGCAGCATTCATGCGTTTCGCATCTCGCTGCCTAGCGAGCTCGCCCTGCTTGCGCATCGCTGCTTCCGCCTTCCGCAATTTTTCCTCTTCGTCCTTAAGGCGTTTTTCGTCTTCCGCCTGCAACCTTTTCGCGCTTTCGAGCTGTTCGGCGACTGCCCTGGCGACTGCCCCGACCTCTACCGTATGATCTTCCCCGTCATCCTCCCCAGAAGTGACCGCCCCCGCGCGAAGCGCCTGGACCGCATCATGGCTCTGGTCGACAGTTTCATCCTCATTTTCATCCGCCGCGCTGTATGGCTTGATTTCAGAAGGCGGTATCAGCGCATCGACAGCCTGGATGCCGCGAAGGCTCTGAAGGACCTCCCCATGCACGACCGGTTCAAAAAGCCCGCGATTTTTCAGGCGATCGATTGCCTGTTCATGCTCATCTTTAAGGGAATCGCGAGCCTGTATCTGCGCAGGCCTCAGCACCTGCGCCCGGCATTCCCCCCGGTCATAAGACGCGCGCAAACGCTCCAATGAGCTGACAGCCTCCGCCTGAATCGTCTCCATCATATCGAAGGCATTCCCCCCACGTGACACGCTTGCAGCCTCAACTGTCGGCGCACCTTCCGGGTCCAGCACATGCGCAACAGACGCCCGCGCAACAGACGCTCGCTCCCCTGAAGCACGCTCCCCTGAATTGCGAAGGCTTGCCAGCTCCAAAGTAGCTGCAGGCTTTTCCGCATCGTCCCCCAACAGCGAGTCGATATCAAAGTCTTTCAAGACAGACATCGCCTCCGGCTCGAACGCTGTCGTCTTCGCATCATCATTCAGCTCCCCAAGCCCGAACTCCACCGAGGCAGAGGATGTGCCCGCTGAAATATCGAGGTCCGTGCAAACTCTATCGCTGCCATTCAGGTCTTCCAGCGTGCGATCCACCGGCGGCATACCGGCGACACTCTGATGCGGAGCCACAGAATACGTCTCGATATTCTGCGCGTCAAACTTGGACACGACACGCCCCGTGCCCAGAAAACCGAGTTTCTGCGCTTCCAGACGTTTCAATCCAGCCTCAACGCTCGTGCGGTAATCGCGATTGGTATTCTTGTTGCTCTCGTCAATCATCGTATACTTCGTACTGTTCATGATGAAGCTGCGGATTCGCCTGTATTTCAATTGTGCGATGAATCACAGACTCGAGCTGCTCAATTGCGGCGCGTTCCTCATCAAATAATAGCTGTGCCACATCCGGATGCGCGAGAACCGTCAGCTTCCGGCTCTTGCCGAGCGCCGCCTGACGCTGAAGCTCGCGCAAAATCTCATACGCAATGCTCT
Organism: Pseudomonadota bacterium; assembly: GCA_017464085.1. Taxonomy (GTDB): domain Bacteria; phylum Myxococcota_A; class Bradymonadia; order UBA4248; family UBA4248; genus UBA4248. Next base: position 7,860 of record JAFUEE010000080.1, read on the forward strand.
GACGGCTGCGGATATAACCTTTGCCCTCGCAGTAAAAACAAGGCTCGCAGATGCTCTGGATCAGGCTTTCCCGGATGCGCTTGCGCGTCATCTCCACGAGCCCGAACTCACTGATCTTCAAGATATTCGTCTTCGCGCGGTCATGCGAGAGCTGTTCCTCAAGCGCAGCATACACCTTCTCGCGGTTTGATGCGCGCTCCATATCGATAAAATCGATGATCACGATGCCGCCGATGTTGCGTATTTTCAGCTGATAGGCGATTTCCCGCACTGCCTCCAGATTGATCTGAAGTATCGTGTCCTCAAGCGAATGCTGTCCGACAAACTTGCCTGTATTCACATCGATTGCCGTCAATGCTTCCGCCGTATCGATGACCAGATATCCGCCGCTGCGCAGCCAGACTTTGCGCGCGAGCGCGCGCGACACCTCTATCTCAATGCCATACGCATCGAATATCGGATCCATCCCGCGATAAAATTTCACGCAGTCGATATGGTCGGGCAAAAACTTCCGGACGAATGCGCAGACGCGCTCATACTGCGCCTCATTGTCCACGATGACCTCGTCGATGCCCTCAGTCATCAGATCGCGCACCGCGCGAAGCGGCAGATCAAGTTCCTCATACAGAAGCGCCGGCGCCTTTTTCGACTCAAAATCCGCTAGAATATCGCGCCAAAGATTCGTCAGATATTTAAAATCCTCATCGATCTGCTGCTCCGTCGCGCCATCCGATGCCGTCCGCACGATGATGCCCGTGCCCGCCTGACGGCGTTCATTGACGATGTCGCGCAAACGCGTGCGCTCCGCCTCGCTACTGATCCTGCTGCTCACCCCGATATGGTCGAACGTCGGCATGTGCACCAGAAAACGCCCGGGCAACGAAATATGGCTCGTGATGCGCGCGCCTTTCGTGCCGATCGACTCTTTAGCAACCTGCACCAGAATTTCCTGCCCCTGATGAAGCCGCTCCTCTATCGGCCCGATCGGACGGTTCTGGCCGCGCGACTGCGGAATCTCCGGGTCATCCACGGCATCCGCATCCACTTCCTGCATATAGGCTTCATGCTTGTTGTACACGTCGTACACATACAGAAATGCCGCCTTCTCCTGACCAATATCCACAAACGCCGCCTGCATTCCCGGCAGCACTCTCAGCACACGCCCTTTGTAAATATTGCCCGCCGTCCCGCGCTCGCTGTTCCGCTCAAGAAAAAACTCAGAAATCGATCCGTTCTCCACAAGCGCAACTCGCGTCTCATGGCTAGTCGTATTCATGACAAGGATATTGGACATGCAACTCTCTCTCGCAAAAAACTCAAATCACGCCCCCTAAATATCCCAGATTATACGCAGTTTGCCATTTTTTTCATTATTAAATGCCACTATAATCACCCACATTCTTTTTCTCTCAAACCGCTATGCCCGTGCCGGGCATACGCGGTTCCGGCGGCCCTATGCCCGACACGGGCATACGGTCCGCCCCACGCTTTTACAAGGAACGCCCCATGCCCACACGCCATATTCTCCTCCCCGCAATCACAGTCGCGCTGATGTGCCCCGCACTCCTCATCGCCGCCCCCGCCCAAGAGCCCGGCATCCGACTCGATGACGAAGAAGAAACCCTTCAAAAACTTAACGAAAAACTGAAAGCTCCCTCAAAACATCATCTCTATCGCGTCGGCTTTGGCGACGAAAAATCCAAATCCCCCATAAATCCTGGCAAATATGCCCCTGGCAAAGGTTACGGCCTCGTCACCGATCAAGGCAAGGTCATCTTCAGGCCCGGACGATACAAGCACATATTCCCCATGGCCAACAACCTCTATATCGTCCAGAAAGACGGCAAATACGGCGTCATCGACGAAACCGAAAACTTCATCGTCCCACCCAAATACGACAAGATTTCCTACCGCTGGGACCAGAACTTCGTCATCGACATTTTTGAAAAGACAGAAGACGGCTGGCTCTGCCACTTCGGGCAATACACTTTCGACACAAGTCAGCCAAACAGCCCCTACGGCCACAAAAAGCCAGAATTGCTCTACTCGAAATCCTACAAGCTCACCGACGAGCAATATCAGCGCGAAACTCAAGACCCCGCATCAGAATACACTTACAGCCTGACCGCACTCACACACCAGGAACGCCCCATCTTCAAGGAAAACGAATATGCAGGCATGTTCAACAACAGCGGCATCTATACCTGCTATGAGGGCCACGAATATATCAATGATACCGACCGAGTCTATGTCGACAGGCTCGAACGCGTCTCGGATTCCAAAGAGTTTTACAACAGCGGAAAAAGCGGAGCCATTCGCTTCTTTGATGACGACTGCGCCATCATTGAAGACGCCAACGACAAATACCGCCTGCTCAGCCTTCGCGACTGCAAAGAGCCCAAAGACAAGATGCCGCAATGCCAGATGTCAAAAGCATACAAAAACCTCGACATGGCCAGTGCAGGGAACGGCCTCGCGTGCATCACGGACAAGAAGAAATCCGGCTTTATCAACGCCAAAGACCAGATGGTCATAGAGACCCCCGACTGCGAATATTCCGTCACTCCATTCATCGACGGGCTCGCTTACCTCAAGCCCAAAGGCGCTACGACATTCGCGCTCTATGACCGAAATGGCGTCAAAAAGCCCAACACATTCGAGATCGCCGCAGACCGCGCCATCCTTCTCGAAGACGGCACCTATCGCTTCCAGACACAATTCCCGACCAAAAGCGGCTGGAAATACAACGAAGTCGTCGTCCTCAAGTGCCTCGGCTGCGACACCGGCAAAATCATCTACCCCCGCGACTGGGACGATCCCTGCCACGATACCGGCGGCAATATCATCTGGCCCGAAGGCGCATGCAGTAAATAAGAGTTTTCTTCGGTCAGTTCGTGGGTGCCCCCTTCCCGAAAGAAAGGCATGTGTTTAAGCGCTATGATTTGTGTGAGCGCTATTCTATTCATCCAGCGCCCGTCACGGCGCACACCTTCACCGCCCCGACGGGGCGCCTGATACTAACCGGGGGCAAGCGAAGCGTAACCCCCGGCGGTCATACATCGTCCCCGATCCGGCGCATCCGCGACGACGAAGATGCCGAAGAAAATAAAAAAAAGCCGGCGACGTTCTACTCTCCCACACAGTCACCCATGCAGTACCATCGACGCAAA
>JAFUEE010000081.1 GCA_017464085.1 Pseudomonadota bacterium
GCTGGCCCCTGAGGGTGTCGGTATGAAAAAGTGAAATTACGTGCTGGCCCCTGAGGGTGTCGGTATGAAAAAGTGAAATTACGTGCTGGCCCCTGAGGGTGTCGGTATGAAAAAGTGAAATTACGTGCTGGCCCCTGAGGGTGTCGGAGTGTGGGATTGATATTTTAACCTGACAGCAGAGGAGGTCGGTCGTAAAATGATATGAAGTGGCAAGGAATTTCCCGGGGGGAGGGGGCGACTACGTTTGCTGGCAAAGAATTGAGTGGGTGTAAGAGGGGGATCTGTGTAAACCGCATCATCTCGCATTGTTTCTCAGGCATGTGTGCGGCACAAAACAGAGCGCCGGGCGTATCGCGGCAACGATAGCCCGGCGCAGGCGGCGCGTATGAAATAGCGCCGCATCCTATGCGCGGCGTATCGGCCGCAGGCCGATAGCGATGCACAAAAAAAAGCCGCCCTAAGAGAGCGGCTTTGAGCATTCAGTCTGAATGATTATTCAGTGATGAGTCTGATGCGGGCATAACCATTGCCATCATGGCCGATTTCGGTGGAGCCGTTGGGTGCGGGCATCGTTTCGTTGCCGGATTTCATGACAGCGTCAGTGAACACGAGTCCGGAATAGTGGTTTGGTTTTCCGGTGTGCGTGATCTGGTTTTCGGAGGAGTCTTCGGTGATGGCATCGCAGCCTTCATAGCCGGAGATGAAGCCGGAGCCGCCACTCGCCTGGACGTAGTCGGCGACTTTGGTGAGACCGCCGTAGTAGCCGCCGCCCGCGCCGCCGCCGCCAACGGTGCACTGTGCCTGACGGCAGGTCTGAGACTGGCCGATACCGAATTTGTAGCCGGAGGTCTGGGTGGCCGCCGCGACACCGGCAGTAGAAGTGCAGCTGACGAGGCCGCCGCCGCAGGATGCGATGCCGCTTGTGCCCCAATACATGCCTGCAGTACGGCCTGAACCGCCGCCAGCGACCATGATGCGTGACTTGAGGCTGTCGAAGCTGTTCCATTCGCCTTTGACGATGCGGAAGTCTGTCGCGCCGCCGCCGCCGCCAGCGCATTCGCCGCTGTTGCCTTCGCTTGAGTTGCCGTCCCATGTGCCCACGCCGCCGCCATTCCAGCCGCCGGCTGAGTCTTTGTTGATCACGGCATCGGCACCGCGTCCGCCTACATAGATGTAGAAGTCTGTGAGCTCATTGACCGTGAGCGTGCCTGAAGAATAACCGCCTTTGCCGTCTGTGGCTTTGAGGCCCGGATAGACGTGTCCTTCCTCCCAGGTGCCGCCGCCGCCTGCGCCCCATGCTTCGAATTTGTATTCGCCCGGATACAGCGAGACGGTCTGGACCTGTCCGGTGTAGGCGAAATCCTGCTGGATGAATGCGAGCACGCGGATGTTGACCTTTTTGCTGAGGCCGTCATAGACGGAGCTTGCGGATGCCGTCTTGACCGTGAACTCGACCTTTGTGTCGGCGGCATCGACAGTAGCGAGCGACACGCCGACAATCTGGTCTTTGTCATAGTTGTCTTTGGTGAACGTGAGAATCGTGTCGATGTTCGCGACCTTTGTGTTCGAGCTGACGAACATGACGGAGACGGGCTGCTCTGGCGCGGAGGAGAGTCGGATTTTGATCTGCGCGTTGTTCGTGTCCGGGCTGATCGTGGTGTTGTTCGCGAGGACGACGAGGTTGGCCGTTTCGTTGTCGACGATCGTGTATTCCGGGGATTTGGCCTTGAGATTGTTGAAATTCTTGTCGTTGGATTTGGTCGACATCGAGATGTATGCGACCTGGTCTTTGTCCGCGAGGTTGTCATCGACGCTGATGACTTCGACTTCCTGAGGGACGTTCCAGTTATCCACGGTGAACTTGAGGGAGCTGGCATTTGTCAGGTTGAGCTCGGTGATGTCGCTTGACTGGAGGTTGACCGTCACGATGCTCGTCGGCTGTGCGCCGAGGGAGACGCTGAACGTGGCGTTTTCGGCAGCTTCTTCCTTGAGGGATCGTGATTCGCCTTCAATGATGAGGGATGCGGAGTCGTTGTCTTCAGTGATGAAAGTGAGCGGGGCGACTTCAAGGCCATTGAAGTTCGTATCATCAGATACGGACTTGATGGTGAGCTGAGATTCCTGGTTGCCGTCGATGGCGTAATCGTCGACGCCGATGACGGAGACGGTCTGAGCCTTGTCCCAATTATCGGGTGTAAAGGTGAGTTCAGCGCCTTCGGCGATGTCGATTTCGGTCTTGTCGCTGACGGCGAAGCTGATCTTGACATCTTTTGCCGGTTTGGCCGCGAGCGTGACCTGGACGGCTGATTTCGTGCCGGATTCATTGAGCGAGAGCGTTTCAGGGATGACGTTGATGCCAGCTTTTGTGGTGTCGAGGCATTTGCCGAGGACGGAGATCGGATCGATCTTGAACGCATCCTGTTCGGTCTCGAAGCTGAAAGTGACCGAGAAGTTCTGGTCGCCGTCGATCTCGTTGTCCTGAACGCCGGAGACCGTGAAGGTCTGTACTTTGTCCCAGTTGTCCGGGGTAAAGGTGATTTCGGCGGGGGCGATCGTGGCTTCGGTCATATCGTTGCTGACGGCTTTGATGGTGACATTTTTGGCCGGCTTGTCATTGAGGACGATGCCAACGGGGGCGGTTTTTTCGGACTCGTCGACCTCGATGGATGTGGCCGTGATGGTGACGCCGCCTTTGTCGATATCCTGATTGACGAGTTCGATGGCGGGGATTTCGAGGCCGTTGAACGCGCTGTCATCCGAAACGGTGTTGCCGAACACGATGTGATAGACGTTTGCGCCATCGGCATCGGGGGCGCTGTCGGCGACGCCAGTGACGGTGATGATCTGCGGGACATCCCAGTTGTCGGGAGTGAAAGTGAGGCTGTCTTTGTCGACGGTGCCTTCCGAAGTCTTGTCGGAAGAGACGGTGAATGTGACATCGGAGGCGGGCTTTGAGGCCAGCGAGACTGTAATCTCGACGGTCGAGCCGTTTTCTGAGGTCATTGCGGCTTCCGGGACGACGACGTTGACGCCAGCTTTGTCGATATCCTGATTGATGAGTTCAGAGACGGAAGCCTTGAGGCCGTCAAAGTCTGCATCGGAGGAAGCGGCGCTCAGGCTGAGATCGAATGTCTGGTCGCCGTCAGCGACGCCATCGGGGATGCCGGTGATTGTCAGAGCCTGAGGCTGGTTGTAATTGTCGGTATTGAATGTGACGGCGCACGGCGCGGCGTCGCAGGCCTTGGCTTCGGTATCGTCCGAGACGCCATAAGTCACGGTCACATCTGCCGTAGGCGGCTGGCTCAGCGAGACCTGGATGGTGATGCTCTTGCCTTCTTCGTTTGTCACTTTGTCGTTGTTGGCGACGGCCACGATGAGTTCCGGCGCGTCTTCAAAGTGGCATGAGCCGTCGGCGGTGCAAGTCTTGCCCGACGGGCATTCCACGCCTTTGCATGCCTCGAGGATGCAGTCGCCATCCACGCAGACTTCGCCGCTTTCGCACGAGACCGCGAGGCAGGCATTTTCAATGCATTCGCCGCCCTTGCAGGACGTGCCTTCGGCGCACTGTTTGTCGATGCAGGCCGTTTCGATGCATATTCCGGCGACGCAGCTTTCGCCGTCATTGCAAGTCTTGTCCTTGCATCCGTCATCGATGCATTCGCCTTTGCTGCATGTCTGCCCATCGCCACAAGCCTTGAGCCCGTCGCCATCGATGCAGCCTTCGTCATAGCAGTTGGCAGCGCCGTTGAGGACGAGGCATGCTTTGCCAGTGTCGCAGTTGATGCTCGAGCATGGATCAGCCGGATCTTCGGGATCATCCGTCTTGTCTTTGCATTCACCGTTTTCGCAGGTCTGATTTTCGCCGCACTTGTCGCACGGATTGCCTGGTTCAGCGGTTTTGTCGACGCATGCCCCGTCTTTGCATTCCTGTGTGGCGGAATCACAGGTGGTTTCGCCGCAGACGATATCGCCGCCGGCGGCCGGTTTCTGTCCGGACTGACCGCTCTCATCGCCGCATGCATACAGGGTGACGCAGCTCAGCGCGACTGCAAGCCAAAGTCCTTTGTTCAAATTCTTACGCATCGTTCCTCCTCACTGCATAAGCAGTCAAAAAACTTGAATAGTCCGTGGCACTTGGCCTTGAGGCGGCATTCATAGCAGATGGGATATGCAAGTCAACAATCGCGCGATTGCGCGCGCAGCGGCCGGAGCGGAGACATTTGGGGCGCATGATAGGGGGGGCAGCCTATGCGCGCGGCGCATATGGCAGCCGTGCCGCGCTATTTCATACGCGCGGCCAGAAATAGGAGCGCCGGGCGTATCGCGGCAGCGATAGCCCGGCGCATGCGGCGCGTATGAAATAGCGCCGCGCCTTCCTGTAAAGACGTTCGGTAGAACGTCTTTTGCGCGGCGTATGCGCAGCATAGCCGCGCATCAAAAAAAAAGCGGCATCGCGAGGATGCCGCTTTTTCATCGTGTCAGGTCAGATCACTTGGGTTCGGATGCGACTGCCGTGATTTTGATGTAGCCATTGACAGTTTTGCCTGTCGCGCCAGAGGTCGCGAGGGATGTCTTGGTGAGCGCGAAAGTGGCATCCTCGAGTTTCCCGCCTTTTGCGGTGTAATCTTTGGTGACGCCGGTGAAGAAGAAGCTTTCGCCAGCAGCGCCGCTGTAGAACTTCATCTGCCCGGCCTGACCGCCGTTCCATCCAGCGCCGCCGCCGCCAGCGCCGTTGTCTGTTGCGGAGACGGAATCGCCGTTGAGGTATTTGGTTTTGTTTGTTGCGCCGGCAGCTTTTGCGAACATTTCATTGTGTGTGTTGTCAAAAGCGCCGTTGCTTGCGGGGAGGAGCGGGCCGGCCTGTCCTCCGTTCGCATTGCCGCTTGTGTTGCTCGATCCGCCGCCGCCTGCAGCGATGAGGATGCGCTTGGTGTAATCATATTTTGCCCCTGCGACGAGCTCAGTGGCGCCGCCGCCGCCGTAACCGGCGTTTGCGCTGTTTGTCGAGTAGCTGCCGTTTCCGCCGCCATTTTTGCCGCCGCAAGCCTTGGTGTTATAGCAGCTGACGCCTTGCCCGCCGACAGCGTAAGTGACAGTCTGTGGCGCTTTGAGCGTGAGTCTTGCGGACATTTCAGCCGGCATTCCGCCGTGGGGAAGTGTGAGGTTTGCGTTGACGCCGCCGCCTTTTCCGCCGCGCGCCTTGATCGTGAAGGTTCCTTTTGGGAGTTTGACCGAGCCGGTGGCGCCTGCTTTCGTGATATTGACCGGGCAGAAAGCCGTGTAAGCGACGGCGACGGCCTGCTTGATGTCGGGCGTATAGGCGCCGATGGTATTGCTCACGGCCGCGCTGATGTTCACGGCTGCATAGTATGCCTTTTCAGGTGGCTCCGTGCCGTCTTTGCGCGTGGTGATGGTGAATGTTTGCGCCGTGTTGTAGTTGTCCTTTGTAAATGTCATGGCCGCCGGGGAGAGCGTGAGTCCATCTTTGTTGTCGATCGCGAGCGATACTGTGACATCGCCTGTCGGCTGTGCGGCGAGCTTGACCGAGCCGGTGGCGTTTGCGCCGCATGTGAGTGCGCCCGGGGAAGTGAGGACCAGGTCTGGTTTTTCGTTATCCGTGACCGTGACTTTCACCTTGAGCGATTTGCTGTTGAAGTTTGCGTCATCCGAGGTGGTATTGAACTGCAGGTAGGCTGTCTGCGTGCCATCGGCCTGTGAGTCATCCACGGCGACATAGTTGAACTGGATATAGCTGTCATCGACGGTTTTCCATTTGGCAGCCTGAATGGTGACTTGTCCGTCGGCAAATGTGCCGGTGATGAGGTCGGCGGCTGAAGCTTTGAGTGATGTCAGCTTGAGCTCAGTCTTGTCAGTCGATTTGAACTTGAGGACGACATTTTTTGTCGGTTTGGCATTGAGGCGGACTTTGCAGTTGTAAGTGGTCGTGACATCGGTTTCGCTGAGAGCCTGGCTGGTGCACTTGGCGGTGATAGCAGCAGTGTTGATATCGGCGATTTCGACGGTCTGCGAGGCAGTTTTGCCGCTGAAGTTCGTGTCTTTGCTCGTCGCAGTGAGCGTGAGCTTGGCATTCTTGGGGCCATCGATGACCTGGTCTTTGACGCCAGTGAGCGTGAGAGTCTGAGCGGTGCCCCAGTTATCTTTTGTGAATGTCAGGGAGGCCGGGGAGACGGTCATTTCCGTTTTGGCGTTTGAAGCGGCAGCGACGGTGACATTGGCCGTGGGTATGGCGCTCAGGCGCGCTTCGCATTTGCCTGTGGCGCCTTCCTTGATGGAGGCCGGGCAGCCTTCGAGAAGGATCGAGGCTTTGTCGATTTCTTTGACAAGCGTCGTGATTTTATGGGTCATGCCTTTGTATTCAGGAGCGGTGTCGTCGGTCTTGAGGGTGATTTCGGCCATTTTGTCGCCCGCGATCATCTGGTCATGGACGCCGGAAATCGTGAAGTTCTGAGCCTTGTTGTAATTCTTTGCCGTAAATGTGAGCGTTGCGGGGGAGACGGTTGCGCCCTTGGCGTTTGAAGAGACCGCGCTCACGATGACATTTGCGCTCGGCTTGGTGTTCAGGTTGACTTTGACGACGCCGTTTGCGCCTTCATTGATTGTGAGGCTTGTGGCGCTTACCGCGAGCCCAGCCTGGTCATTGTCGGCATTGATGAGGTCGATCGGCTCGACTTTGAGGTCTTTGAAATTGGGATCGTTTGTTTCGACGGCAAAGGTGAGCTGATAGGCGATGTTGCCGTCTTCGACGAGGTCATCGACGCCGGTGACTGTGATGGTGTGCGCTTCGTTCCAGTTGGCGGCATCGAATTTGATGGAAGCCGGGCTGACTTTTCCTTCTTTGGTATTTGTGGAAGTGAGCTTGAGGACGACATCTTCAGTGGGCTCGACGGAGAGCTGAGCGGTGATTTTCACGGCTTCGCCGGCTTCGCTTGTCATCAGGCTGTCGGGGAGTTTCAGGACGATGCTGGCCTTGTCGTCGTCGCGGTTTTTGAGCTCGACATCTTTGGTCAGGCCGTTAAAATCGAGGTCTTCGGATTCAGAGCTGAGCTGTACTTTGTATGGCTGTTCGCCGTCGATGATATAATCGCGAAGGCCGGCGATGGTGAAGTATTGAGGATCTTCATAGTCTTCAGCAGTGAACGTGAGGCTTTCGGCGCCGCTTACTTCAGCTTCGGAGACATCGTCGATCATTGCGGTGACAATGACATCGTTGATCGGCTTTGTATCGAGGAAGACCGCGAGTCGGACAGTTTCAGTGCCGTCTTCGCTCGTGAGATCGCCGGTTGCGTTGATGACCTTGAGTTTTGGTGCGGAGTCGAGCCTGCAATGTCCCTCTTTGCACTGCCTGTCAGCGGGGCATTCGATGCCGAGGCAGGCCGCGTCCACGCAGTTTCCGGCGGAGCACGACAGGCTAGGATCGTCGCAGGTCACGCCGACGCAGGCCGGATCGATGCATTCGCCTTTTGCGCAGACGAGCCCTTCTTCGCAAGTCTTGCCGACACATTCGGTATCGACGCACACGTCATATTCGCAGGTTTTTCCATCTTCGCATTTGGCGCCGGCGCCTTTGCAGATGCACTGGCCATAGACGCATGTTTCGCCGTCTTCGCATTCGATGCCCTCGCAAGGGTCGCCCTCGATGCATTTGCCTTCGTCATTGCAATATTCGCCTTCGTTGCAGGTTTCGCCGCCGCAGTCGCATGTGCCGGTTGTTTCGTTGCAGCTCTCGTTCGGCACGTCGCAGGTCACGTTTTCGCACTTGCTTTCGGTGCTTTCGCAAGTCTTTTCGTCAGAGCAGATTTCGTTTTCTTCGCATTTGATGTCGCCGCAGAGGCATTCGCCTGCATTGCAGGTCTCGTTTTCGCCGCATGTGATGCCTGAGCATCCCAGGGGGACGCATCTGTCAACGCTTGCATCGCATTCCTGTGCGTCCGTGCAGATTTCACCGCCGCAAGTGGCCTTGCAGATGCCATCCTGGCAGACTTCCTCGTCAGTGCACACTTCCGTCCCGCAAAGCGTCTTGCACTCGCTGGCGACGCATTTTTCCCCATCCTTGCACACGTCAGAGCCGCACAGCTCTCGGCATACGGATTCTACGCATTTCTGGGTTTCCGTGCATTTTGTGTCGCCGCACAGGTCTGGATCTGGTTCGTCAGTTTTGTCCACGCATCTGCCGTCCTCGCAAGTCTGTTCGCCTGTGCAGATTTCGTCGCCGCACTTGTTTTCGGGGTCCGGCATTTCTTTGTCCACGCATTTATTGTCTACGCAAGTCTGTTCGTCAGTGCATTTGGCACACGGATCTTTTGTTTCGGTCTTTTCGTCATCGTCACAGGCATACATGCCGAGCAGTGACGCGAACATCACGCAAAGTCCGATCTTCTTTTTCAGTGTCGATTGGCTCATTTTCGTTTCTCCTTGAAAATAGGGCGAGAATTAATTCCTTTTGTCGCCAAAAAAATTCTTTTTAGATTACCACTAATAAATAAATCGTGACAACTTTGATTAATTATATGGCGGTGTGACAAAAGTGTCAGCGAGATGCATGGATGAAGTGAGCATATCGCAGTGAGCATGCGTGTTAAATGATTGATCAGATGCAGGTGTTTCAAGCGTTGTTCCGGCGTCCCTATGCTGTCGCATACGGTCCGCCGGCCGCGCTATCGCTCAGCGAGCGATACGCGCGGCCCCAGATAATTGCGCCGGGCGTATCGCGGCAGCGATAGCCCGGCGCAGACGGCGCGTATGAAATAGCGCCGTGCCCGATGTGGAGACGTTCCGTGGAACGTCTCTGGCGCGGCGTATGCCGCAGGCATAGCCGCGCGCCCAAAATCACCATTTCCAGGCGCGTGCGATCAGCCCCTTGAGGAGCGCTGCGAATGTCGAGCCCTTGCGGCGCTCGGTTTCGTTGATCACCGCAATCGCGAGGAGAATCACCGCGACGACAGCCAGATAGACCCACCAGTGCAGGCTCAGCCAGAAGCTTCCGGTCTGGCTGAAGAAGATGATCAGGATGCTGATGAGGCCGGTGAATAGATAGCGGTTGAGCTTGGTGCGCAGAGCCACGAGAATGGCGGCAATCGCGAGCACGGTCGTCGTGACGGCGTGGAAGAGGACGTGCTGGCTGGGAAACAGATAGAGCATCGGCAGGCAAGTGAGCGCCGCGACGCTGCAGATGTCATGCGAGGGATTGCGGAATTTCCAGACGAACCAGGAGATGATATAGGCCGTCACAAGCGGGATGAGGAAGATGAGTTCCGGACGGATCATGACCGGCAGCCAGGAATCTTCGGGAAGCATCAGGATTTTGAGGGGAATCGCGAGGCCGATGATGGAGGCGGAGAGTGTGATCAGCGTGCGGTCATGGTCGCTCTTGCCGCGCTCGCGCAGGTATTGCAGAAGGTTGAGCGCGATGATGAGCACGCCCGTGAGATGCGCGATGTGATAGGGATCGTTGTGGACGATGATGAGCGGCCATGCGGCAAGTATCCAGGTGGCGCGGAGATGCGTGTATCCGGGGCGTTTGAAGCCGTCCGCGAACGCGAGTGCTGCCGTGAGGATGGCCGTCGCGATCCACACGAAATAGTCGGGTTCGGTCGTCTCAAGGTTGATCCAGCCCGATTTGAGCAAGGTATAAATCCCTGTAAACACGGCAAGTGCTGCAAATACGCCATATTTGCGATGTTCTCTCCAGCTGAAGCAGGCGGTGCCGATGAGGCCGGCTGCGAGGAGCATCAAACGCGAGGGCAGACCGGGCATATCGATGATCTGATAGAGCAGCGCGAGGGCGGCGGTCACTTCCAGATCGACTGCTGCCACAAGCCGGTACGGGCGTGTTTCCTTCTTGCCCATGACGATATGTTCCGCGAGCACGGCAAGGGCGCACAACAGGGCAACCGCTGCGAGCGTGTGTTTCAGGATGACGCTTTCATGCGTGGCGGATGTGATGGGGATGAACTCCGGCAGCGCGATGACGACGAGGGCGATGAGGCCAAAGGTGAGTATGCTGCCGAGGATAGCCGCGATGGTCTGGTCTTTCGGCTGCGCGAGCGCTGCGCTGCGGCGATCATCGACGATGGCAAGGCCAAGCGCCGCAAGGAGCATAACGGCGGCGATGCGGGTGTTTGGATAGATCTGGACAAGCGACATGACGGTAAAGAGCGCGAGTGCGGTGCGCACGCGCATGTGCGGCGCATCCGCAAAGGCGATCCGCTTGCGGAACGTGTAAAATAGAATGAATGCCGCATAACAGCCGGTCACTGTCCATGGCACGGCGGCGGCCAGCGTCGTCTCATCAAGCGCAATGACCGTGAGAATATAGGAAATCCCGGTCAGGACTGTGCCTGCAACAAGGCGGTGCATGCTCAGGCTCGGACAGAGGGGCGATTTTGGCTCGTGGAGCAGAATCGCAGTCAGGAGCAGCATGTCGCTTGGCAGGATATATGGCTTGAGATCCAGCACGGGAAGCGCGTAATCGAGCAACACGACGAGGAGCGGGAATATCCAGAGGATGGCGCATGCCGCTGAAACCTGTGCAGCGAGTGCCCAGGATTTGTCCTGCCGCTGAATGGCTTTTCTGTACTCGATGACCGCGAGCGCGAACGCGGGCAAGAGGAAGAACAGCTGGTTGGTCTGGAACGCGGTCAGAAGACTGCATGGATTGTACAGGTCTTTTCGGAGGATGAACTGCACAAATGCCAGAACGACAAATAGCGAGAATGAGAGCATTCTGCGCTGGTGGGGCGCATCGGCGCAGGCGACGCGCTTGCGGAACGTATAGAAAAGGATGAACGCGACATAGCCGGTGGCCATCAGCCAGGGCATGACATCGATCAGAAGAGGATGGACGAAGTCGGGAAGTTTGGCGCTCGCGATGAGATAAGAAAGGCCGACCAGAAGCATGCCGCACGCGAACCGCGCTTTGCCCAGGTTCGGGCAGAGTGGCGATTTGGGCTCATAGAACAGGATGACCGCCAGAAGAAGCATATCTGCCGGCAGGATGAGTGGTTTGAGATTGGCCGCCGGAATCGCGAAATCGAGTATCGCGAGCAGAAGCGGGAATATCCAGAGGATGATGCCAACTGCGGCGACATGTGCGGCAACGGCAAAGTTCTTGTCTTCGCGCTGGAGGGCTTTATGTCGCCCATAGACCGCGAGCGCGAATGCAGGGATCAGGAAGAACAGCTGGTTGAACTCGAACGATTGCAGAACACTGACGGAACGATTGTAGTAAATGTCTTCGAGGATGATGTATTGCGCGATTGCCAGACAGATTAAGAGCGGGAAGACGGTGAATTGTCGGGCTCTCAGCGATCCAATATGGAAGCGTTCGGGGATGAGCGCAAGTGCCAGAAGGCCTACTGAAAATGCTGTATTGCACCCGATAATGGCTTCCTCGCCATGAGGGGCTTCGTTATAGCAGAAGAAGAAAAAGATGAAGCTCGCGAGGAGGGATAGCCATGCATCTGCGCCGTAAGAAACTGCTGGACTGAGCTTTGCTTTGGCTTTTTTAGCGATATCTTCGGCCTTGGCTTTGTCTGTCGCGGCGATATCACTTTCAGTGGCTTCCTGTGCCTCAGTATCTTTAGCTTCGTCGGTTTCTGTTGCCGTATCTTTAGCTTCGTCGGTTTCTGTTGTTGCCGTATCTTTAGCTTCGTCGGCTATTGTTGTTGCCGTATCTTTAGCTTCGTCGGTTTCTGTTGTCGTATCTTTAGCTTCGGTGGTTTCTGTTGTTGCCGTATCTTTAGCTTCGGTGGTTTCTGTTGTTGCCGTATCTTTAGCTTCGTCGGCTATTGTTGTTGCCGTATCTTTAGCTTCGTCGGTTTCTGTTGTCGTATCTTTAGCTTCGGTGGTTTCGGCGGCTGGGGTAGATTGGGTTCTATATTTAAGGATTAAGCGTGCGCCGAGGATGAGGAACAGGAGTGAGGGAAGGACAAGCGCGCCACATCGGATGAGGTCCGCGTGTGCGTAGGCATTGATGCGGTAGCTGTAACCTACGGCCATGGTAATCCAGACGATCAGAATGCCGACGGTTTGTAGGATAATGGTCGGCGCGCCTGGGGTCTTGCCGTGCTTGCGCGCGCAGAAGGCGGTTGCGGCCGCCGAAGCGCATTGCACGGTGCTGCAGATATACAGCGCGGCCGGCGCATGGTCGCACAACTTGATGCTGAAAAGCAGCGCCGCCCAGGTGAGCACGGGGGGAAGTGCGGCGTCGATAAAGCGGTTGGGGGCCTGATAAGTCTGGATGTGCATGACCGCGACGAGAAGCAGTGCAAATGTCACCATCAGAACTTGATGGAGCTGCGACGCGAGCGCGGGCGATGCAAAGGCCGAGAGAAGCGCGAACACGAGGAAAAGCACGAGCGCAGGCTTGCGAAGTTTTGCCGGCGTTTCCTTTTTGCTCAGCGAGACATAAATCAGCGCGCCGGTTGAAACGATTGCCGGAATGAAGAAAATCATGGCAGCCGAGTCGAAAATCGCCGCAGAAAGCGCGATCAGGAACAGGTAGGCCACCACTGTGCCCAGTATCGGGAACAGGGGCGTTTTGAATATGCGGTAACCGAAGAACATGCCGCCGGAAATCAGAAGCGTGGGCAGCAATAATTGTGTGGCAATGCCGGCTTCACCCAGAAATAGCCCGAACAGCTCGGCGGCGGTCAGCGTGATGCCCAATGCGGCGACGCCGAGGATATAGAACGCTTTGGCAGAGTTGGGGATTTTGAGCTTGTAGTGCGCGAGTGCGAACGCCCCGAAAAAGATCAGGCTGAAACATCCGACCGACAGAAGCTTTTCAAGCGCCGAGTTCTCTGCCCAGCGACTGGAAATGCCTGCAATGCCAGCCAGGCAGAACAGGATGACGCTTACTGCGAGCAGTACAGGAATCGGGATGAGCGGGGAATTTGAGAGCGGGGCGTCTTCGATGGTTTCTCGGGCTGCAAGCGTCTCTGGTTCAGGCTTGGATGATGCGTGCGATGACTTGTCCTCTTGCTCGGACTGGGGATTCACCGCCGGGGCTGACGATTCATTTTGCTCGGACTGGGGATTCACCGCCGGGGCTGACGATTCATTTTGCTCGGAGAGGGGATTCACCGCCGGGGCAGGCGATTCATTTTGCTCGGAGAGGGGATTCACCGCCGGGGCAGGCGATTCATTTTGCTCGGAGAGGAGATTCACCGCCGGGGCAGGCGATTCATTTTGCTCGGACTGGGGATTCACCGCCGGGGCAGGCGATTCATTTTGCTCGGACTTGAGATGCACATTCTGGGACAGCTGTGGGGTGAGGGCAGCAGCTTTGTCAGAACTTTCAGAGGCCTGTGGGACATTCGCGAGTGCCTTCACGCGTTCTTCTTTTTGGGCGACAGCTGAATCATGGATGGTGTCCGAGACAATGGGGGGGAATACGTTCGTGCAGTAAATGTATTGCTCTCGGGTAATTGTGCCATCTTCATACAGATCAAGCACTTTCTGCTTGATGCGCTTGACCTTTTTCGAAAACACAACGGGCATCACGATGGGCAATACAAACCACCAGGTGCCCAACAGGATGATGATGAAGATGATTCCCAGAATTTCTCCCATAACCCAGTCTCTCTTTGAATGCGTAGAAATAATCACTGCCAAAAGCGCCCCCATATAACACGTGTGTTCAAATAAATGTAGATTGCAAGCGTTCGCAAATCGCTTTATAGGGGGCGCGGGCTGGCGAAACGGATCCGTTGCTACATAGGTTATCAAGGAAATGGTCCCGGAAACATTTATTGAGGGTTGTCGCGCACACTTGGAAGCGCTCGCACGGCATCTGCAGGAACAGCGGGAGAGGCTGACGTCATGTGTGGGAGCGCTTGATGCGCGTCAGTGCGCCGGGCGTTTGCTTGTCCATTTCGTATATTGTCGCATCTTGGAAGCCGCTCATTGTGAACAGCACTCTCAGGCATCGCTTCCGTTCGATCCTGAGGCTGTCTTTCCTCCGCATATTCTTTGTGCCCTTTCCGAGTTCCTTGACACCTATTATTATATAATGGATGAGTCGGAATGTCTGGATGGGGCTGTCAGTCCTGCAAGCCTCAGCATGCTGCACGAGCTGTCGCTCGGTCCGAAGAATGCCCTCGGGGCCTATTACACGCCAGAACCAGTCGTGCAGTTCATGTGTCGCGAGAGCCTTTTGGCGTATCTCGTCACAGGGCTTTCGACTGTGCAAGCAGAAGCAGTGCGCGCCTATGTGGCATCGTCCGACCGAACGTGTCTTCACGAGTTGGATCTGGCCTCTGTTGTCCGGGAACGTTTGCTGAGACTTCGAGTGTGCGACCCGGCAGTGGGCGCAGGGGCGTTTTCGATGGGCATGATGCGCGAGTTTTGTCACTGTCTTTGTCCGCTTGTGCCTGAAATGTCCGAGGCTGATGTGCGCCGGCATTTTTTCGAGAGATGTTTTTTCGGGTGCGATGTTGATTTAGATGCTATCGAAGTCGCTCGCTTGCGCTGTATGCTGGCTGTCCTCGCAGTGTCTGGTGCCTGCGGAAATGTGCCAGACCTTTCGGAAACCTTTCGCCACGGCGACGCGCTCAGGCGTTCGGGGGATGGGGCCATACGTGAGCTTAAAGACGGTGCGTTCGATATCGTGATCGGCAATCCGCCATACGGCATCAAGATTTCTCCGCATGACCGCGCGCATTACAAAAAAAATTATGTATGGCTCAACAGCCGTTACGACATTTACATGCTTTTTTTTGAGCGAGGTTTTTCGCTCACGCGCAATGTGCTCTGTTATATCACCCCAGACAAATGGCTTTCGAAATCATTTGGCCTGATATTCCGTGAACAATGCATGGTACCCTATATGCGCCGGATTGTTCGACTTGGCAATGGCGTGTTCGGGACTGCGCTTGTCGATGCAGTGGTCTCGTTGTTTGCTCGCTCGGCGCAGCAGTTCCTGACGGTCGTGCGCTGTGAGGGCAGTCTTCAGTGCCAGCGCTGTCGCATGCTCGACAAGTCTGCGCTTGCTGCGCCCTTTATCATAGATGAATACTTCCACGAAGAAGCGCCCGTCATCTCGCAGTTGGAGCGCCAGACACATCGCTTGCGAGAGTTTGCATCCTGCGAGTACGCCTTTGCCAATCCTAAAGCGGCTTATGCGCTTGTGCCGATTCTGCATCAGGGAGCGCAGGACAAGCCCTACCTTCGTGTCATCAACACCGGCCTGATTGGAAAGTACAGCCCGCTCTGGGCGCACAAGACGATGCGCTATCTGAGGCAACGCTATGACCGCGCGACGGTGTCGGTCGAGGATCTTCGGAGAGTGTTCAGCGAGCCTTGCGCATGTCGCATGCTGCGACCGAAGCTGGTGCTCAAGGGGCTGAGCCGGCTCGATTGCTGCGTGGATCTGGATGGCTGCTATTTTTCAACGGTTGCGACGCTTCATGTGACAGCCGATGATGCTCAAATTCTCAAGGTGCTCGCGGCGATACTCAATGCGCCTGCTTCTCAGGCCTATCTGCGTGCAAAATATTCTTCCAGCAGTTATTGCGGCGGTCTCTTGTTCACTCCGGAAATGATCGGCAGCCTTCCGGTGCCTGATTTGAGCGACATGTCTGTGTGGCGCGATGTGCTCGATGCCGTGGATGAGGTGCTGACTGCGGATATCTGTCGTGAGGATAAGTGTCAGGAGATTGCCGCGCTTGTGGAGGCGCATTACGGGATTTAGCCGGCTCGCCTATGCTTCGCATACGTCGGCCCAGAGCCGTTCGACCGAACGGCTCTTCATTGGGCGCGGCTATCGCTTGCGCGATACGCCGCGCATTAGCCGTGGGTTACGCTACGCTCACCCACGGCTGTTATCAAGCGCCCCGTCGGGGCGCTGGCGGTTGCGCCGCGATGCGGCGCGCTAAATTTTGGGGCGCGTATTAGCCGTGGGTTACGCTACGCTCACCCACGGCTGTTATCAAGCGCCCCGTCGGAGTGCCTTCGGAAAATCGCCATCGCAAAAAAAACAAAAAAAGAATTTGAC
>JAFUEE010000011.1 GCA_017464085.1 Pseudomonadota bacterium
AAGTTAAGCTCTTTTGCGTCGATGGTACTGCATGGGTGACTGTGTGGGAGAGTAGAACGTCGCCGGCTTTTTTTTATTTTCTTCGGCATCTTCGTCGTCGCGGATGCGCCGGATCGGGGACGATGTATGACCGCCGGGGGGTACGCTTCGCTTGCCCCCGGTTAGTGTCAGGCGCCCCGTCGGGGCGCTTTTTTGTTTTCACAATGCAGCCGAAAAATTTAGTTCTGAAAATAAAAGATTTTGTTTTGCAGGCGTGTTATTAATTTCAAATCTCCATTGCTTGGGGAGGAACAAGCTATGGGAGATGATTGGGTGAGTTGATGAGCTATTTGGTATTTTTCATATTATGTATTTTGGGCATGCACTATTCTATCGAAATGCTCAAGGCGTATAATATCTTTTCAAAGACGACGGCTTTTGTTGGCGATGCCTTGAGGACTGATGCCCGTGGTGCGTATTCTTCAGTGGCTTTATTTTTTTATTCCGCTGATATATTTGACGCTTTGCCTTATTTCTAAAAAGAAGATTTGTGCGCTTGCTCAAAATCTTGAAGATAAATTTTCATCACGTATTTTGACAACCATTGCTTGGTGCGGAATTCTATTGCTCATCGCATTGATGATGAATTCTTTTATAAAGGTCGATGATATGAAAGGGTTTGGCTGGCATCCGAGCAGAAAACAGCAAAAATCGCGATGGCGATTATACGATGATCAGGCGTGGACGGCTTTCGCGAACAGCTCTACCGCACGGATGATTTCCTCGAAGAAAACGATTATTATCAGTCTCAGCCCGATGTTCCGAAGACTTTGAAACGCTCAGCTATCGAAGGCTTCTCGATTATGCATACGAGAACAGCAAATTTCCCTCTCTCGATCAATGATTTTTTTCACGCCCCTATCGCCGCACTGCGGCGATACGGTTCGTTCGGGCGGCTATTGGCTTCGCCAATACACCGCCCGTTTCGTTCGGCGCTCGCTTTGCTGCTGTTCTGCCGTGAGGGGGATATCATAGGTGCTTTGTTGCCTGAGCAGCCTTTTTCGGGCGGGGCGTCTTTGCTTCTTGGCACTTGCAATCTTTGGAACCTGTTGGCATTTCATTTGCAGTGAATGCACTGAGCCATTTGAAAGGCTGTTTTTTGTTTGAGTTAAACTTAGGAGCATTCGAGATGTCAAAGAAATGGTTAGCAATTCCTCTCAGCTTTTTTGCCTGTTTTCTGAGCAGTTCGGCGTTTGCCGATGCGGAATGCGTGTCTGCCGGTCTGAACACGGCCTGCGGCTATGATTGTGTGACCGCAGGCCTGAATGTCGCGTGTGCCCAAACGCCTGTGGGCGCATGCATTGCGGTGGGCTTAAATGTGTATTGTTGGGATCCGCCCTATCGCACGCGCAGAAAAGCTGAATGCGCGAGTGCCGGATTGAACATGGCCTGCGGCTATGACTGCAAAGTGTCCGGCCTGAATGTCAAGTGTTCGCCAAATCCGCATGGCGTCTGCGTCGTCAATGGCTTGGATATTATCTGTTCGGAATAGCGCTCTGACTGCAAGGCAGCTGGGAATGTGGCTGCGGACGGATGTGTGGGATGAAGCGCGGCTATCTTTGGAGCGCCAGCGAATAAGCTGGCCGGCCATGCTTTGAATAATTGCAAGCAGAGGCGTTTCGCGGATTTTCCCGAGCGAATTTTGAGCTGCCATGGATCGCGAGGGGCTTTGTGCGCTTGTGCCCGGGGGCAGGGCAGCAGCGTCTGAGGGCGCCAGGGGGATTTGGCGCGGCGTATCGCAGTCAGGCATAGCCGCGCCCGAAAACGCGGCGTATCGCAGATAGCCGCGTCCCTTGTAAAGGCAGTCCGTGGCACGTCTGACGAGCCGGGGCAGGGCGCGTTTACTGTGCGTGGGGGTTCAGGGAATGGCGGATCCAGCCGGCGCTGCGATGCAGGGCGGCAGCGGTATCCTGGCTGACATAGCGCACGACATCGACGATGAACTCGAAGATGCGTATGGTGCCGGTGAACGGGAGGCGCTGGACTTGGACGAAACGTATGAGTTCGTTCATCAGGTTTTCCCAGGTGCGCTGCTCCCCATAGACGCCTTCGAACCAGACGAGGAGCATCAGGGCCTGATGCTGTGCGATCTTGAGGCCGTATGTGCGCGATTCGTTCGCGATTTTGAGAAGCTCTTCGTAGTACCAGCGGCCCGGGGAGAAGTACACGTTGATTTTGATGACATTGAGGCGCGCGATGTACACCTGTTCGAGGTATTCGCATTGCTGCGCGATGTCTTGCGCTGCCTTGTAATATTTTTCGGCGTTTGCGAAATCGCCTTTGCATTCGCAGAGCAGGCCGGATTTGATGTAGAGCTGAGGACGTCCGGCGTTGGACTGCTGGACATCGAGGAGCATTTCAGCCTGCGTGAATTTTTCCTGAGCGTCGTCGAGATCATTTTGGTACATGCTGATCGTGCCGAGCTGCGTGAGGAGGCGGATCTGGGCGCCGAAGTCATCTGTCTTCTGGTACTGTTCGTATGCCTGTTCCGCGAGCGTGCGCGCCTTGTCGAACTGGCCGTGGACGAGCTCCCCGTAAGAGAGGAGCATCTGGCATTGCGCGTGTCCGATGGGATCGTGGAAATCCTTGAAGAGGGGCACAGCGCGGAGGATGAACTTCTGCGCCTCGTCATAGATGAGCTGCTGTATGCTGAGGTCGCCCATCTGCGCGAGCGCGTATGCGAAGCCGAGCTGGTCGCCGAGCTTCTGGTAGATTTCGATCGCGTTCTCGTTTGAGAGGTGCGCGTCGTCCGGGCGCATGAAGATGCTGTAAGTTTTTGTCAGAGCGAGCAGGACGCTCGCTTCGTCGGCGGTGTTGCCGACGGTCTGGTAATTCTTCTGCGCGGCGATGAAGCAGTCATGCGCCTGGCGCGCGGCGCCCAGCGAGTAGTAAATCACGCCGAGTTCGTAGAGCGCGTTGCCCATGAGGTCGAAATTGGCGGCGTTCGAGCTGTAATCATAGGCTTTCTGGAAGCACGCGAGCGATGCCTGCCAGTCGGCCTTGAGCTTTGAGAGCTTGCCCATGCCGAGCAGGAGCTTGCTCTGGACATTGGGATCTTCGTTGGGCAGGGCCTGTTTGGCATGGTTATAGTTGGCGCTTGCCTCCTCGAGCTGGTTCTGCGCGAGCGCGAGCTCCGCGAGCCCGCAGTAGGAAAGGCCTTCGAGCTGGTGGTCGCCGATCGTGTGCGCCAGGGAAATCGCCTTGTTGAAGTAGTCGCGCGACGGGCCGAATTCCGAGAGCCTGAGCGTCAGTTCCCCGAGCTGGTAATAGACAGTTTTCATCGTGTCGACGGATTCGTCGGAACCGAAGAGCGGCAGCATTTCCTCGAACTGCTTGCGCGCTTTCAGCAGGTTCGAGTTCTGGAGGGCCGATTTGGCGGCGAACTCGAGATAGCGGAGGGCGTTCTTCTTGTCGCCGGCCAGCTTGAAGTGGCGCGCGATATCGTCGAGGTTGATGAAGACATCAGTCGCCGCGAGTGCTTCCTTGGTGCGCGCGACATTGAGGTGCAGTTCCGGGGTGGAGTCGGCGTTGAAGAAATCGACGACATGCGGGTGCACGAATTCAAAGGACATATCGGCATCCCACTGGCGGCGGAGGATTCCTTCGCGGCGCCAGACCTCAAGCGCGCGGCTCGTGTGGTCGAGCAGGTTGTACTGGCCATCGCGACGGAGCAGCGCTTCCACCGTCGACAGCGAGAATGTCTCCCCGATGAGCGCGGCGCGGCGCAGGATCTCGCGGTATTCCGGCTGGTTGTATTTGCGAACGATCTGGTCGATGCGCTTGAGCGATATTTTTTCGATCGAGTTCGGGATGACGAGCGTCTGCGGATCGTCCGGATTGGAGTTCGCCTTTTCGTCGACGATATATCGGAGCACGAGGTTGAGGAAGAGCGGGTTGCCTTTGGAGAGCTGCATGCACTGGTTGGCCATCGGGCGCTGCATCTTGACGGCGTTTTCGATGATTGCCGCGCAGTCTTTCTTGCCTAGCCAGGCGAGCTGCATCTCGCGGTACGCCACATGGTCGAGGCGGTTGAGGCGCTCGAGGAGCATCTGAAGCTCGCGGTTGTTGTGCAGTTCCTGGGTGCGGTAGGTCGCGACGAGGAAGAACGGGCGGTGCTTCGTCACTGCCAGGAGAGCGCATTTCCAGAGCAGGTTCAGGCTGTCTGTGTCCGCCCAGTGGATGTTTTCCACGATGAATATGACCGGGGTGATGCGCGACAGGAGGTCGAAGAATTCCTCGACGCGGAGCTCAGCCTGGTCGCGCTCGTCGCTCGACTGGCCGAATTTGCCGACGATGAAATGGGTCAGAAATGTGATCAGATAGCTGTCGGAAATATCGTATCTGTTCAGCGCGCGCTTGATCTCGATCTGCGCGTCCGAGGCGTCGTCCGACTGGACTGACAGGAATTTCTTGAGCGCCATGCGGATCGCCGAATAAGACAGATAGCTCTGCGGCAGGAAGGCGGCGTTGAGCATCAGGCCGTGCGTCATTTCGAGGAAGATATCCGCGAATTTGTTGACGAGCGAGGTCTTGCCGATGCCGGTCTGCCCGTTGACGACGAGCGCCATGCCCGTGCACTCGTTCATGCCTTTGTTCACGATCGAGCGGAACTCGTCGAGCTCGGACGTGCGCCCGACAAAGATATCTTTGAGCGACGAGCTGATCTCTGAGACCATGCTCATGCCGGGCGCGGCAAGGCTCTTCCAGCGCGCGGCGGCCTCAAAATCGGAATTCTTGATCTCGATGCCGCGCGTCTCCTCGTTGAGCTGATAATCGCGCAGAAGCGCGCCGGCATTCTGCGGGCGTTTGAGCGGGTCTTTCTCGACGCACCGCATGACGATGCGCCCAAGGAATGTGTCTCGAAGCTCTTCCGGAAGCGGCGGCACCGGCTGGCGGACCTGCTTGAGCAGCACTTCTACCTTGTCCGTGCCGTCCATCGCTCTGCGGCCTGTCAGCATCTCGTACAGGATCAGGCCGAACGCATAGATGTCCGCAGATGTCGTCGTCCCCTTGCCCATCGCCTGTTCCGGCGCCATATAATGGGGCGTGCCGGGCGCTCTCCGCTTTGCCGTGAAATGCGGCGCTTCGACGGCTTTGCCACGGATGCTCAGCGTCTCGTCCGACAGATTCTTCACAAGCCCGAAGTCGAGCACCTTCACAAAATCCTGCTCCCCATACTGCACGCACAGCATCAGGTTCGAAGGCTTCAGGTCCCGGTGCACCATGCCGCGCTCGTGCGCCTCGCTCAGCGACTTCAGTATCTGGTTGCTGATGTTCAGGCAGCGGTCATAGCTCAGCGCGCCTTCCTCTTTGAGGACTTCTGTCAGCGTCTTGCCGTCCAGCCATTCCATGACGAGAAACAGAAGGCCCGTTTCTGTCTGGCCATAATCGAATATCGTGATCGTGTTCGGGTGACGCAGCTGGCTGGTCAGGAGCGCCTCCTGACGGAATTGCTCCACATAGTCCGAATTGTTGCTCACGACATCCGGCTGCAGCACTTTCAGGGCAATATCGCGCCCCAGATTGTCTTGAAGCGCACGGTAGACTGCTCCAAAACCGCCAAGGCTCACGCGCTGAAGGATGGTATAGCGATCGGCCAGACGGTCGCCAGGATTTGGAAGCTCGATTTTTTCAACGTCAGTCATAAGATGCCCAGGTCAGTCCATAAGGGGGATGCCTCCACAGCACGCCCGTTATATAATGATATCATATCGTGCGACATTTGTTTAGGACGTTTTATCCCCTATGACCGTCTTTCAGACGATCATAGGGCGCGTGCCTGTTTCACACGGCACGCGGCCGGCGCTATTTCATACGCGCCGGCATCCGCTATTCTGCAGCCGATGCGCCCGCGCTTCCTTCAAATTAACAGGCTTCCCTTCGCGATGGGCAAAAAAAATCGCATGCCGCCCGGCAGGGCGCATGCGACTCATGTGCGTTGTGACGAGCGGCTGAACTTACACATCTTCGAGGCACGTGTAATAGCCGTCCTCATGCTTGCCGCAGTGGAAGCCTTCGTCACAGGTGCGGATGACGTGGAGGTTGTCCTCGTTGCAGTATTCAAAGCCGATATCCGTGCACTGGCCGACGAGGTCCAGGTCGGCCGGGCAGGGCTCATAGCAGTCGGCTACGTCCGTAATGACGGCGCATGCAGGACTGCAGTTCTGCACCGTGAGTTTGTTCTGGTCATTGCAATAGGCCAGTTTGGTGCCGTCCGGGGAGCATGCGCCATTCACGGTGATGCTGCCGCAGGCATCGCCGGACTGATAATTCCATTCCGTTGCAGGCGGCTTCGGCTCGCTGGGCTCATCCCTCAGGCAGGTGGCTACGCCGTCATCGCCGGCACCGCAGTGCGTGCCGGTGCCGCATGTGAGCGACTTGATCTTGTCGTCTGAGCAGACTTTCGCGACATTTCCGTCACAGATGCCCTTCGCGGTGATATCGCCGCATCCTGCGGGGGTTGTGCCGGGCTCGGACGGGCGGCTGATCCCGGAATCATTGTTCTCCGTTTTTTTGCATTCCGCGTGGCCTTTTTCGCCAATGCAGCCTGCCGGGCAGATTTCGCTCTTTTCGCGCTGGTTGTCATCGCAGGTCAGAAGCGTGTCGCCGTCGCACACCGGATAATTTTTGGCAGAACACAGCTCTGGCGCTTTCTTGTCGTCTGAGCATGACATCGATGTCAGGGTCAGGGCTGTCAGAAAACTAATGATCAAAGCTTTTTTCATCGCGAGATTCCTTTATTTAGAGCCAATAAATCATTTCTTTGTGGTCCCCACGCGAGGACAGTCAGTCTGGGATAATATGGAAGTTTGATGCCAAAAAATCAAAAAAATGGGCTATCTGAGCAATAATAGGCTAAAAAAGCCTCTGTTTGGATACAAAAATGCCCGTACCGGACAGGATACGGGCGAATGTCTGATCCCGGCTGATCGTGAGGGGACGCGCTATTCCTTCATCTTGCCCAGAAGATTCTGAAGCTCTTCCATAGGCATGACGACTGAACCGCCTGCTTCTTCGTCTGACGCCTTTTTGGCCGGCTTAGGGGCGGCGACGAGCATATCAAAGGTCACGTCAAGCGCTTTGCAGATCGTATGGACTTCTGAGGATGTCAGCGGCCGGCTGCCGGCTTCTATGCGTTCGCAGGTCTCTTCGTCCATGCCTGTTTTCGCGGCAAATTCCGCCAACGTAAGTGATCTGCTTTCACGAAGTTTTTTAATATTTTCGCCGACGCTCATGTTCACCTCTCGCTGCTGGTTCCCTCAGTGAAAAAGGGAGTACGATACAAGACCATTTTATCTTGCCCTAAATAAAACACTGATTCAAGTCAAAATGGCAAAGTTTCGTTACTATTTGGTGTACAGAGCTAAATTTAGGAAGCTCTGAATAATTCGAAAACCTCCTGGGGATGCGGGCGTCTCTCTTGCGTAATTCGCTTGTTTCGTGCTCCAGCGGAAAACCTCCTGGGGATGCGGGCGTCTCGCCCGCACAAAACTTATGCGTCTGAAATACTATTGTCCAAAAAACGGCAATTGTTCAGACCTTCCTTTATATGACGAAGGGCAAACCTGAGGTTTGGGAAAACAGGTGCCGTCATGCGCGCCTCTGATCTGGGCGTGACGGCAAGGCAGAACATAAAGAATGGGTTTGCTCCAGGGTATGACATTAATGTCTTGTTTGAGGGCTGGCCAACGGCTGGCAGACAGAGCCTTCTGATTTCGCGGATGCGGCTGAGGGCGCTTCTTGCGGAAAGGCGGGGGCTTTTTGTCTTGGAATCAGAAAGGAAAAAGCCCCCACGCGTTCAAGTCCTCATGAATCAGTCATTCGCGCGCTTGATGAGGAATGACGCGATATCGGTGAAGGCCTTCTGGATTTCAGCCTTTTTGGGGTTGAGCATGTACGGCGTGCCGGAATCGTTGTCATTCTGCAGTGCGATGTCGAGCGGGATCGAGGTGATGAGCGGCAGCTTGACGTCGTCGCACATTTCCTTGGTGTGATTTCCGAAGATGCGGATCGAGCGAGTCGTTTCGAGGATTTTCTTGATGCGCTCAAGCGACTCTTTGGAGCTGCTGTCGATTTTGAGCGAATCGAGGAGCTTCAGAACGGCTTCGCGACCTTCCCAGTTATAGGTGGCCATGTTTTCGACGACACCGGCGATCGGGACGTTGTAGGGTTCAAACACGCCCACGCCGCGTCTGACATCGCTCAACGCGAGTTCCGACGGGGTTGTGACGAGTACGGCTGCGTCCACTTCGATGCTTTGGAGGATTGAAAGGTATGTGTCGCCGGTCCCGGGCGGCATATCGATGACGAGATCGTCATGGCCGGACCAGTCTACTTCCCAGAGGAGCTGGTTGATGACGCCGGAAAGCATGGGGCCGCGCCACATCAGCGGCTGGGTGCTTTCAGTCATGAAGCCGATGCTCAGGACGGAGATGCCGTGGATTTCCGGGGGCACGATCAGGTTGCCGACGACGATCGGGGGGAGGTCTGTGCCGACAAGGGAGGGAATGCTCGGGCCGTACAGGTCGAGGTCGAGAAGCGCGACGGAACGTCCGGCGGCTTTCAGTGCGAGCGCCGTGTTCAGGGCCACTGTGCTCTTGCCCACGCCGCCTTTGCAAGAACTGACCAGCCATACGTGTTTGACGCCGGGGATTGCCTTTTTCGGCGGAAGCTCTTTGCTCGCGCCACTATGCCCGCCGTGTTCGCAGTTGCCCACAGGCTCGTCCTCGCCATCAATCGCCAAAGAGATGATGCGAACCTCGGCTTCCGGAAATTCCGCCTGGATGCCGTCACGGATCGCATCTTCCATGGACACTCGGTCGGCAATCGTGTTCTCGCGCGATACAGCGATTGTCACGGTGATGATGTTGTCGCGCACCGTGATGTCGCGCACTTCGCGGTCGCCCTGGAGGGGCATGTCTTCGTCAAACAATATGGCATTCGTGATGTGAAGTGATTTTTCCTTCATCTGTCTGTATTCCTTCAGCTGAGATCAGTGTGTTATGCCGGAGCGTGATGGGATCAGTCTTCGAATGTGATGTCACGGACTTCAAGGACTTCTTCGGGGTACAGCTCGACGAGCTTGGCCTCGATGCCGTTCTGAATCGTCAGGTTGGCATGAGGGCAGCCTTCACAGGCGCCTGTCAGCTTCACGTACACGATGCGGTTGAAGTAGTCGACAAAGGTGAGGTCGCCGCCGTCGGCCTGAAGCATCGGGCGGAGCGTATCGAGGGTTTTCTGAATCTGATGTCGCATAGATACTTGTGGGAAGGGGCGCTTGCGCGCAATTCAATGACATTCCTTGGCGAACGCTGGCACAGGACTGCGTTGTCCGCCTCAGCGTAGTGGCGCAGTCCTGGTCGCGGGCGATGCTTCTACCATATTTTGGGGCAAAGGGTTTAAAGATTATCCTCTCCTTTTCATCCATACAGCACAGCTGTGTGTCGTGCATTGCAAACGCAAAAAGAATTCGGGAAATTGGCATAAATCCTCAGTGAAAAGCGTTAGTAGTAATTTTTCTTTGCAAGGTGATGCAGTTTGGGGTATAAGGCATCTTGCAGCATTGATGAGATGCTGTGTGAGTGTCTTTGGACCTATAGCTCAATCGGTTAGAGCAGCTGACTCATAATCAGCGGGTTCGGGGTTCAAGTCCCTGTGGGTCCATGTCTTTTTGAAGGGAAGGGGCATCTTGATGCGAAAAATAGACACGCGAGTTGATCGTGACTTCAGCATTGGGCTCCATGATATTTAGCTGACTTAGCTCGTTGCAGACTATTCCGCAACGAGCTATTTTCGTTTTTGAAGGGACGGGTAGTGAAAGAGCAGCTTGAAAAGTTGATCGAGCTTCAGAAGATCGATCTCGAACAGGAGGCGCTTCGCGTCAGAGTGGATGAACGCCGCGAAAAAGTAGATGCGGATACCGAAAATCTTCAGGAACTCGAGCAGATGCTCGATGATCATACGAAGAAGCTTGAAGATACCAGAGCGGAACTCTCGAGCAAACGCGATATGCTCGAAAAAGCTCAGCATGATTTCGAACATGCGAACGAAAAACTCAATGCGGTGACAAATTCCCGCGATTATGCAGCATTGGAACGCGAGGCTGAGAACTTCAAGAAAATTATCAGCTCTGTCGAGGACGAGATCGGAAAGCTTCAGAAAGCGCTCGCTGAGGCTGACGGAAAAGATGTCGAGATGCGGGAAGCTTACGAAAAACTTTCAGCTGAAATCGATGTCGCCAGAAAAGAAGTCGATGAGGCGGCTGCATCCATCGAAGATCAGGTCAATGCACTCAAAGCAAAAGCAGATGCCATCGCTAAGACGATCAAGCCGCAGTTCCTCGCAAGGTATCGCTTCATTCGCAGCAAGCGCTCGGGAGCCGCAGTCGTCTCAGCTTCGGGCGGCACATGCACCGGCTGTCACATGAAATTACAGCCTCAGGCTTATATCGTCCTGCAGCGACAAAACTCTCTCGAGTGCTGCCAGAACTGCCAGCGCATCATCTATTTCGATGCAGAAGAAGCCGCAGAACTGCACAATCATCCTGCAAAGTGATCCTCGCTTGCTGAAATAACGCGCCTTCGGGCGCGTTTTTTTTGCGCTGTTCAATGACATGCGCGCTGCTGCCTACCTTCTATTGCCGGCAGCCTTTCTCATAACCACAGACATTGAACACAGCCATCGTTTGAGCTCAGTTCGGTTTGGTTGATGTGAGCTTCCCGATTTTTTCCTGGTTGATCCGGATGGGCACGGCCTGCATCGCTTCTTCGAGTTGTTGGGCAAAGCCGAGCGTGCGGCCTTGGTGCACGATGCGCGACACCATGAAATCCCTGTCTTGAGGCAGATGCGCTTTTTTTTCTTCCGTACGGTTTCTGAACAAAATCAGATGATAGCCGAATTCGGATTCGACAACAGGGCTCAAGGGGGAGCTTTCGGAGAGTTTGAAGGCGGCATCAGCGAATGGCTCGACAACAGCCTGATAGGAAAGGCTTTCCCCTAGAAAAGATTTCATGGCGTGCCTGGGAAAAGTGAGATCCGGATTCATGTCCACGCGAAAACCCGCGCGTGTCAGGCGTTGCGCTGCGGCAGAAAGCGCTTCATTCGTATAGGTCTGTGACTGAATCAGGTCCGATCGTATTGCTTCAAGCGCTTGGCGGCGCTTTTCAGGCGTCGTCACTGTATCTGGTCGAATGAGGATATGGCTTGCAGTCACGAGCGCTGGATGGCCGCTCTTGAATGCGTATGCGTCGATCGCACTTTGAATAAATGCGTCGTCGATTGTGTCCGGATGGTAAACGTCTTCGACCTCACGCTTGAGCCAGGCGCGTGCGAGCGCGCGCCGGTCAGCCCAGATCGCTGTGCGCGCGTCCGGATAAAGGCTGCTCAGAAGCTGAATCTCTTCAAAGGCATCTCGTGCCGAGGCTTCATCGAGCTCCGGATGTTGCGCCCTGTATGCTGAAAACTCTGCCTGCAAAAGCTCTGGGGTCTGGGCTGGAAGCTCCCCTGTGCGGTAGCGCGATTGCGCTTCTGGCTGCGGGGCTTCTGAATTCTGGCAGGCGCAGAGCGATATGGCTGTGAACAGAAATGAAATCTGGAGAATACGTGTAAACGGTCGCATGGAATTATATCGAAAAAAAATCACGCTTTTTGTCGCCCGGATATTGCGATATCATAGCGAGCATAAGTCGTGCTGATACGGTAAAAGACAAGGCCTAGTATCAAAAAGCCCGCCGCAAATCGGTATCTCTCAAGGCAGACGAATATCAATGCGCTGAGCAGAAGCAGAGACCCAACGGTCAGGAATATGATGGAGATGACGGCATATCGTGACATGAATTCAAACTGGTGCTCGTCAGTGGAAAAGGCGGATGGCACGTTCGGTTAATACTGTTTCTGCACGTTCTGCTGAACGCCTTCATGTACCATACCATAAACTGTGGGAGAGTGATGCGAATATTTGCCGATTAGCGCAAATGTGTGTATGTTAGGCGTGTATGTTTTCCTAACGAGGATGCAAAATAATGAATGATAAACACGACATTTTGGCTGAAAAAGAGAACCGGGCGCTAGATAAAGCTTCAGATGGCGCTGAACAGAAGGGGGAGGGCTTGCTGTTTTCAGAGGAACTCGACTTGGATTCCTTGTTTGATTTTGCATCGTTAGATGATTTCGAGCATTCGGAAACGCCTTCAATCGAATCGGAGAAAAAGGAAGCGCTTTCAAAAGCGTCAGGAAATGAAGAAAACGCGAAACCAGGGACGGGCAAAGAGGGGGCTCAGGGCAAGGGGATTGTTCTGGGGCCGACATTGCATATCTCTGCGGAAGACTCTGCGGATATTCGCTCAAAGCTAAAGCCGAATAAATTAGCCTCCAAGCTTCCGTCTCTTTCTGCCCCGAAAAGCGATTTGAAAGAGAATGGCAATGGGGCTGGGAAAAATCTGAATGGGTTAAAACTCGGCATGAAAGCCAGCCTCTCCGAAGCCGCAGCGGACAACAAGCCTGCTGAAGCCGCAGCGGACAACAAGTCTGCCGAAGCCGCAGCAGACAATAAGCCTGCTGAAGCCGCAGCGGACAATAAGCCTGCTGAAGCCGCAGCAGACAATAAGCCTGCCGAAGCCAATGATGATGTCAACCAAACCGATGCTTCGGATGTTACGCCTGAACGTACAACTGAGTCTGTGACCTTGGGGATGGAGGATATCAAAGCGAGTGCATCTGCGGTTGAAAACTCTCAAGCGCCTGCAAAGAAAGACGCAGAGCCCGCAAAGAAAGATGTGGCGCCTGTCAGTAAAGCGGAGAAGTCCACGCCGCATGTGCTCTCAAAAGATTCTGATTCTATTGAGATCAGCGCGGTCAGTGATGTGATTGATCCCGAGAAAATAGATTCGGCTTCTAAAAAAGATTCTGATTCTATTGAGATCAGCGCGATCAGCAGCATTGTCGATACCAAAAAGCCTGAGAAAATTTCGTCATCCATCGAGATCAGCGATGTCAGCTCGGCTGTCAATGCAGAGGACAAAAAGCCTTGGGAACAGACAGAAAGCAGTGTTTCCGAAATTTGTTCGGTGCCGGATGTCGAGGCCAATTTTGAGAAGACCCAGATTAATCTGGATGCGGTCGGGGGCGAAAAAAATGTGACTGTGATTAAAAAAGGTCATTCGCCACAGCTGCAGCCCATGGAACCCATTGTCTTTGATGTGGAAGAAGTCGCGCCGGATATGTCGAATGAGCCGGTGCAGCCCAAGTCAGTCTTTGAAAAGACGATGTCATTCGAGATGAGTGACAACCGATGGGATCATGCGGATAAATTTGAGCTTCCGGAAATCGGCGATGTCGTCGGCAACTATCAGGTGACTGGACTGTTGGGAAAGGGCGGGTTTGGTGCCGTATATCGCGCTAAAAACCTGACGCTCGGACGTGAAGAAGCGCTCAAGCTGATTCTGCCAAGCGCCAAATCGGAATGCGAGGATATCGAAAAGCGCTTTGAACGCGAGATTGATATCGTTTCGCGACTTGAACATCCCAATATCGTCCGTCTATATAGCAGCGGTCTGCTCGAGCATCACGTCCTGTGGATGACGATGGAGCTCGTCAAGGGGGCCCGTTTGGATGACAGGCTCTCGCAGTATGGCCCGATGAAATTCCCAAAGGCCAAGAACCTGATGCTTCAGCTTTTGAGCGGCCTCATGGAAGCGCATCGCCGGCAGATTGTGCACCGCGATCTCAAGCCTGCCAACATCATGCTTTCTAAAAAAGAAGGCTATGCCGATCAGGTTGTGATTCTTGATTTCGGTCTCTCAAAAGCATTGGGGGACACGGAAGATGAGTCCAAGCAGAACCTGACATGCGTGGATTCGCGCAGGGTGTACGGTACGCCTCAGTATATGGCACCTGAACAGCTCAAACAGGGCAAGCTCGGCCCGTGGACTGACGTTTATGCCGCAGGCCTGATTTTTTATGAGATTCTGACGGGGCAGGAAGCAGTTCAGGGCATGTCGCTCTTTGATGTCGCTTATAAGCAGACTTATGAGGATCTCGAATTCCCGCCAGATCTCCAGGATACGGCAGTTGAAGCGATGCTCAAGCGCGCGTGCGCTAAGAATCCGGCGGAGCGTTACAAAAATGCCGGCGAATTTTTTGATGCCCTGCAGCACATCGAGGAAATCAGCGATCCGCCTTCGGTGCTTTCTGATTCCCGCAAGAATGATACTGACCTTGCAAATATGGGCATGCTCAGCAAAACGCGTGATGAAAAGAGCGAGGAGAAGACTCAGCTCGGGCTTCAGGCGATCAGCATGGATCCGACAGAGGTCATCCGGCATGCCGAACACACAGGCCGCTCGCGTCGGCGTGCGGATGGCATTAAAATAGCCCTTTTTGTCGTGAGCGCGCTTCTGGTGGGGCTGATCGTCATCGGTGTGTGCGCGTACTTTTTCGGATATCTTTCCATTACAGTGTGAGTGCGCGCATGAACGTGCGATGCCGCCGGCGCGATGGCGCTTGGCGGCATTTTTTTCTGGTGAATCCGTGGGGGACAATTTCCGGCACGATGTGCGGGGCTGCGGGGCGCGCCGTATGGTGCCGGTTCCGCCATAGGCGCGCCCGCCCGCCTGTACGAGCGCCAGCGAGAAGGGCGGGCAGGGCAGCCGTGCGCGCGAAGCGCGTCAGGCTGCCCCAGGAAAAATCAGCCGCAGATGCCGCATGAGGAGCAGAAAAGCCCCTTGCAGACCTCGTCGAATCTGCGTGCGATATCTTTTCCGTTGAGCGTTGTCGCGAGTCCGCCGTGCGCGGTTTCCTTATAGTTCGAGCTCATGCGCTCCCCGACTTCTTTGACCGCGAGGACGACCTGGTCAGGGGGGATCTGCGAGCGGATGCCCGAGAGCGACATGTCTGCGGCCGTGATGGCGAAGTTCGAAAACATGGCGTTTCGCTTGATGCAGGGGACTTCGACGAGACCGGCGACGGGGTCGCAGACGAGGCCCATGCAGTTTTTGATCGTGAGGATCGCGCCGTGCACGACTTCTTCCGGGGAGCCGTCGTGGAGCTGCACGACGGCGGCGGCAGCCATGGCGGCGCCGATGCCGATCTCAGCCTGGCAGCCGAGCGTGGCGCCGGCCGTCGGGATGTCGTCATAGAAGATCATGCCGATGAATGCGGAGACGATGAGCGCCTCGACGACTTTGCGCTCGAGCATGTCGGGGTTGCAGCCCAGGTCGATGTGGACATCGTGCCAGGCGAGCAGAACGCCGGGGATGATGCCGCACGCGCCGGCTGTCGGGCAGGCGACGATGCGGCCCATCTGGGCGTTTGTTTCGGCGGATGCCATCGCATAGACGGATGCGAGCGTGTGGAAGGAGACATAATTGGCGCGCTTGACGTATGCGAGCAGGCGGCTCGAATCGCCGCCTGAAAGGCCCATGCGGCTCTTTTCGTGGTTCGAGAGGCCGGCGTGGACGGATTCTTTCATGATTTTCCAGAGATCGGTCATGTTCTGGATGACGGCGGCCTCGTCGGTGCCCTGGAGCTTGGCTTCCATTTCGAGGGCGATGCGGAGGAGCGATTTCTGGGTGTCTTTGGCGTATTCGAGGGCTTCGTCGAACGTGTTGAAGACGAGCGTGAATTCATCGAGCGGGGCGCGCTGCGGATAGATGCGGGCGATTTTCCCGCCGTTTTTGATCGTCTGCTGCGAGAGGTTGAGCTTTGACGCGAGCGGCGGCTGGCCGATCCAGAGATCGCGCTTGCCGGAGATGCTCGGCACCAAGCGAGAGTTGTTGATAAAACGGACTTCGACGATGCCGCCGCCGGTCGAGAATCCGGCGACGAGGAACGGGCCTTCGTCTGTCTGCGCGATGATTTCCGCGATGTTGATGCAGTCGCCCTGCTGCTTGATGTATTTGCGGTCTTCGTCGGGCGTGGCTGCGAGAAAGCCGGCGAACGGTATGACCTGGTTCTTGCGGCGCCAGGGGATGCCCGATTCCTGAAGGACTTCGATGGCGCCTTCTTTCTTGAGGTCTGGGGAGTCTGGCGGCAGGCCTTTGAGCCCCGCGCCGAGCGCGATATGGGTGCCGTGACCGGGGCCTGTGTCGCGGAATGAGCCGAAAAGCTTGATCTCGAACGAATCGATTTTCTTGAAATGCCCGGCGTCTTCGAGGGCCAGGAAAATATGGCGAGCGAGCTGGCCGATGCGGCATGCGCCAGCGGTATGCGAGCTGCTCGGGCCGATCATGGCCGGCCCGATGATGTCAAACAGCGAATGGACTTTCAGAAGGGCGACAAGATAGCGGAAAATGTCGTCTCTGAGCGACTGGATGATCTCGTCCTCGAGCGAATCTCGGACTTCGATTTCCAGGCTGTGGCGCTCTTTGATCTTGCGGGAGCCGGTCCAGCCGTTGCTCGTCGACCAGATGTCCACAGAGGCCGGAATGAGCTGATGGCGCTGAAGAATCTCGCAGATCTTGCGCAATACCGTTGATTGCGGGGAGTTGAAGACCTCGATGCGGAAGAGCGTGGAATTTTCCATGACAACGGGGTCGAACGAAATGCTCGAGGACTGCTTGCGGTTGTTCAGCGTCGTGCGCTTGATCGTGCCGCTCCATGCCGGCGGGTCGATCGGATAGCCTTTCTTCTGGGTCTCGGTCTTGTGGTACGCGATCGCGATCGCGAGATGGCCGTTCTCATGGCCAAAAATGCGCTGAAGCGGCGAAAAATCGTGATTCGCCAGGTTGCGCATCGCTGTCGGGAGGCGGCTCAGGGAAAGCTCCCCGATCCACGATTCGCAGTTGCTGTGGTGAAATGTAAAGGATTCATCTTCTGGAAGCTGGTCGTAGTTTGTCTGATTGCGCAACAGCTTCCAATGCGTGGCAATGACTTCCATAGGGACTTCTCTCGCATAGTTCCACGGCATTTTAGCGAGAAAGTCCGCGAGCATGATCTTCTCATGCTCATCGCGCATCAATGGTTGGAGATTTTGAAAGACGCGGCGCCTGTCCGCATTGAGGCGATATGCCTCTACCGACTCCCTGTAACTCAATTTTTAGCCTCGCTCCTCGAAAAATTTGTGCGGATGCACATGTTGGCGGCGTCTCCTTATCATATCTAACACCTACATTCAACGACACAAAGCTGTGAGGGGCCATGTGAGAGGACGTGTGGCTTGTGGGAATACAATTTGGACGCATGCAATTGTTTACAACAAGGCGTGGTTTTGCTAAACGCGCGATTTGTTTTGGTTTATGGCTTTGTGCCTGAGAACATTGCAGATGGATAAGCTTAGGAACAAGATATGAAAGTTCGGGAAATTCCACAGGGATGGCTGTTTACAGCCATTCGGATTTTATCGCTCAGCGCGTTGTTTTTCGCGTCGATGCTGGCGGTGGATTATTATTTTGTCGCGCATACGTTTTGCGAAGAAGGCGCGTCCTGTGCAGTTGTCGCGCAATCAGAGTTTGGACAGAAATATGGCATATTTCTTCCGACGCTCGGGCTTCTGGCGTATTCATTTTTCTTCCTGACGAGCTTTTTCTTTGCCAAAACTCGCTTGAAGCTCATGGGTCAGCCGTTGCGCACGTTCTGGCTTCCGCTTGCGATCATCTGCTGCGCGCTCGGCGCGATGCTTTTCGTGATCGTGCAGGCGGTCGAGATCCATGCCTTCTGCTGGCTTTGTATGGGAATCGATACATCTGCGCTCATCATGGTGATCCCGGCGGTGTGCTTGATGATGCAGAATAAAAAGCTTCTGGCGGCATGTGAAGCCTCTGAAACTGATGAAAATGCAGCGGTTTTAGATTCCTCGCGTACAATCTTTCCACCGGTGCTCTGGTGCGCGATTTATCTTGCAGTGGCGTGCGGGCCGATCGCATACGGTACGATGGAGAAGCCTGCGCCTGAGCAAAAGGATGAGGCTGGTGGAATCATCGTTCCGGAATACATCCAGTCGTTCTATGTGCCGGGCAAGATCAATGTCGTGGAGATTTCGAGTTTTGAGTGCCCGCATTGCCGCCAGCTTCATCCCGAACTGACGAAGCTGCTGCTCACGTATGGGGAGCGCGTCAACTTCACGCGCTTGACGATCCCGCTGCGTGGCCACAAAGAGGCCTGTATCGCCTATTATTGCGCGGAAAAACAGAAGAAGGCCAGCGAGTTTGCGGAATGCCAGTTTGAAGAGCCGAGCACTGAGACCGGGAAAATTTTGGAATATGCCCGCGAATGCAGCATCAACGAGGATGCGTTCAAGGCATGCCTGACCGATCCGGCATCCTTGACGGCTGTCAATGATATCCTCAAGAATATTCAGGATACCGGTTTTGAGGGCGCGCCCACGATCTGGATCGACCAGACAAAGATCGTCGGCTACAACCAGAAGCTCGGCATGGAGCCTTATCAGGCGGCGCTCGACAAAAAGGCGGCATCCGTCAATGACGGGACGAACGTCACGCGCGCGGCGCATATCGTGACGCTGATCGGCATGATACTCGGCGCGATCTGCTTTGTGTGCGGCATGATCGCATGCATAAGCAGAAAAAAAGACGATGGCGGCAAGGTTTCTGAGCGCGCCCCGGAAAAGCAGGACGATGCAGAAAAGAAGGATGATGCCGGACAGGCATGATGAAGTCTGATAAAGAGCACCTTTCGGGGTGCTCTTTTGGTATCACAGCCTTGTGTTATCCGGAAATATATTTATAAGAAATGCATACAAAGTGTTAAAATGTATATGTATCTGGATTGGATAAACCTGGCTGTTTCGTGTTATTTTATAGAGAGGCGGTATGTGGTTGTTTGCCGCCTTTTTGTATATGCCGGCGCATGCCGGCTTTGACATTGAC
The DNA here is from genome assembly GCA_017464085.1 of Pseudomonadota bacterium. Classification (GTDB taxonomy): domain Bacteria; phylum Myxococcota_A; class Bradymonadia; order UBA4248; family UBA4248; genus UBA4248. The sequence continues at coordinate 18,861 of JAFUEE010000011.1, forward strand.
AAGGAGTTTCCATGACCTGGGTACCATGGGTTGGATTTCTCGTCCTGGTATTTGGCCTTCTGGCGCTAGATCTGGGCGTGCTAAATCGCAAGATACATGAAATTGACACAAAAGAGGCATTGAAGTGGACGGCCTTCTGGATTGCGCTGGCGCTTCTTTTCTCGGTATTTATTTACTTTTCATACGAACACAACTGGTTCGGCCTCGGCCTGCACGATGGCGCGCATGACGATCCGGCCGAGGCGACGATGAATTACATCTCGGGCTATCTGATCGAGAAATGCCTGTCGCTCGACAATATCGCCGTGATGGCGATGATTTTCGCCTCCTTCCGCGTGCCGCTCAAATATCAGCATCGCGTGCTGTTCTGGGGTATTTTGGGCGCGCTCGTCATGCGTGGCGCGATGATCGGCTGCGGCGCGGCGCTCGTCTCCAGCTACAAATGGGTGCTCTGGATTTTCGGCGCGCTCCTCATCTACCTCGCGATTCATTCGACTTTTGGCGGGGAGGACGATACCGATCCGAAAGACAAGTGGATCACCAAGTTCATGGTCAAGCATTTCCGTTATCATCCCGAGATCAACGGCATGCATTTCATCACCAAGATTGACGGCAAGACGTTCATGACGCCGCTTCTGCTCGCGCTCGTCGTCATCGAGATCAGCGACGTGATCTTCGCGGTCGACTCCATTCCCGCGATTTTCGGTATCACGCAGGATCCTTACATCGTCTTTACGTCGAACATCTTCGCGATTCTCGGCCTTCGTTCGCTTTACTTCGTGCTCGCGAGCATCCTCGAGAAATTCGCCGGCCTCAAGTATTCTGTCGGCGCGATTCTGCTCTTCGTCGCGATCAAGCTTCTCACGCCTGTCGGGTATTATGTCTATGACTGGGTCAACCATACGCCGGGCTTCGATCCCTCGTCCCTGCATCCGGTGACTGAGCCGTTCATCGAGACGCTTCCTGTCTGGACGAACCTCGTCGTCATCGGCAGCCTGATCGTCATCGGCATTGTCGGCAGCCTGATCTATGACAAAAATCATCCCAAACAGGATGAAGACGGCGAAGCCAAATCGGAAGATAAGGCTGAATCGGAAGAGAAATCGGAAGATAAGGCTGATGCCACATCGGAAGATAATGCTGATGCAAACTCGGAAGACAGCGGATCCAAGTCGGAAGACGGCGAAGCCAAATCGGAAGATGGTGAAGCCAAATCGGAAGAAGGTGAAGCCGGCTCTGATGATAGTGCAGCCGAATAGCTTCTTGTCTGTGTGACTTCGCCTGTTCACGCGCAGCGTGAACACGGCTCGTGAGCGCCGCTATGCCGCAAGGGCATACGCGGCGCTTTTTTGTTTGCGCCGGCGTATCGGCAGGGCCGATAGCCGGCGCGTCGGCGCGTATCGGCGGGGCCGATAGCGCCGGTCCTGCAAAGAACACGATAACCGCGCGTGACAATCATGGGGGATTTAGGTATATCACGGCGGTTTTTCGCGGCCCGCGTGGCCGCTGTCATTCCATTTTTCGAAGTCAGAAGAATATGTCCGTACAGAATTTTCAAAATGAGATCGTGGAAGCCATTGCTTCCGCATGCAGGGAACTCGGCGCAGATATCGATGCCGGTCAGATCAGCCTCAATCCAGTGCCCGAAAACCAGTTCGGCGATATCGCGATGACGTGTTTCGCGCTTCGCGGCAAGCTGAAAAATCTCGAGCCCAAAGCGCAGAACAACCCCGTCGCCATCTCGGCGGCGCTCGCGGAAAAGCTCGCTGGTTCGCCGCTGTTTGACGGCGTGAAGGCTTGCGGGCCTTACCTCAACATGGCTTACAACACGTCCAATCTTTCGCAGATCGTGCTCGGGGAGATCCTCAGGAATGGGGAGCATTTTGGAGACGCCGAGCGCAAAGGTCAGAAAGTCGTGATCGAGTTTTCCGGCCCCAACACGAACAAGCCCCAGCATCTCGGCCATCTGCGCAACAACGTGATCGGGGAGTCGATGTCGAGGCTGCTCGACAAGGCGGGCTATGACGTGACGAAGGTCAACATCATCAATGACCGCGGCGTGCACATCTGCAAGTCGATGCTCGTGTATCTCAAATACGGGGAAGGCGTGACGCCCGAAAGCGCCGGAAAGAAAGGCGATCATCTCGTCGGCGATTTTTATGTCCGCTTTGAGAAAGAATTTCAGGCGGAATACAAGGCCTGGCTGGAGTCTGCGGAGGGGCTTGAGGCGTTCGAGGCGTACAGGCAGTCGGATGCCGGCAAAAAGGCGCAGAAGGCGCTCGACGATTATGCGAAGCTTCCGGAGGATAAGAAGAAGGGCAAGGCGCCTGCCGAGCTGTTCGCTTCGTTCAAGTCTGACATGAAGGACAAGTATTTCAACACGAAGAGCAAGCTTGGCGCGGAAGCGACAGACCTGCTCGTCAGATGGGAGGCCGGCGATCCCGAAGTGCGCCGTGTCTGGAAGCTCCTCAACACGTGGGTCATTGACGGCTTCATGGATACCTATAAGACGCTCGGCATCCGCTTTGACAAATTGTATTTCGAAAGCGAGACATACAAGCTCGGCAAGGATATCATCGAGGAAGGGCTCAGGCATCAGATCTTCCACCGCCTGCCGGACGGCGCGACGGCGTTTGACCTGACGAAGATCGGCCTGACCGGGGAAAAGATCGTGCTTCGCTCGAACGGCACGAGCGTCTATATCACGCAGGACATCGGCACGGCGATCGAGCGTTACAAGGATTTTGGCTACGACAAGATGATCTATGTCGTCGCGGATGAGCAGAATCACCATTTCCGCGTGCTTTTCGGCATTCTGGGAGAGCTGCGCCCGGACCTTGCGGGGCGTTTCGAGCATCTGTCGTACGGCATGGTGACGCTTCCCAACGGCCGCATGAAGAGCCGCGAGGGGACGGTCGTCGATACGGATGACCTGATCGAGGAGATGGCGCGTCTGGTGCGCGAGGTCATGGACAACAAGTCTGACCGCGAGCACTATGCGGATGCGGACGAGGCGGAATTTTCGCGCAGGGCGCAGGTGATCGCGCTTGCGGCGCTCAAGTATTTCCTGCTCAATATCACGCCGACGAGCTGGATGGAGTTCAACCCCGAAAAGTCGCTCGACCTGCAGGGGCGCACGGGCGCGTACTGCCTGATGAACTATGCGCGCACGCGCTCGATTTTGCGCAAGGCGGGCTATGTGCATCGGGACGAGGTCGATCCTGCGGTGCTTGCGGCGCTCAGGACGCCCGAAGAGAAGAAGGTGCTGATGATGCTGATGCAGTGCCCGGGCGTGATCCGATGGGCGGCCGAATCGAGCGATCCGGCAAAAGTCGCCGAATATCTGTTCAACCTGTGCAAGTCGTTCGCGTTCATCTTTACGGACAAGGCCGGCCATCCGATCCTGACGTGCGAGGATGCGTCCGTGCGCGCGGCGCGTCTGGCGCTCGTGGACGCGCTCGGCACGGTGCTTCGCATGGGCCTCAACCTGCTCGGCATCGAGACGCTCGAAGAGATGTGATCCGTCATGAACGGGCTGATACTGCGCACGACGAAAGTGAAAGATTCGGATGCGGTCGTGGACTGGCTTCTGGATGACGACCGCCTTGTGACGACGTATGCCGCGCATGTCCAGGGTTCGAAGGCTTATCCGAACGGGCTTGAGCTCATGAACGTCTATGAGGTCGAGTTTTCGCAGAAGCCCGGCCAGGATATGGGGCGGCTCACTTCGGCGTGCAGTGTCGAGCGCTTCGGTGCTGTGCTTGAAGATCTGTCATCTTATGCGTGTGTCTGCGCGGCCTGCGAGGCGGTATCTAATACATGCCCGAAAGATGCGGCGGTTGTCGGGCTGTTCTCGACATTCCTGTCTGTGCTCGCGGTGATGAATACGGCGCATGAGCTTTCGCCGCTTTGCCTTGCGTGGTTTGAGTGTTTTTTGTTCCATCAGCTCGGGATCATGCCGAACCTCGAGCTGTGCGCAAGGTGCGCTGGCGCGCTCGGGCGATCGGCTTGGTTCCAGCAGGAGCTTGGATTTTTGTGCCCGTCGTGCGCCCAGCAGCAGGAAAATCTGCCCGCCTTTGTGATCGAGGGCATTCGGCGGCTGCGTTATCAGTCGATCCGGACGACGGTGCAGAACGCGCTCGCGCATGACAATGAGGCGCAGCGCCGGAGAGTGCTCGAGCCTGTGCTGCGTTTTCTGGTCGCGGTCATGTCTGACAGCAGCCCGATATGCCGTCTCAAGGCGCACCGCCTGATGGCCGAGACATCATTCGGCATTCGCGAATGGATCTGAGCCATGAAACGCGCGCTGTGTTGCTATGTGATATGTTTCGCGCTGGTCGTGCTCAATCTTGTGTCAGCGCATCTGGGCTTTCCGGTGAGCGATATCACGTGGTTTTTGGCGGTGTTTGGCCTGATCGCCGTGCCGCTTATCGAGGTGCGGCATATCCATCCGCGCGATGAGGCTGAGGCCGGTGTCGTCGTGACCTGGTCTGGCAAAGACCTTCTGATGGGGCTGGCCGCCGTTCTGATCTTGCTTGTCCCCGTCGCGCTGGGCAATCACTTCGTGCGCACGGTGCTTCAGGACATGACGTTTCAGTTTTCGCTGGACAATTATGCCCGGCTTGAAACGCCGCTGTACTGGGAAGTGCCGTTGCAGATCTTGTGTGTGGCATTGCCCGAGGAGTTTTTTTACAGAGGATATCTTCAGACGGCGTTTCTGAAGTTTTTTAAGGAACGCTCGATGCGGCTTGCGCCGGCGCTTGCGATTGTCTGCGCGAGTGCTTGTTTTGCGCTTGTGCATCTGCCCAGCGGTGGTGTGGCGCGTTTGCTGACGTTCTTTCCGGGGCTGCTGTTCGGTTTTTTGCGCTTCAAGTCAGGCGGCCTTCTCGGGGCGATTTTCTGCCATGCCGCATGCAACATGATGATGGCGGTTCTGAACGTGCATTATTTTTAGCATTCGCGGATTTTTCGCGCGTATTTGCAGATGAAAAAAGACCAGTAGTACCGGTCTTAATGGATCAGATCGCGATGCGCGCGATGGCTTCGAGTATTTCGATTCTCAGTGAGGAGCCTTGCCTGAGATACGCGAGCGCGCGTTTGTAATAGCTGACGGCTATGCGCGGTTCGTTGTTGACTTCCGCGAGTCGTGCGTGAAGGATAATGAAATCAAAATTGTTGAAGAGATCGACGACAGCTTCGGAAATTTTGAACGCGAGCGCGTGTTCGTTCTGATTGCAAAGCTCCTGGCACCATGATCTGACGATTTCGAAGGCGCGCGTATCGGAAAATTCGGCACCTCTGAGCATGCCTTTTTTCAGATTGTGCAGTGCTTCAATGTAGTCGCCGGATTCGGCGTCATTCCAGAACATTGCGATGTATGCGCTGGAGAGGTCGGGATCTTCTTCAATGGCGCGTTGCGCGAGATGCCGGCAATTCTCGTCGCAATGGCCGCGTTCGGCGCACATGAGGGCATATTCTGCGCAGATTTCCGGGGTGGGGTCGGTTTCGACGAGTTTGCACATCATTTCGAGTGCTTCGTCATTGCATTCGAGTTTCCTGAGGCTGAGCGCAATGATGCGACGTGCGTCATTGCCTTCGTCGGGCATGGCGTATGTCAGCGCTTTTTCAGCTGCTGCTTTGGCGGCGCTGTAATTGCCTTCGTCATAAAAATCCTGGGAGCGATCAAGATGCAACGAATAATGCGACACAGGACACCTCTTTGATGTGCGCGGAAGAGCGCGTGAACCGCGTCACTCCGCCCGCGCTTGTTGGGTTATATGAGCACTGCGTAAATCAGTATTTCGTATGTGGGATCAGCATCTCGTATAGACGGAGATGAGCTCGGGCGTGCGGTCACGGAATTTGCCGATGAATTTCTTCAGAGATTCGAGACAGCCCGGTTCGGCATCGAGATTGATTTTTTCTGCGAATGCGTTCCATTTGGCGAGTATTTCCGCTTCTTTTTCTGTAGGCTCGGCTTTTTTCATGAGCTTCTGGAGGTTTTCGATGGCGAAGACGTATTCGCCGAGTTCAGCGGGGATCTGTCGGCCGCAATAGGAGACCGGGCCGCAGGGCTCGAGCCTTCGCGCGCCCATGCCGAGGAGGAATTTGAACGGCGCGCCGCTGATCTCTTCGAGCTTTTTGAGCACATCGCCGAGATAGAGGGAGTCAAAATAGAGCGTTCCCAGGCATGTGCCCAGGCGTTCGAGCTCCCCAGCGAGTTCTGTGCCCATCAGAAGATCCTGCGTCATGATCTTCTCTTCGAGAACTTTGGTGTCGCATGCGTAGAATGTCAATTCGTCTTTCATTTTTCCCATCTTTCTTTACTCCATTGAGCGTTAGGGTAAATCTCTGCAAAACTCTTTTACGCTTAAATTGTGGATAAGTCTATTGTGAACGACAGGGTTACTCTGTTTAAAAAAATCCTTGACTTTTTTACCAACATGCCGGAAGCGCGCTTGTTTGACAATATCATTCAACGCCACATCATTTACAGCTCTCCTCGCTTCTCGCTATGCATATTCATTGCTAATGCAGCAGGGGCTTTACAAACTCCTAGCTCTCTCGAACGCATTACATGGGGCTTGCCTATGCCTGCGGCATACGGCGCGCGATGGCGCGCGGCTATGCTGCGCATACGCCGCGCGAATGATTTGGCTCGCCATTTGTTCTGCGCGCCGCTATACTTTTGCTGTGGCAAGGGGCTGCCGGAACTTTTTTACGGAGGATACAGATGACAGACGAAGTAAAGGTTAAACACACCGCAAAGGACAGCGTGTTTACGGATTTGTTCTCGATACCCGAGTATCTGCTTGAGCTGTATCAAGTATTGCATCCTGAGGATAAGACGACAACCGTCAAAGACCTGAAATCTGTCACCTGTCGGTGCATCCTTGCGGAACATCCCTATAACGACTTGGGCTTTAATGTGGGCGATCGTCTCATCATTCTGGTGGAAGCACAGAGCTCATGGTCGCCAAACATCGTTTTGCGGCTTTTGTGTTATTGGGGGCAGACGCTCAATAATTACTTTACGGAACACAATGTGTTTCTCTATTCAACGACCAAAGTCTCGTGTCCCAAACCCGAGTTTTATGTCATTTACAGTGGAAAGCGTGGCGATAAACCCGATACGCTATCGTTCAAAGAATTGTATTTTCCAGACGATGCCCAGTGCGACATCGACACCAAAGTCCATGTAATTTATGACCGCATGAGCGGTGACATCATCGATCAGTACATCACGTTTTGCAAAGTCCTTACGGAACAGGTAAAGAAATATGGCAGAACGCGCAAAGCTATCGAAGAAGCGTTGCGCGTTTGCCGAGATAAACAAGTTTTGACGCAATATCTGAAAGAAAGGGAGATAGAAATCATGAACATTATGACGACATTATTCGATCAAGATTATGTAACTGCACGCTACGGGGATGAGCGTGAAAGAATTGGAATGAACAAAGAAAAAAAAGAAACGGCTGTGAATATGCTTACGCTCGGCATGAGCATGGATGTCATTGAAAAGGTCACAGGTCTGACCGAAGACGAAATCAAAGCGTTAAACAAAGACCCACAGAATGAATGCGTTTAAATCGGTATTATTCGACCTATATTCATCAACACGCAGAAAGCGTATTTAGCCTCGTTACCCAGATTGATGTAAATGCCCTTGATTGCCCTCCAGTTTTTCATGATAGTGGAATATGCCCCTGGCAAGGCATATCTTTCCATTCCATAATGTGCTTTATTGGCATTAGGCGAGTATTTTGTGAAGCGAGGGGCTTGTGATAATGGATATTATCTGGTGAGGGCTTGAGGCACGCAACAAAAGGCGGAACAATAACAAAGGCGGCTTTCGCCGCCTTTGTTGTTACCTGTATGCCTTTATGGCACGCTTGCTACGGACAACTGTATGATTTGCCAAGATCGCTTTTATACTTTTGCCAATAGGATGCATAGGGGCCTGCAAATAATTGGCAATAATTGTCCTGATTAAGTCCTGATTGACTAAATATATCGCCTATGTTTCTACTGTTTGAGATGTTTGAGATATTCCAATTATCCAGTGGCTGATTGAAACTGGTCGCCCTCCAAAACATCATCGCCATGTTTGTGACCTTCGAAACATTCCAGCTGTCCAGTGGCTGATTGAAACTGGTCGCCTCACTAAACATGCCTTGCATATTTGTGACGTTCGAAACGTTCCAGCTGTTCAGTGGCTGATTGAAACTGGTCGCCCTCCAAAACAGACTGTACATCCTTGTGACATTGGATGTATCCCAGCTGTTCAGTGGCTGGTTGAAACTGGTCGCTCTACCAAACATATCCTCCATGTTTGTGACTTTCGAAACATTCCAGCTGTTCAGTGGTTGGTTGAAACTGGTCGCTCCATTAAACATAAAGCTCATATCTGTGACATTTGAGGTATCCCAGTTGTTTAGCGGCTGGTTGAAATTGGATGCATCATACAAACCGTTTGCGATGCAAAACATATGGTTCATGTCTGTGACATTTGAGGTATCCCAGTTGTTTAGCGGCTGGTTGAAACTGATTGCGTTACTAAACATATAGCTCATATTTGTGACATTTGAGGTATCCCAGTTGTTCAGTAGTTGGTTGAAACTGGTCGCGTTATAAAACATATAGCTCATATTTGTGATGTTTGAGGTATCCCAGAAATCAATATTATGATTGAAACTGGTCGCGTCATAAAATGCATAACTCGAGTCATTATTAACAAATCGAGGGGTGCCTTCGGCAGGCAGCCGAACAAGTTGATTTGCCCCATAGAATGCTTTTGTACCAAGTGTTATATTTCCATAGGATTGAATTTCAATAAGATAACTGGATTTAATTTTAATAAGAGAAGCATTCTCGGTTCTGGTTAAACCACAAAAAGATTTAAAACTAAAGCCTACAACGGTACTATAACAGCTCCAAGCATCAATTTGGCCTGTCACCGTAATGGTATAAGTACCCGCTTGATTATAGGTATGGCTTTTATAAACATCTGTCCCTGAGCTGATAGTGTCTGCATTATTGTCTCCCCAGTCAATGGTTATCGTCCCATGTCTTCCTTGAATTGGAAAAGTAACACCGCCACCGGCAACGGTAACATTCCATACCGACCTCATGGTTGCCGGCACACATTCGCCATTTGACTTTTCATAACCATAATTACATGTAAAAGTGCATTGGCCGGCCGTACATGTATTTGTGGCGTTTGCAACATTACAGGCATTGCCATGTGATCCGCAATTCTGCAGCGAATCCGCTTCACAGGTGTTGTTATGGTAGTGATAGTTATTGGCACAGATACATGCGCCATGGTTATCCTCGACATATCCGGATTTGGTAGTGTCCATAAAAGTTCGCAAAAACCAGAAATCCAGTCTCGGCGAACATCACCTAACATAATTTTGGAGAGAACTTGCATCAATGTATGCCCTCCCCGTGTTTTGCCAATTGTCAGTATACTCGATAATGTAGGC